>NZ_JBFREY010000135.1:0-341 GCF_052114545.1 Pseudomonas sp. KB_12 | reverse complement strand
GGCGCTGAAAGCGCGGCCCGACGTCTTCCTGGCCGGCGAGATGCTGGACTGGGAGGCGCCCACCGGCGGCTACCTGCTGCAGGCCTGTTTCGCCACGGGTGTTGCGGCGGCGAAGGCGGCGGGGGAGAGGCTGGGAGACTAGAGCCTGGACTCAATTGGCGYGCAAAGAAACGTGTCTTCCCGGCCGGAGGAGCGCGTCAGCGRTCCGYAGAGCCGGGATCTCCCACGTYGGCAGGTTCTGAACYGTGSGAGATCCCGGCGCTCCGCTGCGCTACGGCCGGGATGACAACTACTATAAGCTATTGAGTTGGATAGCTAATTACCCTCATCCAATTGAGTAC
>NZ_JBFREY010000134.1:0-350 GCF_052114545.1 Pseudomonas sp. KB_12 | reverse complement strand
GGTCGAGAAGGCGGGCGACAAGATCGACGTCATCATGGTCCCCAAGGTCGAGGGGCCGTGGGACATCTTCTACATCGACCAGCTGCTGGCCTCGCTGGAGGCCAAGCACGGCGTCACCCGGCCGATCCTGCTGCACGCCATCCTGGAGACGGCCGAAGGGGTGATGAACGTCGAGCAGATCGCCGGCGCCAGCCCGCGCATGCAGGGGATTTCGCTGGGCCCGGCCGACCTGGCCGCCAGCCGGGCGATGAAGACGACGCGGGTCGGCGGCGGCCATCCGGGCTATCGCGTCATAGAAGATCCGCATGCGGACGGTTCGCCCCGCGTCAGCGTGCAGCAGGACCTCTGGC
>NZ_JBFREY010000133.1:0-350 GCF_052114545.1 Pseudomonas sp. KB_12 | reverse complement strand
GGGCATAACCGTAGAGGCCGGTCAGCGTTAAGCTTGCCGATATTTTTCGGCCGGTGCTTACTTCTGCCGTGGCATGGTGCGGAGCAGTAAACAGCGTAATAATCATAGTGCCTGAACGGGCGCTTTAATGGTTTCACGCTTATACTGATAAATTCCTGTCATCCGCGGTAAATCATCCTCCCTGATGCACATTGTGTCGGCTGCCAGCCCGCTGAGTACGCGATATTCTCCGGCGTTATGCCTTTTGACATGGTTTAACTGTCTGTTTCAGTAAAACGATGCTAATAAGAAATCATTCCTTTCGGAAACTGTTACACTCAAATAACAACAAAAATTCCAGGGATTTATTA
>NZ_JBFREY010000132.1:0-355 GCF_052114545.1 Pseudomonas sp. KB_12 | reverse complement strand
ACTGGGGCAAGCAGGGCTGGGAGCTCGTGCAGGTCGTGACAGGGCCCGAGGGCGGGCTCGTCGCGTACCTCAAGCGTCCGGTCGGCGGCGACGCGGCCGCCAACACCGGTCTTTCCGCGGCGGCAGACGCCGCGCGTCAGTTCGAAGGAGAATCCGCATGACCATCAGCGCCCGTCTCGCCGAGCTCGGCATCGAGCTCCCGTCCGTCGCCGCTCCGGTGGCCGCCTACGTGCCCGCCCGTGTGCATGCGGGTCTCGTCTACACCTCCGGTCAGCTGCCGTTCGTGGCCGGATCCCTGCCGGCGACCGGCAAGGTCGGCGCAGAGGTTCCGGCTGAGGACGCCAAGGGGCTCGCC
>NZ_JBFREY010000131.1:0-356 GCF_052114545.1 Pseudomonas sp. KB_12 | reverse complement strand
GAGGTACTCATGATCCTGGTCGCAGGTGACGGCCTGACCGGGGGTGAGCCGCTTCGGCTGCGCCGTGTTGGGGTTGTTCGGTGCGAGCAGGCCGGCATTCGCGAGCGTGGCGATGTCGGACGGCGTGCTCTTGGCCGCCGTGAACGAAGAGGCCGCGGCCCCCGTACCCTGAACCGTCTCGCCCGCGGTGTTCGCGGCTTTCGGGTAGGTGGCGAAGTAGTGGTCGAAGGAGACGTTCTCACCGAAGATCACGACGACGTGCTGGATCGGGGAGGATGCCGCAGCAGCGGGGTGCGCGGAGGCGGCGGCGGGCAGGGCGCCGGCCGAGACGCCGGCCGCGACGGCCAGGACGAGAG
>NZ_JBFREY010000130.1:0-357 GCF_052114545.1 Pseudomonas sp. KB_12 | reverse complement strand
CATCTTTTGGTGCGTCGACAGTCACGGTGCCGGTAGTAGCACCCGCAGCGATGTTGATCACCGCGCCGTTGCTCAAGGTGACGGTCACTGGCGAGCCGGCGGCGTTGGTCAATGTTGCGGTGTAAACGATCGAGCCGCCTTCGGCCACAGTGTCAGTTGCCGAGAGTGTCAGGCCAGTGGTGTCCTGGGTGTCTGTGACGGTGGTGTCGGCAGGCTTGCCGTCGATGTCCAGTTTTTCGTAGTTGCCGCCCTGGGCGTCGTCGATCTTCACGCTCAGGTTGTCGCCGCCCGCGAGGGCATCGTTTGGCGTAACGAAGTTTACCGAAGCGGAGCTGGCGCCGACTGGGATGGTGGGTG
>NZ_JBFREY010000129.1:0-359 GCF_052114545.1 Pseudomonas sp. KB_12 | reverse complement strand
CTTTCGCGAGCAAGCTCGCTCCCACAATGGATCGGCGGCGTTCCTTGAACCTGTGTCCACCACCACCCCCCTGTGGGAGCGAGCTTGCTCGCGATGACGGCAGCCCATTCACCACACTTGCAAGCAGACCCACCGCTTTCGCGAGCAAGCTCGCTCCCACAATGGATCGGCGGCGGTCCTTGAACCTATGTCCACCACCACCCCCCTGTGGGAGCGAGCTTGCTCGCGATGACGGCAGCCCATTCACCACACTTGCAAGCAGACCCACGGCTTTCGCGAGCAAGCTCGCTCCCACAATGGATCGGCGGCGTTCCTTGAACCTGTGTCCACCACCACCCCCCTGTGGGAGCGAGCCTGCT
>NZ_JBFREY010000128.1:0-360 GCF_052114545.1 Pseudomonas sp. KB_12 | reverse complement strand
GGTTGAAGAGTTTCAGCGGTTGAAAAGCGAGGGCGGCTTCGCCCCCCAGCGGGAGCAAGCTCCCTCGCCACGGTCGGTGTGCCTTCAGGATGGGGAGTTGCCAGCCTTGCGTGAAGAATGCACAGGTGCTTGCGGCTGTCCTGGTCTGAGGCGCTTTTGTGGCGAGGGAGCTTGCTCCCGCTCGGCTGCGCAGCAGACGCAACGGTGRCATGGTTGAAGAGTTTCAGCGGTTGAAAAGCGAGGGCGGCTTCGCCCCCCAGCGGGAGCAAGCTCCCTCGCCACGGTCGGTGTGCCTTCAGGATGGGGAGTTGCCAGCCTTGCGYGAAGAATGCACAGGTGCTTGCGGCTGTCCTGGTCTGA
>NZ_JBFREY010000127.1:0-367 GCF_052114545.1 Pseudomonas sp. KB_12 | reverse complement strand
GCGGCGTAGGTGCCGCCACCGAAGATGACGATGGCGCCGATGGCCAGCCAGACCAGCAGGGCATCTTCGAGCCCCATTCCTTTGCGGTTCGGTGCACTCACAGCGCGCCTCCTTCTGTAGGCAGCACAGGTGCTGCCGGGTCCATCAGCGTTTCGGTCGGTGCGTGCCAGCGGGTGTCAGTGTCGTTCAGGCCATCGTTCTTCTCAATCGAGGTCAGCCCGATGTGGACGGGAATGCCGGGACGGCCGCCGACCTTGATCAGGAACTTGCCCCGGCCCGGGGGTTCGACGTCGAGGCCCCGGGAGTCCCAGGCGGGCGGGTCCTGCCACGAGATGAGCTTTTGCTGCTCCTGCCGGGACAGCGGGAT
>NZ_JBFREY010000126.1:0-369 GCF_052114545.1 Pseudomonas sp. KB_12 | reverse complement strand
GTGAAAGCGCGAGGCCGCAAAGCCGCGCCCGCCTACAAGGAACCTCCCCCTGTGGGGGGAGGCGGCCGAAGGCCGGTGGGGGGCCGTTTTCAGCTTCCGAAGCGTCGGTCGATCACCCACCAACTCCCCCCACCGATCGCTGACGCGATCGCCTCCCCCACAGGGGTAGGTCCGCCGACCAAGGCCCTCCCCCTGAAGGGGGAGGTGGCCCGGGAGGGCCGGAGGGGGGGTATCTGATGAGGCAGAAACAGCCGCAGACGCCGCAGTCCCTTCCCCCTCAGTCGCTCCGCGACACCCCTTCAGGGGAAGCATCTGGGCGGAGGGCCGTCGGGCGCTCATTGACTCACTCATAACTCGCCAGTTATAGAA
>NZ_JBFREY010000125.1:0-371 GCF_052114545.1 Pseudomonas sp. KB_12 | reverse complement strand
CCCGTAGGACGCGTCTCGGTCAGCTGGAATACCGAGGGCCGTCAAGTACTCAAGAAGTAGGGGTCGATCGAATCGATCCCGAATTCGGCGAGCCGAGTATCGATCCGCTTGTTCGAACTCAAGGGGATCGCCCGACGAGAACCATGTCCACCTGCCATCCGTCGCAGTGGCAGAAATTGACCGGACATACAAAAGTGGTGGCTGACCGGTCGGACCGAAAAGTTCCAACTGAGTTTGACTATGCCCAGGTCCATATGTCGGAACGCAGCTTGCTACGACACAACGAACTCCCAACCGGCGCGACAAAGCTGGAGAGGGTGCGGTCGAATCACCACCATGAAGGAAGTTGTTGATCAGAGCCGTCCAACCAC
>NZ_JBFREY010000124.1:0-378 GCF_052114545.1 Pseudomonas sp. KB_12 | reverse complement strand
CTTCAAAACGGTCATGTGCTTCATAAATACTATCGAAACTCTCGAATTCAATTTCTTTCTTTAGCGTATTGATGACAGGATGATTTAAGGTTCTAGCATATACTTTAGACTCTTTTTCTAAAAAACGATAGATACCTAAAGGTAACTCATCAATGCCATAATTACCTAAACCAACTATTGTAATTGTATGTGTCATGACCGTCTTCCTCTCTTCATTTGATATAATTTGTCTCCAAAAGGTAAGTGCTTTATTTCTTTGTATCCTAATACATTAAATATAACAATATACAACATTATAATCACTATGCCTATAATTGAGCTAACTATAAGTTCTAGTAATCCTAACATCCTACTTTTTGAAGGTAAGGCAAGCATGAC
>NZ_JBFREY010000123.1:0-382 GCF_052114545.1 Pseudomonas sp. KB_12 | reverse complement strand
ATCAAGATGAGGTAATACCGGCCCGTTCCGGTCCAAAATCAACCCCCAAAACCACCCCACTGGAAGACTCTTCCAGCTCAGGGCCATGACGGTTTAGGACCGTCAGGAAGGCCCCTAAAACGGCCTGTAACGAGTTTTACGGGGTTCTGCCACTATGAGCCACCAGAAACCACCCCGAAACGGCTCAAAGGGCAGAAAAACAGTTTATCAGGTTGAAGGCTCACTTTGTTCACCTTCAACCCTAACAAGTTTTATTTTTGTGCGTAGTCAACAACAAAATCGGAACCCTTTCAGGGAACCCCCGATTTTCTTATTGACTATTTAAGTTTCAGTTTGGTTTTCATGGTGTTAAATAAACTTTCTTTCCATTCTTCAAAGCGAT
>NZ_JBFREY010000122.1:0-385 GCF_052114545.1 Pseudomonas sp. KB_12 | reverse complement strand
GACCCGGAGACACCATGAGTCCACGCAAACACGAAGTGCCCGACGAGCTGCTTAGCAGTCTGTTAGCCAACTATCAGAAGCCCGAAGATCTCGTTGGCGAGAACGGCCTGCTTAAGCAGCTGACCAAGATGCTGGTCGAGAAAGCGCTAAATGCCGAGATGACCGAGCATTTGGGGCATCAAAAGCACGAGCCGGTGGCAAACGCCTCGGGCAATACGCGCAACGGCCACAGCCGGAAAGTTCTGAAGGGAGATTTCGGTGAGTTGCCTATCGAAATCCCGCGCGACCGTGATGGCACGTTCGAACCTCGGCTCGTCGCCAAGCACCAGACACGCTGGAGTGGCTTCGACGACAAAATCATCTCTCTGTATGCCCGAGGCATGAC
>NZ_JBFREY010000121.1:0-388 GCF_052114545.1 Pseudomonas sp. KB_12 | reverse complement strand
ACCTGACCCAGGTCAACGTTTCGGCAGCCGCATCGGGCCTGGGCGCCAATGCACAGGCATCGGCACTGCGGGTGCAGTCGGCATTCACCGCGCTGGACCGCAATGCGGATCTGCAGGGCTCGGCGTTCGGCGTGGCCGCAGGCGCGCTGCAGCGTACGTCTGGCGGAACCGATGGCCTGTCGGCGAGCCTGGAGAGCCTGTCCGGACAAGCACATGCGCGCGCTGAAGCGTCGACCTTCGACAGCGTGGACATGTCGCGCCGCGCGGTTGCCGAGCGCTTCGACCGCGTGCAGGCTGCGCCGAAACTGCGTGGCGCCTGGCAGAGCGCGCTGGGTGAAGCCGGGCAGGGCAGCTTTGCCGGCAACGCCGCCGACAGCCAGGGCTGGAT
>NZ_JBFREY010000120.1:0-397 GCF_052114545.1 Pseudomonas sp. KB_12 | reverse complement strand
AAGTACCGCTACGACTCGGCGCGGCTGTTGCTGACCGAAATCGAAAACGAATCCGGCGAAAAATATCAGCTGGACTACACGCCCAACGGTTTGATCCGACAGCAAGTCGGCTTCGACGGCCAACGCACCGCCTACGCCTACGACCTCAACGGCCACCTGCTGGAAAAAACCGAGTACGGCGAGGACGGTTCGCAACGGCTCACCCAGTACCAGCGCGATGCGCCTGGGCGGCTGCGGGTCAAGACCTTGCCCGACGGCCAGGTCATCGAATACCGCTACGACGAACTGGGCCGGCTGGTCCACGTCAACGACGGCAGCGATCATCCCCTGGCCTTTGAGTACGACGCCCAGGATCGGCTGGTCTGCGAGCACCAGGGCTGGGGCACCCTGCGTTATC
>NZ_JBFREY010000119.1:0-398 GCF_052114545.1 Pseudomonas sp. KB_12 | reverse complement strand
ACGTTGAGCAACGGCCAGACCATCACCATCCCAGTCGGCGCCAGCTCCGCTTCGGTAAACTTCGTTACGCCAAACGACGCCCTCGCGGGCGGCGACAACCTGAGCGTGAAGATCGACGACGCCCAGGGCGGTAACTACGAAAAACTGGACATCGACGCCACTCCGGCCGACACCACCGTTACCGATGTGCAGGACACTACCGGCCTGACCTTGAGTGCAACCGATAGCGTCGCCGAAGGCGGCTCGATCGTTTACACCGCAACATTGACCAACGCCGCCGGCTCGCCAGTGACCGTCACCTTGAGCAACGGCGCGGTGATCAACATCGCTGCGGGTGCTACTACCGGCACCGTGACTGTCGACGCACCAAAAGATGTCGACGCACCAAAAGATGATGT
>NZ_JBFREY010000118.1:0-398 GCF_052114545.1 Pseudomonas sp. KB_12 | reverse complement strand
GGGAGCTTGCTCCCGCTCGGCTGCGCAGCAGACGCAACGGTGGCATGGTTGAAGAGCTTCAGCGGTTGAAAAGCGAGGGCGGCTTCGCCCCCCAGCGGGAGCAAGCTCCCTCGCCACGGTCGGTGTGCCTTCAGGATGGGKAGTTGCCAGCCTTGCGYGAAGAATGCACAGGTGCTTGCGGCTGTCCTGGTCTGAGGAGTTTTTGTGGCGAGGGAGCTTGCTCCCGCTCGGCTGCGCAGCAGACGCAACGGYGGYATGGYTGAAGAGCTTCAGCGGTTGAAAAGCGAGGGCGGCTTCGCCCCCCAGCGGGAGCAAGCTCCCTCGCCACGGTCGGTGTGCCTTCAGGATGGGGAGTTGCCAGCCTTGCGTGAAGAATGCACAGGATGCACAGGTGCTTG
>NZ_JBFREY010000117.1:0-404 GCF_052114545.1 Pseudomonas sp. KB_12 | reverse complement strand
GGCCTGGCCCAGCTGGAAGTCCAGGATCGAGCCGTTCGACAGCGTCAGGCCGCCGTTGATCGTCAGAGTTCCGGCCGCGCCGGTCGAGCCGCCGGGCGCCAAGGTCGCGCCGTCGGCCACGCTGACCGAACCGCCGATCACGCCCGCGCCGCCCAGCAGGCCGGCGTTGACGCGCGTTGCGCCGCTCGCCGCGGTCTGGTCGCCGTTGATGTAGAGGCCGCCGGCGTTGAGCGTGGTTCCGCCCGCATAGGTGTCGGCCCCGGTCAGGACCAGGGTTCCCAGGTCGGTCTTGACCAGCTCGCCGGCCCCGCCGATCGCCGAGGCGATGGTGGCGGTCATGCCCGCGCCCGCCGCCGTGCCGTCGCCGACGCGAATGCTCGCCTGGGCCCCGGTCAGGGTCAGGG
>NZ_JBFREY010000116.1:0-407 GCF_052114545.1 Pseudomonas sp. KB_12 | reverse complement strand
GGCTACGTCTCGGCCCTGCTGGGCGTCACGGCCGTCATGGTCGCGCCGCTGGCGGCCGGCATGTCGGCCAAGTTCGACGCCCGCCGGCTGGTGTTCCTGGGCCTGATCTGGATGGCGGTGATGACCTTCTTCCGGGCGCAGGCCAACCAGCAGATGGGCTATTTCGACATCGCCCACTGGCTGCTGTTCCAGGGCTTCGGCATGCCGTTCTTCTTCGTCCCGGTGACCGCCCTGGCCTTGGCCAGCGTCAAGGTCGAGGAAACCGCCAGCGCGGCGGGCCTGATGAACTTCTGCCGCACGCTGTCGGGGGCGTTTGCGACCTCGGTGGTGACCACGGTGTGGGCCGACGGCGCCAGCCGCAACCACAACGAACTGTCGGGCGTGCTGAACGGCGCGCAGGGTACGAT
>NZ_JBFREY010000115.1:0-407 GCF_052114545.1 Pseudomonas sp. KB_12 | reverse complement strand
CTGGGATGGTGATGGTCTGGCCGTTGCTCAACGTCACGACGAGCGGGGCATCAGTGACTGGTGCGTTGACCGACGCGGTGTAAACGACAGTCCCACCTTCGGCCACMGTYGAAGTCGCGGTGAGCGAAACGGTGCTGGTGTCGATGGTGTCAGTGACATCAGTCACCGCCGGCGTGGTGTTCGGAACCAGGTTCTCGAAGTTGCCGCCAGTGGCCTTATCGATGCTGACTTCAACTTTGCCGGCGTCTTTGTAGACATCATCTTTTGGTGCGTCGACAGTCACGGTGCCGGTAGTAGCACCCGCAGCGATGTTGATCACCGCGCCGTTGCTCAAGGTGACGGTCACTGGCGAGCCGGCGGCGTTGGTCAATGTTGCGGTGTAAACGAACGATCGAGCCGCCTTCGGC
>NZ_JBFREY010000114.1:0-409 GCF_052114545.1 Pseudomonas sp. KB_12 | reverse complement strand
GCGAGCAAGCTCGCTCCCACAGTGGATCGTTGGTGTTTGTAATATCTGGGTACACCACCCAACCCTGTGGGAGCCGAGCTTGCTCGCGATGACGGCGGCACAGCCAACATCACCGGCGCTGACCCACCGCTATCGCGAGCAGGCTCGCTCCCACAATGGATCTTTGGTGTTTGCAATATCTGGGTACACCATCAAGCCCTGTGGGAGCTGAGCTTGCTCGCGATGACGGCGGCACAGCCAACATCATCGGCGCTGACCCACTGAGCTGGTCTAATAGTCCCGGACACCTCAATAGGTGAAACTACACCTATTGAGGAATATTCCATGACCAAGAAGTACAGAAAATTCGACGCCGCTTTCAAGCTAAGAGTCTGCAAGATGATTGTTGACCAGGGCCTGAGCGTGAACT
>NZ_JBFREY010000113.1:0-411 GCF_052114545.1 Pseudomonas sp. KB_12 | reverse complement strand
GGGCAGCGCAGCGGCCCCCGGCTTTTTTGCGGCTACTGCGCACCCTCGCCCCAGGTGTAGCCGCGGTCCGTCACATCTTTCTCGATACTCGGCACATTTGTGGGAGCGAGCTTGCTCGCGATAGCGGTGTGACAATCAACAGAGATGTTGAATGTGAATCCGYCATCGCGAGCAAGCTCGCTCCCACAGGTTTTTCTGGTGCTCACACACAGATCCTTCCAACCCAAGCGCAATCCCTGTGGCGAGGGAGCTTGCTCCCGCTGGGCAGCGCAGCGGCCCCCGGCTTTTTTGCGGCTACTGCGCACCCTCGCCCCAGGTGTAGCCGCGGTCCGTYACATCTTTCTCGAYACTCGGCACATTTGTGGGAGCGAGCTTGCTCGCGATAGCGGTGTGACAATCAACAGAGATGTG
>NZ_JBFREY010000112.1:0-422 GCF_052114545.1 Pseudomonas sp. KB_12 | reverse complement strand
GTCAGGCTGACAGTCGAGGTGTCGATGGTATCGGTAACGTCAGTCACCGCAGGCGTGGTGCTCGGAACCAGGTTCTCGAAGTTACCACCAGTGGCTTTATCGATGCTGACTTCGACTTTGCCAGCGTCTTTGTAGACGTCGTCTTTTGGTGCGTCGACGGTCACGGTGCCAGTGGTGGCGCCCGCAGCGATGTTGATTACAGCGCCGTTGCTCAAGGTGACGGTCACTGGTGAGCCGGCGGCGTTGGTCAGGGTGGCGGTGTAAACGATGGAACCGCCTTCGGCGACAGTGTCAGTTGCCGAGAGCGTCAGGCCAGTGGTGTCCTGGGTGTCTGTGACGATGGTGTCGGCAGGCTTGCCGTCGATGTCCAGTTTTTCGTAGTTGCCGCCCTTGGCGTCATCAATCTTCACGCTCAGGTTATC
>NZ_JBFREY010000111.1:0-424 GCF_052114545.1 Pseudomonas sp. KB_12 | reverse complement strand
GCTTCGCTCACCCCAACCTACGCCGGCGCGTGGCGCCTCAGGCGCCGATGACCTGCCCCGTCTTGCGCCGATACGCACGCAGCACCTGATCCATCACCCAGTTCGTGCGCGCCCCGCTCTCGGCGGTGGAAGGACACACGCCCTTCTCCCCGCGCAACTCCCGCACGATGGTCTCGATCAACGGCTGCTGGATATGCGCGGGATTGGCCACGCGATACTCGCGCACGCCCTCCTTCGTCTCCACCGCGATCGGCCCGTCGCCAAAGGTGGCAAAGCGCATGCTGCCCCGGTCGCCGATCACCTCGATGCAGTCGTGGTGCTTGTAGCTGTCGAAATTCCACAGCCCGGTACCCAGCACGCCGCTGTCGAAGGCGAACGACATCGCCACCGTATCCTCCGGCGGATACGCGCCGAGCTGATTGCC
>NZ_JBFREY010000110.1:0-430 GCF_052114545.1 Pseudomonas sp. KB_12 | reverse complement strand
TCGCGTTTTCCGACTGAGCAACACTTCAGTTCCTGGATGGGGTTGGCGCCCTCAACCCGAATATCGGGAGGAAAACCCTTACCCGGTCATGTCCCCAAGGTATTTAACCGAGCGGCACAAGCGTTGAAGCAGGCGGCCTCTAGCGCCCGCACCGATAAAAGCTTTATCGGTGCCAGTCACCGCGCCCGATTGGCTCGTATGGATACGGCCTGCGCCATCAAGGCTACGGCTCACCAACTGGCCCGGTTGATCTACGCCATGCTGACCAAGGGACAGCCTTACGTGGCGCAGGATATGGATGAGTACGAGGCTAAAAGCCGTGATCGTCAGCTTAGAGCTTTGCAGCGCAAGGCTACAAAGCTGGGTGTCCGATTGGTTGCGGCTTAAAAAAGCTTAAAGAACAAGGGGATGGATTTTGTTTGATGAGAGC
>NZ_JBFREY010000109.1:0-434 GCF_052114545.1 Pseudomonas sp. KB_12 | reverse complement strand
GGAGTCGCCTGGGCCAACTGACCGAAGAGATCCTGCCCGACGGCAGTCGCCGGTGTTTTTCCTACGACGCCCTGGGGCGTTTACTCAGCCGCCAGGACGAACACGGCGCGCTCACGCACTACCAATGGGATGCCGTCGGCCGCCTGCTGCAGGTGACCTTGCCCAACGGTGCCACCCGGACCTGGCGCTACAACGCCTACGGCAAGGTCACCGCCGAATGCGATGAACAAGGGCGGGTCACCCGCTACGAATACGCCGACGACTTGCACCTGGTCAGCCGTCGCCTGAACCCCGACGGCAGCGAGCTGAAGTACCGCTACGACTCGGCGCGGCTGTTGCTGACCGAAATCGAAAACGAATCCGGCGAAAAATATCAGCTGGACTACACGCCCAACGGTTTGATCCGACAGCAAGTCGGCTTCGACGGCCAGCCA
>NZ_JBFREY010000108.1:0-441 GCF_052114545.1 Pseudomonas sp. KB_12 | reverse complement strand
TCGCGTTTTCCGACTGAGCAACACTTCAGTTCCTGGATGGGGTTGGCGCCCTCAACCCGAATATCGGGAGGAAAACCCTTACCCGGTCATGTCCCCAAGGTATTTAACCGAGCGGCACAAGCGTTGAAGCAGGCGGCCTCTAGCGCCCGTACCGATAAAAGCTTTATCGGTGCCAGTCACCGCGCCCGATTGGCTCGTATGGATACGGCCTGCGCCATCAAGGCTACGGCTCACCAACTAGCCCGGTTGATCTACGCCATGCTGACCAAGGGACAGCCTTACGTGGCGCAGGATATGGACGAGTACGAGGCTAAAAGCCGTGATCGTCAGCTTAGAGCTTTGCAGCGCAAGGCTACAAAGTTGGGTGTCCGATTGGTTGCGGCTTAAAAAAGCTTTAAGAACAAGGGGATGGATTTTGTTTGATGAGAGCTTGCTCCCGCT
>NZ_JBFREY010000107.1:0-449 GCF_052114545.1 Pseudomonas sp. KB_12 | reverse complement strand
GTGTGAGCTGTTGCAGCAGAGCCTGCTGGATCAGGCGATCCACGACACATGGGATGCCCAACTGACGGGTTCCGCCTTGGGGTTTGGGGATGTCGACAGCACGTACACCTTGCGGGTGGTACGCGCCGGCCAGCAACCGAGCCTTGAGGATCGGCCAATACTGTTTCACATAGCCCGCCAACTGGTCGACCGTCATGCCATCGGCACCCGGCGCGCCCTTGTTGCTGGCTACGCGTTGATACGCACGCTTGAGATTGGCCGGTGCAAGCACCCGCGCCATCAGCGTGTCCGGCTCCGCTTTCGTCCACGCCACAGACGCCGCCGATACCTGTGCGCTGTCAGCCGTCACCCTCGGATTCAGTCCGGGACTCGGAGTAACAGTCTTCTCTGCGAGAAATTTCTGCATTTCGGTATTCAACGAGACTCTGACGCCTACCGGCGGCATAACC
>NZ_JBFREY010000106.1:0-455 GCF_052114545.1 Pseudomonas sp. KB_12 | reverse complement strand
CCAAAAGACGACGTCTACAAAGACGCTGGCAAAGTCGAAGTCAGCATCGATAAAGCCACTGGTGGTAACTTCGAGAACCTGGTTCCGAGCACCACGCCTGCGGTGACTGACGTTACCGATACCATCGACACCTCGACTGTCAGCCTGACCGCAACGTCCACCGTCGCRGAAGGYGGCACCGTGGTKTACACCGCCTCGGTTAACGCACCCGTGACCGACGCTCCGTTGGTTATTACCCTGTCGAACGGCCAGACCATCACCATCCCGGTTGGCGCCAGCAGTGGCAGCGTGAACTTCGTTACGCCGAACGACGCCCTCGCAGGCGGCGATAACCTGAGCGTGAAGATTGATGACGCCAAGGGCGGCAACTACGAAAAACTGGACATCGACGGCAAGCCTGCCGACACCATCGTCACAGACACCCAGGACACCACTGGCCTGACGCTCTCGGCAAC
>NZ_JBFREY010000105.1:0-458 GCF_052114545.1 Pseudomonas sp. KB_12 | reverse complement strand
GTTCACGCTCAGGCCCTGGTCAACAATCATCTTGCAGACTCTTAGCTTGAAAGCGGCGTCGAATTTTCTGTACTTCTTGGTCATGGAATACTCCTCAATAGGTGTAGTTTCACCTATTGAGGTGTCCGGGACTATTAGACCAGCTCAGTCTTCTGAAGATCCAATGTGGGAGCGAGCTTGCTCGCGATGGCGGTGGTTCAATCACATGGATGTTGGTCTGCCGGCCTCATCGCGAGCAAGCTCGCTCCCACAGGAGAAACGCGGTCYCACCAAGAACCAGGTCGGCTACCAGGCCGCCTCGCGGTGGATGTTGATCTCGGCGCCCCGTTAACCACGATGGCCGAACGCAGGCATTGTGGAGTGGGCATCCCGGCATGGATGCCGGGATAGCCGCGCTGGGCCATGGATGGCCCTTCGCGGCGGGCCCACGGAGCAATGCCGGAGTGAGGGCATGCCGA
>NZ_JBFREY010000104.1:0-474 GCF_052114545.1 Pseudomonas sp. KB_12 | reverse complement strand
CCGCCCTGGGCGTCGTCGATCTTCACGCTCAGGTTGTCGCCGCCCGCGAGGGCATCGTTTGGCGTAACGAAGTTTACCGAAGCGGAGCTGGCGCCGACTGGGATGGTGATGGTCTGGCCGTTGCTCAACGTCACGACGAGCGGGGCCTCGGTGACCGGTGCGTTGACCGAGGCGGTGTAAACGACAGTCCCACCTTCGGCCACCGTCGAAGTCGCGGTGAGCGAAACGGTGCTGGTGTCGATGGTGTCAGTGACATCAGTCACCGCCGGCGTRGTGCTCGGAACCAGGTTCTCGAAATTACCGCCAGTGGTGTTGTCGATGCTGACTTCAACTTTGCCGGCATCTTTGTAGACGTCGTCTTTTGGTGCGTCGACAGTCACGGTGCCGGTAGTGGCGCCAGCAGCGATGTTGATCACCGCGCCGTTGCTCAAGGTGACGGTCACTGGCGAGCCGGCGGCGTTGGTCAATGTTGCG
>NZ_JBFREY010000103.1:0-484 GCF_052114545.1 Pseudomonas sp. KB_12 | reverse complement strand
GCATGTGTTAGGCCTGCCGCCAGCGTTCAATCTGAGCCATGATCAAACTCTTCAGTTCAAACATCTTTGGGTTTTGAGAAAACCCTAAACTTGGCTCAGCAATCGTTGGTTACATCTTTGATTTCTCGCGGAGTAACTTGTGATGCTGATAATCTGTTGACTAGCAGTCTGACTCCACAAGCACCCACACGAATTGCTTGATTCAGTTGTTAAAGAGCGGTTGGCTGAGTCTTTCGTCTCAACCGAGGCGCGCATTCTACAGCGCCCCGTGTATCTGTCAAGCGGTTATTTTCAGAAGTTTTCAAAGTTTCGCTTCGGAAACATCAACAACTTCAACCACTTGCGCTTCCGATCTCTCGTTAGCGGGAGGCGAATTCTACAGCGTTACTCGCTGCTGTCAACACCTCTTTTTCACCGCTTTCGACCGAGAAGATCGAACCGCCGATAGAGCCAAACAACACCGCTCTACCTGCTCCTTCCGGGC
>NZ_JBFREY010000102.1:0-488 GCF_052114545.1 Pseudomonas sp. KB_12 | reverse complement strand
GCCATCGCGAGCAAGCTCGCTCCCACAGGTTTTTCTGGCGCTCATAAACTGTGATTCCAGCCAATACGCAGCCCCTGTGGCGAGGGAGCTTGCTCCCGCTCGGCGGCGCAGCCGTCGCAAACCGGCTGACGCGGTCTACCTGAATGATCGCAGCGATCCAATTGGGGCCGCTTCGCAGCCCAGCGGGAGCAAGCTCCCTCGCCACAACGGCCCGCGTTTCACCACAAAACCAATTGTGGGATGAAGCAGGCGAGCTGAGCCCCCGGCAGTTCAAATTGTGGGAGCGAGCTTGCTCGCGATAGCGGTGGGTCAGTCAATGCAGGTGTTGAGTGTGCGACTGCCATCGCGAGCAAGCTCGCTCCCACAGGTTTTTCTGGCGCTCATAAACTGTGATTCCAGCCAATACGCAGCCCCTGTGGCGAGGGAGCTTGCTCCCGCTCGGCGGCGCAGCCGTCGCAAACCGGCTGACGCGGTCTACCTGAATGATC
>NZ_JBFREY010000101.1:0-496 GCF_052114545.1 Pseudomonas sp. KB_12 | reverse complement strand
ATTCACAACAATATCGATATGACCAAAATGGTCTATTACAGCTTTTAACATATCATCTATGTTCGATTTTACAGTGACATCCGCTGTAACAACTTTAGCCGGGTTATTTAATTGCTGGACTATTTCGTTTAAGCGTTGTTCGTTACGACCAACCAGAACTATTGATGCACCTTGTTGACTTAACTTGTTGGCAATCGCCTCTCCTATACCGCTACTCGCACCTGTAACGACTGCAACTTTCTCTTTAACTTTTGCCATACATCATTACTCCTTATCATAGAATTATTTTGAACAACTTTATCATAACGTTTTGTTAGAGAATAGGACATTAATGTGATTTATAGATCAAATTTAAACAAAAGGAATCAAACATATATTTAGTCATTTTCATTATAAAGAAAACATAGTAACTAAAGAATAAAAGTCAAACTTTAGGAGAAACAGTAATGTCGTTTTATGAACGAGTATTAAAACTAGGTGAAAATAATCATCGTAC
>NZ_JBFREY010000100.1:0-504 GCF_052114545.1 Pseudomonas sp. KB_12 | reverse complement strand
AACCTGTGGCGAGGGAGCTTGCTCCCGCTGGGCTGCGAAGCAGCCCCAACCTGGTCACCCTCAATCAACCTGACCCACCGCGCTGCATGATTTGGGGCCGCTGCGCAGCCCAGCGGGAGCAAGCTCCCTCGCCACAAGAACCGGCGGCGGTGCATGCCCTGACACCAATAGCCCAAACACTGAAAATACCTGTGGGAGCGAGCTTGCTCGCGATAGCGGTAGACCAGTCGACATCAATGTTGCCTGACCTGGCCCCATCGCGAGCAAGCTCGCTCCCACAGGAGAATGTGCCCGGCCAATGGGTCAAGCACGCTCACCGCTGCTACTGATGTCCGCAGACACCCCAGCCACCACAAACCTGTGGCGAGGGAGCTTGCTCCCGCTGGGCTGCGAAGCAGCCCCAACCTGGTCACCCTCAATCAACCTGACCCACCGCGCTGCATGATTTGGGGCCGCTGCGCAGCCCAGCGGGAGCTTGGGGCCGCTGCGCAGCCCAGCGGGAGC
>NZ_JBFREY010000099.1:0-527 GCF_052114545.1 Pseudomonas sp. KB_12 | reverse complement strand
CCGACTGGAATGGTGATGGTCTGGCCGTTGCTCAACGTCACGACGAGCGGGGCATCAGTGACTGGTGCGTTGACCGACGCGGTGTAAACGACAGTCCCACCTTCGGCCACAGTTGAAGTCGCGGTGAGCGAAACGGTGCTGGTGTCGATAGTGTCAGTGACGTCAGTCACCGCTGGGGTAGTGCTCGGAACCAGGTTCTCGAAGTTACCGCCAGTGGCCTTATCGATGCTGACTTCAACTTTGCCAGCGTCTTTGTAGACGTCGTCTTTTGGCGCGTCGACAGTCACGGTGCCAGTGGTGGCGCCTGCGGCGATGTTGATCACCGCGCCGTTGCTCAGGGTGACAGTTACTGGCGAGCCGGCGGCGTTGGTCAGAGTGGCGGTGTAAACGATGGAGCCGCCTTCGGCGACAGTGTCAGTTGCCGAGAGCGTCAGGCCAGTGGTGTCCTGGGTGTCTGTGACGATGGTGTCGGCAGGCTTGCCGTCGATGTCCAGTTTTTCGTAGTTGCCGCCCTTGGCGTCATCAAT
>NZ_JBFREY010000098.1:0-544 GCF_052114545.1 Pseudomonas sp. KB_12 | reverse complement strand
GTTCTTCGCCGGTACGGGAATATCAACCCGTTGTCCATCGACTACGCCTGTCGGCCTCGCCTTAGGTCCCGACTTACCCAGGGAAGATTAGCTTGACCCTGGAACCCTTGGTCTTYCGGAGGACGTGTTTCTCACACGTCWTTCGCTACTCATGCCTGCATTATCACTCGTGTAGCGTCCACGGCTGGATCACTCCGCCGCTTCACTCGCCACACGACGCTCTCCTACCCATCAACACGGCTGGACCACGAAGGCCTACCAWWAATGTCAATGCCACAACTTCGGTGGCGTGCTTGAGCCCCGTTACATTGTCGGCGCGGAATCACTTGACCAGTGAGCTATTACGCACTCTTTTAAGGATGGCTGCTTCTAAGCCAACCTCCTGGTTGTCTTCGCAACTCCACATCCTTTCCCACTTAGCACACGCTTAGGGGCCTTAGTTGGTGGTCTGGGCTGTTTCCCTCTCGACTATGAAGCTTATCCCCCACAGTCTCACTGCTGCGCTCTCACTTACCGGCATTCGGAGTTTGGCTGACGTCAGTAA
>NZ_JBFREY010000097.1:0-581 GCF_052114545.1 Pseudomonas sp. KB_12 | reverse complement strand
ATCTGGTTATACTGTGAAGACGACATTCGCCGAAAATTCGATCTTGCTCATGAGAGCAACTCACAAATTTTACCTTAGCCTGATCCGTTACCAGTGAAAGTAACGTTCAGTCTATCTTTCTATCACATACCCAAATTTTTAAAGAACGAACTAGTCAAAGACTAGAAATCAACATTCACCATCGTACTGATGGAATGCTCATTTCTAAGCTTTATACAATCGAAGCAGTAGTGGTGGAGCCAAGCGGGATCGAACCGCTGACCTCCTGCGTGCAAGGCAGGCGCTCTCCCAGCTGA
Organism: Pseudomonas sp. KB_12; assembly: GCF_052114545.1. NCBI lineage: Bacteria > Pseudomonadati > Pseudomonadota > Gammaproteobacteria > Pseudomonadales > Pseudomonadaceae > Pseudomonas > Pseudomonas sp. KB_12. Next base: position 285 of record NZ_JBFREY010000097.1, on the reverse strand, counting down.
GCTATGGCCCCGTATTTCTACAGGCGTTTCCCACACAAAATTGGTGGGTCTGGGCAGATTCGAACTGCCGACCTCACCCTTATCAGGGGTGCGCTCTAACCAACTGAGCTACAGACCCAATTTCGGGCTGCTTCTTTCGTCTTCTTCAATGAATCAAGCAATTCGTGTGGGAGCTCATGAAGCAGCTGCGGTCGTCGATTAAGGAGGTGATCCAGCCGCAGGTTCCCCTACGGCTACCTTGTTACGACTTCACCCCAGTCATGAATCACACCGTGGTAACCGTCC
>NZ_JBFREY010000096.1:0-599 GCF_052114545.1 Pseudomonas sp. KB_12 | reverse complement strand
GGACGGTTACCACGGTGTGATTCATGACTGGGGTGAAGTCGTAACAAGGTAGCCGTAGGGGAACCTGCGGCTGGATCACCTCCTTAATCGACGACCGCAGCTGCTTCATGAGCTCCCACACGAATTGCTTGATTCATTGAAGAAGACGATAGAAGCAGCTTTAAGCTCCAAGCTGATAGCTCACAGCTAACAGTTACAAGCTCGAAATTGGGTCTGTAGCTCAGTTGGTTAGAGCGCACCCCTGATAAGGGTGAGGTCGGCAGTTCGAATCTGCCCAGACCCACCAATTTTGTAATGGGGCCATAGCTCAGCTGGGAGAGCGCCTGCCTTGCACGCAGGAGGTCAGCGGTTCGATCCCGCTTGGCTCCACCATAAACTGCTTCTGAAAGCTTAGAAATGAGCATTCCATCAAGGTGATGGTGAATGTTGATTTCTAGTCTTTTGATTAGATCGTTCTTTAAAAATTTGGGTATGTGATAGAAAGATAGACTGAACGTTACTTTCACTGGTAACGGATCAGGCTAAGGTAAAATTTGTGAGTTGCTCTCATGAGCAAGATCGAATTTTCGGCGAATGTCGTCTTCACAGTATAACCAGAT
>NZ_JBFREY010000095.1:0-675 GCF_052114545.1 Pseudomonas sp. KB_12 | reverse complement strand
ATCAAGGACGTCACGGATTACATTGTGCGGTTCTACAATGAACGACGAATGCATTCATCGTTAGACTATTTGCCGCCCAATCAGTACGAGCGGCAAACAGCCTGAAAACACCGATTGAGGTGTCCGGAAAAAGTTGACCACCTCAAACACAATATTCGTGTGCACCCGGAGTTCCTTTGTGGGAGCGAGCTTGCTCGCGATGAGGCCGGCAGACCAACATCCAGGTGACTGAACCACCGCCATCGCGAGCAGGCTCGCTCCCACATTTAATCTCCAGTGAACACAAAATTTATGTGGGCTTGCTCGCGAAAGCGGTGGGTCAGCTTGCATCAGTATTGGGTGTACCGCCGTCTTCGCGAGCAAGCTTTGCTCCCACAGATCTGATGGGTGTACGACCAGGAGAGCCAGGCCGGCTACTAGGCCGCCTCGGCGTGGACGTTGATCTCGGGCGCCCCGTTAACCACGATGGCCGAACGCAGGCATTGCGCAGTGGGCAACCCGGCATGGATGCCGGGTTAGCCGCGCTGGGCCATGGATGGCCCTTCGCGGCGGCCCACGGAGCAATGCCGGAGTGAGGGCATGCCGAGCCTAAGCGAGGCACCGAGTGGTGGGGCAAAGCGCTTTTGGTTACTTTTGGCGCTCTTCCAAAAGTGACCCGCTGTAAGAGCGGAACCC
>NZ_JBFREY010000094.1:0-690 GCF_052114545.1 Pseudomonas sp. KB_12 | reverse complement strand
AGCAATCAAGGACGTCACGGATTACATTGTGCGGTTCTACAATGAACGACGAATGCATTCATCGTTAGACTATTTGCCGCCCAATCAGTACGAGCGGCAAACAGCCTGAAAACACCGATTGAGGTGTCCGGAAAAAGTTGACCACCTCACACCGCTATCGCGAGCAAGCTCGCTCCCACAGTGGATCTTTGGTGTTTGCAATATCTGGGTACACCATCAAGCCCAGTGGGAGCTGAGCTTGCTCGCGATGACGGCGGCACAGCCAACATCACCGGCACTGACCCACCGCTATCGCGAGCAGGCTCGCTCCCACAATGGATCTTTGGTGTTTGCAATATCTGGGTACACCATCAAGCCCTGTGGGAGCAAAGCTTGCTCGCGATGACGGCGGCACAGCCAACATCATCGGCGCTGACCCACCGCTATCGCGAGCAGGCTCGCTCCCACAGTGGATCTTTGGTGTTTGCAATATCTGGGTACACCACCCAACCCTGTGGGAGCTGAGCTTGCTCGCGATGACGGCGGCACAGCCAACATCACTGGCACTGACCCACCGCTATCGCGAGCAAGCTCGCTCCCACAGTGGATCGTTGGTGTTTGTAATATCTGGGTACACCACCCAACCCTGTGGGAGCCGAGCTTGCTCGCGATGACGGCGGCACAGCCAACATCACCGGCGCTGACCCACCG
>NZ_JBFREY010000093.1:0-704 GCF_052114545.1 Pseudomonas sp. KB_12 | reverse complement strand
GCGAGGGCGTCGTTTGGCGTAACGAAGTTTACCGAAGCGGAGCTGGCGCCGACTGGGATGGTGATGGTCTGGCCGTTCGACAGGGTGATAACTAACGGGGCTTCGGTCACGGGTGCATTGACCGAAGCGGTGTAAACCACGGTGCCGCCTTCAGCGACGGTGGACGTTGCGGTCAGGCTGACAGTCGACGTGTCGATGGTGTCAGTGACATCAGTCACCGCTGGGGTAGTGCTCGGAACCAGGTTCTCGAAGTTACCGCCAGTGGCCTTATCGATGCTGACTTCAACTTTGCCAGCGTCTTTGTAGACGTCGTCTTTTGGTGCGTCGACGGTCACGGTGCCAGTGGTGGCGCCAGCAGCGATGTTGATCACCGCGCCGTTGCTCAAGGTGACGGTCACTGGCGAGCCGGCGGCGTTKGTCAATGTTGCGGTGTAAACGATCGAGCCGCCTTCGGCGACGCTATCGGTTGCACTCAAGGTCAGGCCGGTAGTGTCCTGCACATCGGTAACGGTGGTGTCGGCCGGAGTGGCGTCGATGTCCAGTTTTTCGTAGTTGCCGCCCTKGGCGTCRTCRATCTTCACGCTCAGGTTRTCGCCGCCYGCGAGGGCRTCGTTYGGCGTAACGAAGTTTACCGAAGCGGAGCTGGCGCCGACTGGGATGGTGATGGTCTGGCCGTTGCTCAACGTCACGACGAGCGGGGCCTC
>NZ_JBFREY010000092.1:0-744 GCF_052114545.1 Pseudomonas sp. KB_12 | reverse complement strand
GTTTATTTCTTTAAAGCCAAGTTGATCTTCGAATGAATCGTTTATGTTTTCAGCTTCTTCTTGTAATGCTGACATGAAACCGCAGAAATCGTCATTTTTTTGATATTTAAAAATTATGCTGTAAGCGTAAAAACGCAGAGTATCAAATAAAGCTGTATTTCTTCCCTCTGCAACTATTGATTTTCTTACTTCTTTTTTTACTCTTTTATTTGTATCTATGAATTCACATAGATAGTTCAATTCAAATCTTGGTTGTTCGTTCCAGAATGTACGCCAGCGAGGATTGAGCGGGTTTTTTGTTATCTTGCCCGTATAACATGGATCTGCACCTAACCTTTCYGTGAGTCCTTCTATAACGCCTTTYAAKARYTTTTGYGGCTTTCTTCTGGCGTTTTCTGTTATACAAACRGGAGACGATAAAGCATAAAAYAAATGAGCGTGACCATTAGCCGGATTTTGAGTTATAAARTTAGGCTTMGGTATATCTGCATCTTGCCATGCAATAGCCGCTGTATCGCTGTCAATATCAAACACAATAGAGTTAATAAAGCTATCGTTGTTATGTTCAATATAAACGCTGTTTAAAGCTCGTCTTTTGTTTGTTCTATAAATACCGTCTCTTTTAAAATCATCAGTGCAGAAAGGTCTTGATATAATTTGATTTATAAAATCACTTCTGCTATATTCTTTTTGTAGTATCATTTTTTAATACAATCCTTTTATTGTAGATCCCTGATTTTCTCC
>NZ_JBFREY010000091.1:0-854 GCF_052114545.1 Pseudomonas sp. KB_12 | reverse complement strand
TTGAGGCTCTTCAGCGCGCCGCTTTGCACGGTGTAGGCCAGCTCGGTTTCGCGGCCCCACTCCTTGCCGTCGTCAACAGTGGCGGTGTGCACGTTGTCACCGCTGATGTAGCGGTTCATCAGGGTCAGGCCCGGCACGCCGACGGCGGCGAAGTTGAAGTCGTGGCGCAACTGCCAGGATTTTTCCTTGGCGTTGTCATAGCTGGAGTTGTAACTGTCGTTGGCCAGGGTGCCGCCGCTGGTGCCGTTGACGCGCATCCAGGCATCGTCGCCACCGACTTTCTGCAGGCCGACGTAGAAGGTGTTGCCACCGTATTTGGCCGAGAGCATGGCGAACGCGGTCTTGTTGTCCAGGTCGCCGGCCAACGCACTGCCGTTTTCCTTGCCGGTGAAGTAACCGAGGTTGGCGCCCAGGGTCCAGTCGCCGATGGGCTGGCTGTGGGTCAGGTTGAAATATTGCTGCTGGTAGATGTCGGACAGTTCCGCGTACCACACGCCGACCTGGGTGCGTTTTTCGTTGAAGGCGTATTCACCGCCGCCAAAGTTGAAACGGTCGGAGGTGAACGCGCCGCGGCCGTTCATCGACATGTCTTCCATGCTCGCGTCGTTGCGCGGGCTGTTGCCACGGAACTGGCCGCCGTAGAGGGTCAGGCCGCTGATTTCGGTGGAGGTCACCTGGCCGCCGCGGAAGGTTTGCGGCAGGGAGCGGCCGTCGTCGGAACGCAGGATCGGCAGCACCGGCATCCACTCACCGACTTTCAGTTCGGTCTTCGACACCTTGGCCTTGAGGGCGACGCCCAGGCGACCGAAGTCATCGGCCGGACGACCGTCATCGTGCACCGGCAGCAGTTGCGT
>NZ_JBFREY010000090.1:0-879 GCF_052114545.1 Pseudomonas sp. KB_12 | reverse complement strand
AGCGCCGATGCATCCGGGCTGCTGCCGTCGCTGAGGTTTTTCTCCTGGACCGTGAGCTCACCGCCGTCAGTGTCGAGGCCGGTGATGATCACTGGGTCGTCGTTGTTATGGACTTGCAGCACCAGGTTCGCGGTGCTGGTGTCGCCGTCGGCATCGGTCAGCGTGTAGGTGAAGGTTTCGCTGCCATCGCCACCGCCGTGCAGGCCTTTGAAGTCGGCATCGGCGGTGTTGAGGGTGTAGGTGTAGGAACCGTCGGCGTTGAGCACCAGGGTGCCGTAAGTACCGGTGAAGGTACCGGGGGTGATTGGACCGGACGCCACATGGTCTGCACCTTGGGTGTCGTTGGTCAGTACGCTGCCAGTCAGGGTCAGGTGGGTTTCTGAGGCCGTGCTGGCGTTGCTGTCGTCCACGGCTTTAGGCAAGTCGTCGACGATGTTCACGTCCAGGTTGCCGTTGGCGGTGGTGCCGTTGTCGTCGGTGACAACAACCGCAAATTGCTCGCTGAGGCTGTTGGCGCCGTTGGCGTTTGGATGGGCTTCGTTATCCAGCAGCGTGTAGCTGTAGCTGACCACGCCGGTGGTGGCGTTGTAGCCGGTGATGGTCAGGGTGTTGCCCAGCGCGGTGGTAATCGACTGTGGAAAACCAGCTGCTACACCACCSGTGACGACGTTGATGCCGCCAACACTCAGGGTCTGCACACCGTCCAACGCMGTCACGGTAAAGGTGCCGTTTTGAGTCAGCGCCGATGCATCCGGGCTGCTGCCGTCGCTGAGGTTTTTCTCCTGGACCGTGAGCTCACCGCCGTCAGTGTCGAGGCCGGTGATGATCACTGGGTCGTCGTTGTTATGGACTTGCAGCACCAGGTTCGCGGTGCTGGTG
>NZ_JBFREY010000089.1:0-882 GCF_052114545.1 Pseudomonas sp. KB_12 | reverse complement strand
TGGCCGTCGAAGCCGACTTGCTGTCGGATCAAACCGTTGGGCGTGTAGTCCAGCTGATATTTTTCGCCGGATTCGTTTTCGATTTCGGTCAGCAACAGCCGCGCCGAGTCGTAGCGGTACTTCAGCTCGCTGCCGTCGGGGTTCAGGCGGCGGCTGACCAGGTGCAGGTCGTCGGCGTATTCATAGCGGGTCAGACGGCCCTGTTCATCGCGCTCGGCGGTGACCTTGCCGTAGGCGTTGTAGCGCCAGGTCCGGGTGGCACCGTTGGGCAAGGTCACCTGCAGCAGGCGGCCGACGGCGTCCCATTGGTAGTGCGTGAGCGCGCCGTGTTCGTCCTGACGGCTGAGTAAACGCCCCAGGGCGTCGTAGGAAAAACACCGGCGACTGCCGTCGGGCAGGATCTCTTCGGTCAGTTGGCCCAGGCGACTCCAGGTGAACCGATGTTCACCGCCATCCGGGTCATACGTCGCCAGCAGTTGCCCATGGGCGTCGTAGGCATATTCCGTGCGCCGGCCGGCCGGGTCGACGAGGACGATCACCTCGCCGCGGGCATTGCGCCGGTAGGTCCACACGGCCTTGCCGCGCGAACGAGTGTGCAGGAAACCGTTGCGGTATTCGTAGGAGGTCGGCGCCTCGTCCGGGGGAAGCAGTGCCACCAGCCGTCCGACGTCGTCGTAGCGGTATTCGGTCACGGCGCCCAGCGGGTCCTGTTCGGCGATCAACCGGCCTTGTTCGTCGTAGGCCTTGAGGTGCTCGCCGCCGTCGGGCTCGACCTTGCGCACCAGCCGCGCCCGCTCGTCGTGGACATACACCTCCTGGCTGCCATCCAGGTGCCGGACCGTGACGCTGCCGTCTTCGCCCCAGGTGTAGCGACTGTCCATC
>NZ_JBFREY010000088.1:0-884 GCF_052114545.1 Pseudomonas sp. KB_12 | reverse complement strand
GTTGCCGAGAGCGTCAGGCCAGTGGTGTCCTGGGTGTCTGTGACGATGGTGTCGGCAGGCTTGCCGTCGATGTCCAGTTTTTCGTAGTTGCCGCCCTTGGCGTCATCAATCTTCACGCTCAGGTTATCGCCGCCTGCGAGGGCGTCGTTTGGCGTAACGAAGTTCACGCTACCACTGCTGGCGCCGACCGCGATGGTGATGGTCTGGCCGTTCGACAGGGTGATAACCAACGGAGCTTCGGTCACGGGTGCATTGACCGAGGCGGTGTACACCACGGTGCCGCCTTCGGCCACCGTCGAAGTCGCTGTGAGCGAAACGGTGCTGGTGTCGATGGTGTCAGTGACATCAGTCACCGCCGGCGTGGTGTTCGGAACCAGGTTCTCGAAGTTACCGCCAGTGGCGTTGTCGATGCTGACTTCGACTTTGCCGGCATCTTTGTAGACATCATCTTTTGGTGCGTCGACAGTCACGGTGCCGGTAGTGGCGCCAGCAGCGATGTTGATGACGGCGCCGTTGCTCAAGGTCACAGTGACAGGCGAGTCAGCGGCGTTGGTCAGGGTAGCGGTGTAAACGATGGAGCCGCCTTCGGCGACAGTGTCAGTTGCCGAGAGCGTCAGGCCGGTAGTGTCCTGCACATCGGTAACGGTGGTGTCGGCTGGAGTGGCGTCGATGTCCAGTTTTTCGTAGTTACCGCCCTTGGCGTCGTCGATCTTCACGCTCAGGTTGTCGCCGCCCGCGAGGGCGTCGTTTGGCGTAACGAAGTTTACCGAAGCGGAGCTGGCGCCGACTGGGATGGTGATGGTCTGGCCGTTCGACAGGGTGATAACTAACGGGGCTTCGGTCACGGGTGCATTGACCGAAGCGGTGTAAACCACGGTGCCGCC
>NZ_JBFREY010000087.1:0-899 GCF_052114545.1 Pseudomonas sp. KB_12 | reverse complement strand
TCGGCGACAGTGTCAGTTGCCGAGAGCGTCAGGCCAGTGGTGTCCTGGGTGTCTGTGACGATGGTGTCGGCAGGCTTGCCGTCGATGTCCAGTTTTTCGTAGTTGCCGCCCTTGGCGTCATCAATCTTCACGCTCAGGTTATCGCCGCCCGCGAGGGCGTCGTTTGGTGTCACGAAGTTCACGGTGCCGCTGCTGGCGCCAACCGGAATGGTGATGGTCTGGCCGTTGCTCAACGTCACGACGAGCGGGGCATCAGTGACCGGTGCATTGACCGAGGCGGTGTACACCACGGTSCCRCCTTCCGCGACGGTGGACGTTGCGGTCAGGCTGACAGTCGACGTGTCGATGGTGTCTGTAACGTCAGTCACCGCTGGGGTGGTGCTCGGAACCAGGTTCTCGAAGTTGCCGCCAGTGGCGTTGTCGATGCTGACTTCGACTTTGCCGGCGTCTTTGTAGACATCGTCTTTTGGTGCGTCGACGGTCACGGTGCCGGTGGTGGCGCCTGCTGCGATGTTGATCACCGCGCCGTTGCTCAGGGTGACAGTCACTGGCGAGCCGGCGGCGTTGGTCAATGTTGCGGTGTAAACGATCGAGCCGCCTTCGGCCACAGTGTCAGTTGCCGAGAGTGTCAGGCCAGTGGTGTCCTGAGTGTCCGTGACGGTGGTGTCGGCAGGCTTGCCGTCGATGTCCAGTTTTTCGTAGTTGCCGCCCTGGGCGTCGTCGATCTTCACGCTCAGGTTGTCGCCGCCAGCGAGGGCGTCGTTTGGCGTAACGAAGTTTACCGAAGCGGAGCTGGCGCCGACTGGGATGGTGATGGTCTGGCCGTTCGACAGGGTGATAACTAACGGGGCTTCGGTCACGGGTGCATTGACCGAAGCGGTGTAAACCACGGTGCCGCC
>NZ_JBFREY010000086.1:0-966 GCF_052114545.1 Pseudomonas sp. KB_12 | reverse complement strand
TTGAGCCCACCCACCAACTTGCTCGGGTCGGGCGTCAGGTAACGGCCAGTCTCGGGATTGTAGTAGCGGTGCCGGTTGTAGTGCAGGCCGCTTTCGGGGTCGAAGTATTGGCCCTGGAAGCGCAGCGGTTGCTCAAGCTGTTCGCCGCCGCCGTGCTGGAGTTCGGTGAGTTGGCCGTAGCCGTTGTAGCGCGCCGACCAGACGATCTGGCCGCTGTAGCTGGTCAGTTCCTGGGGCGTGCCCAGGTGGTCGAGGTGGTAGTAGAACGGCGTGGCTTTTTCCGGGCCCTCGCCATCGAGCATCGCCAGCGGGCGGAAGGTGCCGGGTTCGTAGACGTAGCTGCGGTGGTGGCGCGGGCTGTTTTCGGCGACGACCTGGTCGCCCTGCCAGAAAAACTCCGTGGTCAGGCCGTCCACGGTCTTGCTGATGCGTCGGCCAAAGGCGTCGTAGCGGTAGGATGCTTCACGCCCATCCGCCGTGGTGACGCCGATCAGGCGGTGCTGGCTGTCGTAGCGGTAGGCGCTGACCAGGGCCTGGTCGCGGCGTTCGCGGATCAGGTTGCCGAAGGCGTCGTAGTCGTAGTGGCGGTCGCCCTCCTTCAGCAGGCGGTTGCCCTTGAGGGTGGTCGGGCCGGGGCGGTCCTGCATCATCAGGTTGCCGGCCGGGTCGTGGCAGAAGTGTTCCGGCGGTTCGCTGTGGGAAAAGTCGATGCGGGTCAGGCGATCCAGCGGGTCGTACTGATAGCTGCGGCGGTTTCGGTTGTCGGAAAGGGTTTGCAGGTTGCCCTTGGCGCTGTAGGCATAATCGCGCCAGAACAGTTGTTGCTGTTGGCTCTGCCACACGGTCTGGGCCTTGAGGCGGCCCTGTTCGTCGTAGTCGTAGTCACTGAGCAGCCGGCCCTGCTGGCGTTGCCGTTCGCGTCCGCCGACAAAGCGGTGTTCGGTCAGGCGCGTGCCGTTGAGGTCG
>NZ_JBFREY010000085.1:0-1097 GCF_052114545.1 Pseudomonas sp. KB_12 | reverse complement strand
GTTTGCTCTTTCAGGTTGCGCACAAAGCCTTCGGGATCGGCTGGACAGCCATCGCCCCCTGAGGCGGGATACCAGACGTTGGTTTCGATAACGCCATTGGCAAGGGTTCGGACCCGCAGGTTGCCGTGTGTGTCATACGTGTTGCTGACAGTTTCGCTGCGCCTGCGGCTCGGATTATTGAGTAACGACCAACTGGTTCTGACGTTCCTGGGCAATTGGCAGTCGTTGGGTTGCCTGTCGAACTCGACGTTCGGGGTCAGGGAGTATGTGGTCTCGACCGTCTTGACGTTATTGTTCTGAGTGGTGGTTTCGTGAGTCAGGAGATGGAACTGGTTGAATTTTCGCTCGATTATTCGTACCGCACGCTCTTGCGGTTCCGAGTCATCGAGGACCCCGAGGGTTTCAATACTTCCATACTCGTAGGTACCAATGTACTTATAGAGATTGTCGAGGCCATCGTCATCCCACGACAGACGAAGTCCGTACCCCAGAAAATTCGTTTCGGTATCGCTGTCAAAGAGCTTATATGTGTAGCGTACGTCGATCTCCGGCTGGCCAAAGCCTGGGACGGTGAGGTGTCGGGTGACACGGGGCAGCGGCGCGCGACCGCTGCCTTCCGGGAACTGATGGCCGGCGTCTTGATAGAACATTTCCTCGCGCCCGCCAGCAGGTGTCTCCACCCAAGTGATGCAGAGGTGATCGCGAATCAGGTTGTAGCCAAAACGCCAGGACGCCTCGTTCTCGGTCGGCAGGGTGATGCGCGTGACATATTTGTCAGAGCCCCCCAGGGTCATAAAGAAGCGCGCCAACGGGGTCCCATCAGGGCCGGCGAACGGCTGCAGCAACACTTCGACGGAGGTGCTCTGGCGCTCGATCGTCAGCAGGGTCTGGTCCGAATCGTCCTTGACCCAGGCCAGTATGTAATTAGCGCCACCGAACAACGTATAACCGAGCGTGACCTTGTGCCCCGTGGGTGAACGAATCTCCACAGGCAGGGCCACCCGGTTCTGGGTGCTGCCCATGACTTCGAGTATCTCGACCAGGCCGGACTTGTGCACGACCCGGTAGTGATCCTCGTCCTGATGGAAATGAAAACT
>NZ_JBFREY010000084.1:0-1100 GCF_052114545.1 Pseudomonas sp. KB_12 | reverse complement strand
GTTTGCTCTTTCAGGTTGCGCACAAAGCCTTCGGGATCGGCTGGACAGCCATCGCCCCCTGAGGCGGGATACCAGACGTTGGTTTCGATAACGCCATTGGCAAGGGTTCGGACCCGCAGGTTGCCGTGTGTGTCATACGTGTTGCTGACGGTTTCGCTGCGCCTGCGGTTTGGATTATCGAGTAGCGACCAGGTCGTTCTGACCGTCTTGGGTAACTGGCAATACTTGGGTTGTTGGTCGAACTCGACGCCGGAGGTCAGGTAATACGTGGTTTCGACCGTCTCGACGTTATTGTTCTGGGTCGTCGTTTCGTGGGTCAGCAGGTGGAATTGGTTGAATTTGCGTTCAATTTTTCGTCCCGGACGTGCCTCTGGTTCCGTGTCATCGAGGACCCAAAGGGTCTCAGCGCACACGTATTCGTAGGTGCCAATGTACTTATAGAGATTGTCGAGGCCGTCGTCATCCCAGAGCAGACGAAGCCCGGCGCCAAGAAAATTGGTCTCGCCTTTCTCCGGATCTTCGCTCCTGTAGGTATAGCGGACATCAATCGGCGGCTGGCCAAAGCCTGGGACGGTGAGGTGTCGGGTGACACGGGGCAGCGGCGCGCGACCGCTGCCTTCCGGGAACTGATGGCCGGCGTCTTGATAGAACATTTCCTCGCGCCCGCCAGCGGGTGTCTCCACCCAAGTGATGCAGAGGTGATCGCGAATCAGGTTGTAGCCAAAACGCCAGGACGCCTCGTTCTCGGTCGGCAGGGTGATGCGGGTGACGTATTTGTCAGCGCCTCCCAGGTTCATGGCAAAGCGCCCCAGCGGGCGGCCATCAGGGCCAGCGAACGGCTGCAGCAACACTTCGACGGAGGTGCTCTGGCGCTCGACCGTCAGCAGGGTCTGGTCCGAATCGTCCTTGACCCAGGCCAGTATGTAATCAGCGCCGCCAAACAGCGTATAGCCGAGCGTGACCTTGTGCCCCGTGGGTGAACGAATCTCCACAGGCAGGGCCACCCGGTTCTGGGTGCTGCCCATGACTTCGAGTATCTCGACCAGGCCGGACTTGTGCACGACCCGGTAGTGATCCTCGTCCTGATGGAAATGAAAACT
>NZ_JBFREY010000083.1:0-1194 GCF_052114545.1 Pseudomonas sp. KB_12 | reverse complement strand
TGAGGTGGTCAACTTTTTCCGGACACCTCAATCGGTGTTTTCAGGCTGTTTGCCGCTCGTACTGATTGGGCGGCAAATAGTCTAACGATGAATGCATTCGTCGTTCATTGTAGAACCGCACAATGTAATCCGTGACGTCCTTGATTGCTTCATCATGGTTGGCATAGTCCTTCCTCCAAACGCGCTCCATCTTCAGGTTCAAGAAGAAACGCTCCATGACTGCGTTGTCCCAGCAGTTGCCCCTGCGGCTCATGCTGCAGCGCAAGCCATGTCGTGTCAGCAAGGTTTGGTAAGTAACGCCTGCATACTGGCTGCCCCGATCTGAGTGCGCGATCAGACCCGGTTCAGGCTGTCTCTGTGTGATGGCCAGTTGCATAGCGCCGCACACCAACTCTGCGCGCATATGCGGTGCCATGGCCCAGCCCACGATCTTGCGTGAATACAAATCCATGACAGCCGCCAAGTACAGCCAGCCGCTTCGGGTGCGAATATAAGTGATGTCAGCAACCCATGATTGGTTGATCTGCTCGGGRTTGAACTGGCGGTTGAGCAGGTTCTCAGCTACCGGGAAATTATGATTACTGTCGGTGGTATGAACGAACTTGCGCTTCCAGATCGGGCGTAAATCCTGTTGTTTCATCAGCCGACGGACCTTGTGCCGCCCAATGGATACGCCATCGCTACGCAGCGCTTTCATCACCCGACGACTGCCATAACAGTGCTCATTGGTCATGAACGTAGCTTTGACCCGAGCTGCAATCGGACAGACAGCTTTTGGCTTAAAAGACCGCTGACGAGCTTCATAGAACCCCGAACGGCTGATCCGCAAAACCCGGCAGATACGKATTASCGGGTAGGCCTTGCATTGCATTTGGTGAACCAATTGGTGGATCACTTCAATTCGCGGGCAAAGAAGGCCGTAGCTTTTTTTAATATGTCGTTGTCCGTCTTCAGCTCGCGGATCTGCTGCTCAAGCTGACGAATACGCTGTTGCTCGCTGGTTAACGGTTTGCCAATCCCTGTACCACCTAACTGCTCGGCTTGGTACTGCTGGACCCAGCGGCGCACGGCCGTGTCACTCAAGTCTAAATCGGTACAAACGGAGTTCACGCTCAGGCCCTGGTCAACAATCATCTTGCAGACTCTTAGCTTGAAAGCGGCGTCGAATTTTCTGTACTTCTTGGTCATGGAATA
>NZ_JBFREY010000082.1:0-1349 GCF_052114545.1 Pseudomonas sp. KB_12 | reverse complement strand
CGGGCGCTAGAGGCCGCCTGCTTCAACGCTTGTGCCGCTCGGTTAAATACCTTGGGGACATGACCGGGTAAGGGTTTTCCTCCCGATATTCGGGTTGAGGGCGCCAACCCCATCCAGGAACTGAAGTGTTGCTCAGTCGGAAAACGCGACAAATCAGGTCCGACTTCGCTCGCCAGAACCAAAGCCGATTCGATGCCAATGGTGGGAATTGCGGTCAGGTCGACTCCCATAATCCTCACAAGCGCCTGGTGCAAGCTGGCTTGTTCATCTGCCGAGCGATGCGGGCTACGCAATGGCTTGGTGGGTTGCATAGGGGCTTYGTTCAACACCGGAAGTCGAGCAAGTGCCTGAGTAATGGCCTGATCGCATTCGSTAATCTGCCTTTCAAGGAAATCATRAGCAGCCACTTCYTGCTCCAAAGCATGCAAATGCTCGACTCGCCAATTACCGTGCAGACTGCGGGCAATGGTTTGGTGATCGGCCTTGATRCGACCGTCTCGCAAGTTGGCCAAGACTTGAGGGTCACGCTCGCCATCGATGATGGCCTTGATGATTTTCATCCCTGTCACACCAGCGATATTGCTGATGACATTGGCTAACTGAATGTTCATTTGCGTCAGGGCTTTTTGCATGCGGTTGATGGTCTTGGCTTGATCACGAACCTTCATGGCCCGCTGGCGAACCAATGATCGCATCGAGCAAATACCATCAGCGGGCCGGAAAGCCCCTCTAAGTAAGCCRTGGGTCATGAGCTGCCARATCCACTGGCAATCCAGKACATCGGATTTACGCCCGCTTATCTGACGAGTTGCACGGGAGTTGACCAGRTACACCTCAAAACCCCTTGAATCGAGCAACTCAAACAGCGGTATCCAGTAAACGCCAGTGGCCTCCATCGCCACGACCTTGATTTTCAGCGATTCCAGCCATTCAGCCAGCTTCACCAAATCCTCAGTGAAAGCCGGAAAACAGCGAACGGGCTTGTCGCTTTGATCGGGATTGACGCCAACCCAGTGCTCGCGGCTGCCAATATCAATACCGGCACAATGAGGGTGAATCACTTCAAATCGCTTCTGCTGCTTCTTGCGCGCCATGACAATTCCTCGCAGGATTGAACGGCGCGCGGGGAACACGGTGGCGAATGGATTCACTCTCTCATACGTGGTCACAGCTTGCTGTGCCTACAACGACTCCACGCCGATACCGTGCCGGCCACTCTCCCTCGCGGGTGCTGACACACCAGTGATAGCTACGGCCTCTTTCCCCGCGCGCACCCAATCTTAAGCCGAGCACTTGTTTGCTGCGCGACAGCGCAGCGTCGGCGACGCGGCGGGGACTCCCTCGCCACA
>NZ_JBFREY010000081.1:0-1457 GCF_052114545.1 Pseudomonas sp. KB_12 | reverse complement strand
TTGAGCCCACCCACCAACTTGCTCGGGTCGGGCGTCAGGTAACGGCCAGTCTCGGGATTGTAGTAGCGGTGCCGGTTGTAGTGCAGGCCGCTTTCGGGGTCGAAGTATTGGCCCTGGAAGCGCAGCGGTTGCTCAAGCTGTTCGCCGCCACCGTGCGTGAGTTCAGTGAGTTTGCCGTAGCCGTTGTAGCGCGCCGACCAGACGATCTGGCCGCTGTAGCTGGTCAGTTCCTGGGGCGTGCCCAGGTGATCGAGGTGGTAGTAGAACGGCGTGGCTTTTTCCGGGCCTTCGCCATCGAGCATCGCCAGCGGGCGGAAGGTGCCCGGTTCGTAGACGTAGCTGCGGTGGTGGCGCGGGCTGTTTTCGGCGACGACCTGGTCGCCTTGCCAGAAAAACTCCGTGGTCAGGCCGTCCACGGTCTTGCTGATGCGTCGGCCAAAGGCGTCGTAGCGGTAGGACGTTTCGCGGCCGTTGGCCGTGGTGACGCCGATCAGGCGGTGCTGGCTGTCGTAGCGGTAGGCGCTAACCAAGGTTTGGCCGCGGCGTTCGCGGATCAGGTTGCCGAAGGCGTCGTAGTCGTAGTGGCGGTCGCCCTCCTTCAGCAGGCGGTTGCCCTTGAGGGTGGTCGGGCCGGGGCGGTCCTGCATCATCAGGTTGCCGGCCGGATCGTGGCAGAAGTGTTCCGGCGGTTCGCTGTGGGAAAAGTCGATGCGGGTCAGGCGATCCAGCGGGTCGTACTGGTAGCTGCGGCGGCTTCGGTTGTCGGAAAGGGTTTGCAGGTTGCCCTTGGCGCTGTAGGCATAATCGCGCCAGAACAGTTGYTGCTGTTGGYTCTGCCACACGGTCTGGGCCTTGAGGCGGCCCTGTTCGTCGTAGTCGTAGTCACTGAGCAGCCGGCCCTGCTGGCGTTGCCGTTCGCGTCCGCCGACAAAGCGGTGTTCGGTCAGGCGCGTGCCGTTGAGGTCGATGGCGGTCAGTGCRCCACCYGGGGCATGGTGGTAGTCGAKCTGGCTGTCGTCCGGCAGGCGCAGGTGGTTGAGGCGCCCGCAGGCGTCGTAGCGATAACGCAGGGTGCCCCAGCCCTGGTGCTCGCAGACCAGCCGATCCTGGGCGTCGTACTCAAAGGCCAGGGGATGATCGCTGCCGTCGTTGACGTGGACCAGCCGGCCCAGTTCGTCGTAGCGGTACTCGATGACCTGGCCGTCGGGCAAGGTCTTGACCCGCAGCCGCCCGGCCGCGTCACGCTGGCACTGGGTGAGCCGTTGCGAACCGTCCTCGCCGTGCTCGGTTTTTTCCAGCAGGTGGCCCTTGAGGTCGTAGGCGTAGGCGGTGCGTTGGCCGTCGAAGCCGACTTGCTGTCGGATCAAACCGTTGGGCGTGTAGTCCAGCTGATATTTTTCGCCGGATTCGTTTTCGATTTCGGTCAGCAACAGCCGCGCCGAGTCGTAGCGGTACTT
>NZ_JBFREY010000080.1:0-1643 GCF_052114545.1 Pseudomonas sp. KB_12 | reverse complement strand
GTCAGGCTGACAGTCGAGGTGTCGATGGTATCGGTAACGTCAGTCACCGCAGGCGTGGTGCTCGGAACCAGGTTCTCGAAGTTACCACCAGTGGCTTTATCGATGCTGACTTCGACTTTGCCAGCGTCTTTGTAGACGTCGTCTTTTGGCGCATCGACAGTGACGGTRCCGGTAGTGGCGCCAGCAGCGATGTTGATCACCGCGCCGTTGCTCAAGGTGACGGTCACTGGCGAGCCGGCGGCGTTGGTCAATGTTGCGGTGTAAACGATCGAGCCGCCTTCGGCGACGGTATCGGTTGCACTCAAGGTCAGACCGGTAGTGTCCTGCACATCGGTAACGGTGGTGTYSGCCGGAGTGGCGTCGATGTCCAGTTTTTCGTAGTTACCGCCCTGGGCGTCGTCGATCTTCACGCTCAGGTTGTCGCCGCCCGCGAGGGCGTCGTTTGGTGTAACGAAGTTCACCGAAGCGGAGCTGGCACCGACYGGRATGGTGATGGTCTGGCCGTTGCTCAACGTCACGACGAGCGGGGCATCAGTGACTGGTGCGTTGACCGACGCGGTGTACACCACGGTGCCGCCTTCAGCGACGGTGGACGTTGCGGTCAGGCTCACGGTCGACGTGTCGATGGTGTCAGTGACATCAGTCACCGCTGGGGTGGTGTTCGGAACCAGGTTCTCGAAGTTACCGCCAGTGGCCTTATCGATGCTGACTTCAACTTTGCCCGCGTCTTTGTAGACATCGTCTGTTGGTGCGTCGACAGTCACCGTGCCAGTGGTGGCGCCTGCTGCGATGTTGATGACGGCGCCGTTGCTCAGGGTGACGGTCACTGGAGAGCCAGCGGCGTTGGTCAGGGTGGCGGTGTAAACGATGGAACCGCCTTCGGCCACTTCGGTAGACGCGGACAGGCTCAGGCCAGTGGTGTCCACCGAATCGGTAATCGTGGTGACCGCAGGCGCAGTGCTTGGGACCAGGTTTTCGAAGTTACCGCCGGTTGCGCCGGTAATCGTAGTGCTGACGGTGCTGCCGTTGTTGTAGACGTCATTGGCCGGTGTCTCGACGTTGACGGTGCCAGTGGTCTGGCCAGCAGCGATGGTGATGACCGAGCCATTGCTCAAGGTCACGGTCACCGGCGTCTGAGCAGGGTTGGTCAGAGTCGCGGTGTAGGTGATCTGGCCGCCTTCGGTGATGGTTTCGCTGGCGCTCAGTGTCAAGCCAGTGGTGTCCACCGAATCGGTAATCGTGGTGACCGCAGGCACAGTGCTCGGCACCAGGTTTTCGAAGTTGCCACCGGTCGCACCGGTAATGGTGGTGCTGACGGTGCTGCCGTTGTTGTAGACGTCATTAGCCGGCGTCTCGACGTTGACGGTCCCGGTAGTCTGGCCTGCAGCGATGGTGATGACCGAGCCATTGCTCAAGGTCACGGTCACCGGGGTCTGGGCCGGGTTGGTCAGCGTTGCGGTGTAAACAATCGAACCGCCTTCGGTGATGGTTTCGCTGGCCGTCAGTGTCAGGCCAGTGGTATCCGCCGAATCAGTAATCGTGGTGACCGCAGGCGCAGTGCTCGGCACCAGGTTTTCGAAGTTACCGCCGGTTGCGCCGGTAATCGTAGTGCTGACGGTGCTGCCGTTGTTGTAGACGTCATT
>NZ_JBFREY010000078.1:0-1824 GCF_052114545.1 Pseudomonas sp. KB_12 | reverse complement strand
GAGCGAAACGGTGCTGGTGTCGATGGTGTCAGTGACATCAGTCACCGCCGGCGTGGTGTTCGGAACCAGGTTCTCGAAGTTRCCGCCAGTGGCCTTATCGATGCTGACTTCAACTTTGCCAGCGTCTTTGTAGACGTCATCTTTTGGCGCGTCGACAGTCACGGTGCCAGTGGTGGCGCCTGCTGCGATGTTGATGACGGCGCCGTTGCTCAGGGTGACGGTCACTGGCGAGCCGGCGGCATTGGTCAGAGTGGCGGTGTAAACGATGGAGCCGCCTTCGGCGACAGTGTCAGTTGCCGAGAGCGTCAGGCCAGTGGTGTCCTGAGTGTCTGTGACGGTGGTTTCGGCAGGCTTGCCGTCGATGTCCAGTTTTTCGTAGTTGCCGCCCTTGGCGTCGTCGATTTTGACGCTCAGGCTGTCGCCGCCCGCGAGGGCATCGTTTGGCGTAACGAAGTTTACCGAAGCGGAGCTGGCGCCGACTGGGATGGTGATGGTCTGGCCGTTGCTCAACGTCACGACAAGCGGGGCATCAGTGACCGGTGCGTTGACCGAAGCGGTGTACACCACGGTGCCGCCTTCAGCGACGGTGGACGTTGCGGTCAGGCTGACAGTCGACGTGTCGATAGTGTCAGTGACGTCAGTCACCGCTGGGGTAGTGCTCGGAACCAGGTTCTCGAAGTTACCGCCAGTGGCGTTGTCGATGCTGACTTCGACTTTGCCAGCGTCTTTGTAGACATCATCTTTTGGTGCGTCGACAGTCACGGTGCCGGTAGTGGCGCCAGCAGCGATGTTGATGACGGCTCCGTTGCTCAAAGTCACAGTGACAGGCGAGCCAGCGGCGTTGGTCAGAGTGGCGGTGTAGACGATCGAGCCGCCTTCAGCAACGCTATCGGTTGCACTCAAGGTCAGGCCGGTAGTGTCCTGCACATCGGTAACGGCGGTGTCGGCCGGAGTGCCGTCGATGTCCAGTTTTTCGTAGTTGCCGCCCTGGGCGTCATCAATCTTCACGCTCAGATTGTCGCCGCCCGCGAGGGCGTCGTTTGGCGTAACGAAGTTCACGCTACCACTGCTGGCGCCGACCGCGATGGTGATGGTCTGGCCGTTCGACAGGGTGATAACAAGTGGAGCGTCGGTCACGGGTGCATTGACCGAAGCGGTGTAAACCACGGTGCCGCCTTCAGCGACGGTGGACGTTGCGGTCAGGCTGACAGTCGACGTGTCGATGGTGTCGGTAACGTCAGTCACCGCTGGGGTGGTGCTCGGAACCAGGTTCTCGAAATTACCGCCAGTGGCGTTGTCGATGCTGACTTCGACTTTGCCGGCGTCTTTGTAGACGTCGTCCTTCGGCGCATCGACGGTCACTGTGCCGGTGGTGGCGCCCGCAGCGATATTGATCACCGCGCCGTTGCTCAAGGTCACAGTGACAGGTGAGCCGGCGGCGTTGGTCAGAGTGGCGGTGTAGACGATCGAGCCGCCTTCAGCAACGCTATCGGTTGCACTCAAGGTCAGACCGGTAGTGTCTTGCACATCGGTAACGGTGGTGTCGGCCGGAGTGGCGTCGATGTCCAGTTTTTCGTAATTGCCGCCCTGGGCGTCGTCGATCTTCACGCTCAGGTTGTCGCCGCCCGCGAGGGCGTCGGTTGGTGTAACGAAGTTCACCGAAGCGGAGCTGGCGCCGACTGGGATGGTGATGGTCTGGCCGTTGCTCAACGTCACGACGAGCGGGGCATCAGTGACTGGTGCGTTGACCGACGCGGTGTAAACGACAGTCCCACCTTCGGCCACAGTTGAAGTCGCGGTGAGCGAAACGGTGCTGGTGTCGAT
>NZ_JBFREY010000077.1:0-1950 GCF_052114545.1 Pseudomonas sp. KB_12 | reverse complement strand
GGCCTGGAATGGCGCTTCCTTGTCCGTGCGTTCCTTGGTGCCCCAGGCGGCGATGCCGACCTTGAGCGCGTAGAACAAAATGCTGAAGACCACGAACAGGAACAATGCCGTCAGCGTCGCGTTGGTGTAGGCGTTGAACACCACGTGCTGCATCTGCTCGATGCTCTTGGCCGGGGCCAGGACCTGGCCGGCGGCCAGGGCATCGTTGTATTTGCGCGCCAGGGCCAGGAAGCCGATCGCCGGGTTGGCGTCGAACAGCTTGATCAGGCCCGCGGTGGTGGTGCAGATCAGCAGCCAGGCCGCCGGCAGCAGCGTGACCCAGACGTAGCGCTGGCGCTTCATCTTGATCAGGACCACGGTGGCGAGCATCAGGGCGATACCGGCCAGCATCTGGTTGGAGATGCCGAACAGYGGCCACAAGGTATTGATGCCGCCCAGCGGATCGATCACGCCCTGGTACAGCAGGTAGCCCCACATCGCTACGCAACCGGCGGTGGCGATCAGGTTGGCCGGCCAGGATTCGGTGCGCTTGAGCGAAGGCACGAACGAGCCGAGCAAGTCCTGCAGCATGAACCGCCCGGCACGGGTGCCGGCGTCCACGGCGGTGAGGATGAACAGCGCTTCGAACAGGATCGCGAAGTGGTACCAGAACGCCATGGTGTTCTCACCCGGCAGCACCGAGTGCAGGATCTGCGCAATACCGACCGCCAGGGTCGGCGCACCGCCGGCACGGGCCAGCACGGTGGTCTCGCCGATGTCCTTGGCCACCGCTTGCAGCGCCTCGGGGGTGATTGCAAAACCCCAGCTGCTGACGGTCTGSGCCACGGCCACCACGTCACCGCCRACGATCGCCGCCGGGCTGTTCATGGCGAAGTACACGCCCGGCTCGATGACCGAAGCCGCGACCATGGCCATGATCGCCACGAAGGACTCCATCAGCATGCCGCCGTAACCGATGTAGCGGGCGTTGGTTTCGTTATCCAAGAGCTTGGGCGTGGTGCCCGAGGAGATCAGCGCGTGGAAACCCGAGACCGCGCCGCAGGCGATGGTGATGAACAGGAACGGGAACAGACCGCCCTTCCAYACCGGCCCGGTGCCGTCGGTGAACTGGGTCAGCGCCGGCATTTTCAGCTCGGGCATGGTGACCAGGATGCCGATCGCCAGGGCGACRATGGTGCCGATCTTGAGGAATGTCGACAGGTAGTCCCGCGGCGCCAGGATCAGCCACACCGGCAGYACCGCCGCGACAAAACCGTAGCCGATCAGCATCCAGGTGATCTGGATCCCGGTGAAGGAAAARGCCTTGGCCCAGACCGGATCGGCAGCAATTTGCCCGCCCAGCCAGATCGAGCCCAGCAGCAACAGCACGCCAAYCASCGAGATTTCACCGATGCGGCCCGGGCGGATGTAGCGCATGTAGATGCCCATGAACATCGCGATCGGGATGGTCGCCATCACCGTGAAGATGCCCCAYGGGCTCTCGGCCAGGGCCTTGACCACGATCAGCGCCAGCACCGCGAGGATGATGATCATGATCAGGAAGCAGCCGAACAGCGCGATGGTGCCGGGGACGCGGCCCATTTCCTCACGGACCATGTCCCCCAGGGAACGCCCGTTGCGGCGGGTGGACAGGAACAGGACCATGAAGTCCTGCACCGCACCGGCCAGCACCACGCCAGCGATCAGCCASAGYGTACCGGGCAGGTAGCCCATCTGCGCCGCCAGCACCGGCCCRACCARCGGCCCCGCGCCGGCAATGGCCGCGAAGTGGTGACCGAARAGAATGTGTTTGTTGGTCGGGACGTAGTCCAGGCCATCGTTATTGAGCACGGCAGGGGTGGCCCGGCGCGCATCGAGTTGCATCACGTTGTTGGCGATGAAGAGGCTGTAGTAGCGGTAGGCGACCAGGTAGATGGCCACGGCTGCGACGACGATCCAGAGGGCGTTGAT
>NZ_JBFREY010000076.1:0-2699 GCF_052114545.1 Pseudomonas sp. KB_12 | reverse complement strand
GTCTTTTGCAGCACACGGTCGTTCGGGCCAATCGGGAAGGCGTCCTGCATCCAATGCAGACGGTTCATCAAGGCGCCGTGTTCGTTCATCACGCCTTTGGGTTGGCCGGTGGAACCGGAGGTGTAGAGCACGTAGGCCAGGTCGTGGGCTTCGACGCTGATCGGCTCGAAGGCGGGTGCCTGGGGCAGAGCGTCAAGAGTCCAAGCCTGATGCTCAACGGGCAGGCGCGACAGCCATTGCCCTTGGGTCAAGGTGACCCGGGCGTCGGCGTCTTCGATCAGGAACGCCAGGCGCGCGGCAGGCAACTGCGGATCCAGCGGCAGCCACGCGGCGCCGGCATGGACGATGCCGAGCAAGGCCACGACCATCTCCACCGAGCGTTCCATGCACACCGGCACGATGCTGTCGGTGCCAATACCGGCGGCGCGCAGGGCGCGGGCAACGGTTTGTGCCCGTTGGTCCAGCTCGGCATAAGTCAGGCGCTGGCCTTCGAACACCAGTGCCGGGGCGTTGGGGCTCAGGGCGGCTTGTTGGCTCAGGGCGGTGTGCAGGTTGGTTGGGCCGCTGTAGTGGCGGTCGGTGGCGTTCCAGCGGTCCAGTTGCTGCTGATCCTGCTGTTGCGGGAACAGTTCGACCAGAGGGCGTCCAGGGCTTGCCACCAGGGCGTCAAGCAGCGCGCACCACTGCGCGCTCCAGCGGTGCATCGTCGCTTCGTCGTACAAGGCCGATTGGTATTCCAGCGCCAGCGTCATGTCGCTGCCGTCGTCCTGGATTTCCCAGCTCTGTTCAAACTTGGCGTCGATCACCGGCAGCATCTGTTCTTCGACGTTCAGCCCAGGCCATTGGCTGCTGTCCACCCGGCCATAGTTGAGGGAGAACAGCACCTGGAATAACGGCGTACGGTTCAAGTCGCGGTTTTGCGCGACGGCGCCGACCAGGGTGGCGAAGGGCAGGTCAGCATGGGCTTGGGCTGCACGCAGGTCGGCCTCGAGGCTGGCCAGCAGTTGCTCGGCCGGGGCCCGTTGGTCGACGTCGCTGCGGATCACCAGGGTGTTGACCAGGCAGGCCAGCAATGTCTGGGTTTGTGCGTGGTCACGCTGGTCCGCCGGGGTGCCGAGGCGAATCTCCCGCTGGCCGCTGTAGCGGGCCAGCAGCGCGCTCAGGGCCGTGGCCAGCACCACGTAGGTGGTGGTGCCGCGCTGACGGGCGAACTGCCGGATGGCTTCGGCGCGCTGGGTGCCGAGGCGCACGTTCAGTTGCCGGGCGCGACGATCGGCTTCGGCGCCGCGTGGATGGTCGAGGGGCAGGTCGAGCTGGTAGTCGTCCTGGCCCAGGTGGTTTTTCCAGTAGTCCAGGCTGTCACCGCGCCGGGCCTGGGTGTCCGGGTGCTGTTGCCACAGGGCGAAATCGACGTAATCGATTTCCAGCGGAGCCCAGGCAGGCGACTGCCCGTTCAGGCCGGCGGCGTAGGCCTGGGTCAGTTCGTCGATGAGTAACTGCATGGCCCAGCCGTCGGTGGCGCTGTGATGCAGGCACACCAGCAACCGGTGTTCGTCACTGCCCTGGCGTTGCAGCAGGTGCGCACGCAAAGGCGCGGCGGCGGCCAGGTCGAACGGTGTCATCAGCTCGTCCTGGGCATTGGCGCAGGTCGCGGCCCAGTCCTGGGTTGCAACGCCAGTGACCGCGAGCGCCGGCCCGTGGTCGTCGATCAGCAATTGCGGCTCGCCGTCGACTTCGACGATACGGCTGCGCAGCACCAGGTGGCGCTGGCTGACCTGCGCAAAGGCCTCGCGCAAGACCTCGACCTGCAGCTCGCCGCGCAAGGTCAGGGCGAATGGCATGTGGTACTCGCGGGACTCCGGCACCAGGCGGCTGAGCATCCAGAACCGGCGTTGAGCCAGGCCCAGGGGCAATTGCGCCGGGCGCGGTTGTGCGCTGATCGACTCACCGGGCATGGCCGCGCGCAGATGCTCGGCCAAGGCCGCTACCGTCGGTTGGGCGAACACCAGCGGCAAGGGCAGGGAAACCCCGAGGCGCTCACGGACTCGGCTGACCAGGCGGGTAGCCAGCAAGGAATGGCCGCCGAGTTGGAAAAAGTTGTCCTTGATGCCAACTTGCGAACCACCCAGCACTTCGCTGAACAGTTCGCAGAGCACGGTTTCAGTGACCGTGCGCGGCGCGGTGCGCGGCTGGTCGTTCTGGTTTTGCGGCAGCGACGTGGCGGCCAATGCCTTGCGGTCGAGCTTGCCGTTGCTGTTGAGCGGCAGGTTATCGAGCTGGACCAAGAGGCTTGGCTGCATGTGTGCGGGCAGGCTGTCGTTCAAGTAGGCCCGAAGGGTCGCCTCATCGGCGTCACCGCACCAGAAACTCACCAGACGCTGATCCAGCAACAAAGTGGCGGCGTCGCGAACACCGGTCTGGGCCAGCAGCGCAGCATCGATTTCCCCCAGCTCGATGCGCTGGCCGCGCAGYTTCACYTGATGGTCGAGACGYCCCAGGTAYTCGATRTTGCCATCGGYCAGGAAGCGGCARCGGTCGCCGGTRCGRTAYAGGCGCTCACCGGCCACGAACGGGCTGGCGAGGAAGCGTTCCTCGCTCAGGTCCGGACGTTTCAGATAACCCCGGGCCACACCGACGCCGCCGATGTACAGCTCGCCGATGCTGCCAATCGGCAACGGCTGCAGGGCTTCGTCGAGGAT
>NZ_JBFREY010000075.1:0-3321 GCF_052114545.1 Pseudomonas sp. KB_12 | reverse complement strand
ATTGGAACCACCTGATCCCATCCCGAACTCAGCAGTGAAACGATGCATCGCCGATGGTAGTGTGGGGTTTCCCCATGTGAGAGTAGGTCATCGTCAAGATTAAATTCCGAAACCCCTATCTGCTGATGCAGGTAGGGGTTTTGTTTTGCTCGCAGGAAAGTCATTTTGTGTTTCTATGCAACTGTCTTGTGCATGGCTATCATGCGGGCCTCATTATCAGGGCGCACTCCGCATGCTCACGTTGCTAAAACTTCTGAAGGATGGTCGCTTTCATTCAGGGCAGGCGCTGGGTGCTGCGTTGGGTATCAGTCGTAGTGCTGTGTGGAAGCAATTGCAGCACTTGGAAGCAGAAATAGGGCTGTCTGTTCATAAGGTTCGAGGTAGGGGGTATCAGTTGGCTAAGCCTCTGGTGCTTTTGGATGCTGCAGAGATTTACGCAAAGGGCCTTCATGAGTGGCCTGTCCATATCTTCGACGCTATCGATTCGACCAACGCCGAGGCGTTGCGTTTGATCGAGCCGGGAGCGGCGGCGCCGTTCATGGTTTTGGCCGAGCGACAGACCGCTGGGCGCGGTCGTCGTGGTCGTAAGTGGGTCAGTCCGTTTGCCGAAAACCTCTATCACAGCCTGGTTCTGCGCATTGACGGTGGCATGCGGCAGATCGAAGGGCTGAGCCTGGTCGTCGGACTTGCTGTCATGCATGCCCTGCGTGATATGGGGATCGCTGAGGCGGGGCTGAAATGGCCTAATGATGTCCTGGTGGGAGAGAAAAAGATCGCCGGCATCTTGCTTGAGTTGGTGGGGGATCCTGCGGACGTTTGCCATGTTGTCCTTGGCGTGGGGATTAATGTGAATATGCAATCGACTGATGAGGTCGACCAGCAGTGGACATCCATGTGCCTTGAGGCTGGAAGGGATTTTGATCGAAATGAGCTGGTGGCACGATTGGGTGCGAAGCTTCAGCACTATCTGAGGCTTCATCACGCATCGGGGTTTGCCGCAATACAGTCGGAGTGGGAGCAATACCATCTTTGGCAGGGCAGGGCTGTCTCCTTGATTGCCGGTGTTAATAAGATTGACGGTATTGTGCTGGGCATTGATCACCAGGGTGCGCTGCGTTTGAAGGTAGACGGTGTGGAAAAAAACTTTAGCGGTGGTGAGCTCAGCCTGAGGTTGCGTGATGATTCTTGAGCTTGACTGCGGCAATAGCTTTATCAAATGGCGTGTTCTTCGTGCCGATGGGGTTACGCCGGTCGAAGGTGGCGTGGTCAGCTCTGACAGCGATTTGCTGGTGAGCCTGAGTAATGCCGAGAAGTTCCAACTCAAGAAATGTCGTCTTGTTAGTGTAAGGACCCCGGAGGAGACGGATTTATTGGTCGCCTCTCTCGTTGATGTGTTTGGGGTGTCGGTGACTCGCGCTGTGCCTGCCCGAGAAATGGCAGGGGTGAAAAACGGCTATCAGGATTACGAGCGGTTGGGGCTTGATCGATGGTTGGCCTTGCTTGGTGGGTACCATCTTGCTTCAGGTGCGTGCCTGGTCCTTGATTTTGGTACTGCCATTACGGCTGATTTTGTAGCTGCGGACGGTGAGCATCTCGGCGGATTCATTTGTCCGGGCATGCCTTTGATGCGTAACCAATTGCGTACTCATACGCGAAGAATTCGCTATGACGATATGGCCGCCGAGCGAGCCCATGAGAGTCTCGCTCCAGGTCGGACAACTGTCGAAGCGGTCGAGCGCGGTTGCATGTTGATGCTCAGAGGGTTTGTCCTGACTCAGCTTGAATTGGCGCAGCAATATTGGGGAAAGGATTTCGTGGTGTTTCTCACGGGTGGGGATGCCAATCTGGTTTCCGGGGTTGTTCCTGATGCCAAGGTGGTGCCCGACCTGGTTTTTGTCGGTTTGGCGATGGCCTGTCCTTTGTCTTGAGGTTTCTATGCGGTGGTTGTTTCTGTTGTTGCTGGTTTTGAATGTCTTCTACTACATCTGGCATCAACAGGAGGCCCCACTTCGCGCCAAGGATGTGACCCCACTCAGTTTATACCGTGGTTCGCAGCAGGATATTCACCTGTTGAGCGAGACGGCGGATGCACTTGTCAGGCGCGACCTGGGTAAACCCGGTGAGGCGCAAAAAACTTGTGTTTACTTGGGTGGTTTTGTTCGTCCGGAGCTGGCCAGGCAGCTGGAGCAGCGATTGGCTGCCTCGGGCGTCGCGGGTCGTTCTGCAGCGCCAAACTCGCCAAATGTCCCTGAGGGTGGGGGATTCTGGGTTCAGGTTTCCCAGGAAAGCGCAGGAAAGGTGAATGAAACGTTGCTTCAAAACCTTTCTAAAGAATTCAATGAGTTAAAACATAAAATAATGCCATGCGAGGGGGTTGCACCCGCTGGGTAGTTTGCATAGAATGGCGCCCGCTTCGCAGCGAAGACCTTTAAAGGTTAGCGGTACGAAGCGACGTCAACGCAGCTAACCTCAGGTTTTTAATGAGAAAATGCTTGACAGAAGGCTGGCATGATATAGAATGCCGGCTCGCTTAGGAGGGGTTCCCGAGCGGCCAAAGGGATCAGACTGTAAATCTGACGTCTACGACTTCGAAGGTTCGAATCCTTCCCCCTCCACCATTTTTAGCGTGAGCTGCAAGCTCCGCGGGTATAGTTTAGTGGTAGAACCTCAGCCTTCCAAGCTGATGATGCGGGTTCGATTCCCGCTACCCGCTCCAAGTTTGCAGGTTGTGCAAAGTGTTTCGCTCTTGTAGCTCAGTTGGTAGAGCACACCCTTGGTAAGGGTGAGGTCAGCGGTTCAAATCCGCTCAAGAGCTCCATATAACAAGGCAGATATGAAAATATCTGCCTTTGTTTTAATGGCTTGTGTGACTCGCTAAATTCTTCTCCTAGGGGTGATTTCGATGGCTAAGGAAAAGTTCGAACGTAATAAGCCGCACGTCAACGTTGGTACCATTGGTCATGTTGACCACGGTAAAACCACGCTGACCGCTGCTCTGACCCGTGTCTGCTCCGAAGTTTTCGGTTCGGCCAAGGTTGACTTCGACAAGATCGACAGCGCCCCGGAAGAAAAAGCTCGCGGTATCACCATCAACACCGCTCACGTTGAATACGATTCGGCCGTGCGTCACTACGCACACGTTGACTGCCCAGGTCACGCCGACTACGTAAAAAACATGATCACCGGTGCTGCCCAGATGGACGGCGCGATCCTGGTTTGCTCGGCCGCTGATGGTCCGATGCCGCAAACCCGTGAGCACATCCTGCTGTCCCGTCAGGTAGGCGTTCCGTACATCGTTGTCTTCCTGAACAAGGCTGACAT
>NZ_JBFREY010000074.1:0-3375 GCF_052114545.1 Pseudomonas sp. KB_12 | reverse complement strand
TCGTTCTTTAAAAATTTGGGTATGTGATAGAAAGATAGACTGAACGTTACTTTCACTGGTAACGGATCAGGCTAAGGTAAAATTTGTGAGTTGCTCTCATGAGCAAGATCGAATTTTCGGCGAATGTCGTCTTCACAGTATAACCAGATTGCTTGGGGTTATATGGTCAAGTGAAGAAGCGCATACGGTGGATGCCTTGGCAGTCAGAGGCGATGAAAGACGTGGTAGCCTGCGAAAAGCTTCGGGGAGTCGGCAAACAGACTTTGATCCGGAGATGTCTGAATGGGGGAACCCAGCCATCATAAGATGGTTATCTTGTACTGAATACATAGGTGCAAGAGGCGAACCAGGGGAACTGAAACATCTAAGTACCCTGAGGAAAAGAAATCAACCGAGATTCCCTTAGTAGTGGCGAGCGAACGGGGACTAGCCCTTAAGCTTCTTTGATTTTAGCGGAACGCTCTGGAAAGTGCGGCCATAGTGGGTGATAGCCCTGTACGCGAAAGGATCTTAGAAGTGAAATCGAGTAGGACGGAGCACGAGAAACTTTGTCTGAATATGGGGGGACCATCCTCCAAGGCTAAATACTACTGACTGACCGATAGTGAACTAGTACCGTGAGGGAAAGGCGAAAAGAACCCCGGAGAGGGGAGTGAAATAGATCCTGAAACCGTATGCGTACAAGCAGTGGGAGCCCACTTTGTTGGGTGACTGCGTACCTTTTGTATAATGGGTCAGCGACTTATTTTCAGTGGCGAGCTTAACCGAATAGGGGAGGCGTAGCGAAAGCGAGTCTTAATAGGGCGTCTAGTCGCTGGGAATAGACCCGAAACCGGGCGATCTATCCATGGGCAGGTTGAAGGTTGGGTAACACTAACTGGAGGACCGAACCGACTACCGTTGAAAAGTTAGCGGATGACCTGTGGATCGGAGTGAAAGGCTAATCAAGCTCGGAGATAGCTGGTTCTCCTCGAAAGCTATTTAGGTAGCGCCTCATGTATCACTGTAGGGGGTAGAGCACTGTTTCGGCTAGGGGGTCATCCCGACTTACCAAACCGATGCAAACTCCGAATACCTACAAGTGCCGAGCATGGGAGACACACGGCGGGTGCTAACGTCCGTCGTGAAAAGGGAAACAACCCAGACCGTCAGCTAAGGTCCCAAAGTTATGGTTAAGTGGGAAACGATGTGGGAAGGCTTAGACAGCTAGGAGGTTGGCTTAGAAGCAGCCACCCTTTAAAGAAAGCGTAATAGCTCACTAGTCGAGTCGGCCTGCGCGGAAGATGTAACGGGGCTCAAACCATACACCGAAGCTACGGGTATCACGTAAGTGATGCGGTAGAGGAGCGTTCTGTAAGCCTGTGAAGGTGAGTTGAGAAGCTTGCTGGAGGTATCAGAAGTGCGAATGCTGACATGAGTAACGACAATGGGTGTGAAAAACACCCACGCCGAAAGACCAAGGTTTCCTGCGCAACGTTAATCGACGCAGGGTTAGTCGGTCCCTAAGGCGAGGCTGAAAAGCGTAGTCGATGGAAAACAGGTTAATATTCCTGTACTTCTGGTTATTGCGATGGAGGGACGGAGAAGGCTAGGCCAGCTTGGCGTTGGTTGTCCAAGTTTAAGGTGGTAGGCTGGAATCTTAGGTAAATCCGGGRTTCTAAGGCCGAGAGCTGATGACGAGTTACCCTTTGGGTGACGAAGTGGTTGATGCCATGCTTCCAAGAAAAGCTTCTAAGCTTCAGGTAACCAGGAACCGTACCCCAAACCGACACAGGTGGTTGGGTAGAGAATACCAAGGCGCTTGAGAGAACTCGGGTGAAGGAACTAGGCAAAATGGCACCGTAACTTCGGGAGAAGGTGCGCCGGTGAGGGTGAAGCACTTGCTGCGTAAGCCCACGCCGGTCGAAGATACCAGGCCGCTGCGACTGTTTATTAAAAACACAGCACTCTGCAAACACGAAAGTGGACGTATAGGGTGTGACGCCTGCCCGGTGCCGGAAGGTTAATTGATGGGGTTAGCTAACGCGAAGCTCTTGATCGAAGCCCCGGTAAACGGCGGCCGTAACTATAACGGTCCTAAGGTAGCGAAATTCCTTGTCGGGTAAGTTCCGACCTGCACGAATGGCGTAACGATGGCGGCGCTGTCTCCACCCGAGACTCAGTGAAATTGAAATCGCTGTGAAGATGCAGTGTATCCGCGGCTAGACGGAAAGACCCCGTGAACCTTTACTATAGCTTTGCACTGGACTTTGAATTTGCTTGTGTAGGATAGGTGGGAGGCTTTGAAGCGTGGACGCCAGTTCGCGTGGAGCCATCCTTGAAATACCACCCTGGCAACTTTGAGGTTCTAACTCAGGTCCGTTATCCGGATCGAGGACAGTGTATGGTGGGTAGTTTGACTGGGGCGGTCTCCTCCTAAAGAGTAACGGAGGAGTACGAAGGTGCGCTCAGACCGGTCGGAAATCGGTCGTAGAGTATAAAGGCAAAAGCGCGCTTGACTGCGAGACAGACACGTCGAGCAGGTACGAAAGTAGGTCTTAGTGATCCGGTGGTTCTGTATGGAAGGGCCATCGCTCAACGGATAAAAGGTACTCCGGGGATAACAGGCTGATACCGCCCAAGAGTTCATATCGACGGCGGTGTTTGGCACCTCGATGTCGGCTCATCACATCCTGGGGCTGAAGCCGGTCCCAAGGGTATGGCTGTTCGCCATTTAAAGTGGTACGCGAGCTGGGTTTAGAACGTCGTGAGACAGTTCGGTCCCTATCTGCCGTGGACGTTTGAGATTTGAGAGGGGCTGCTCCTAGTACGAGAGGACCGGAGTGGACGAACCTCTGGTGTTCCGGTTGTCACGCCAGTGGCATTGCCGGGTAGCTATGTTCGGAAAAGATAACCGCTGAAAGCATCTAAGCGGGAAACTTGCCTCAAGATGAGATCTCACTGGGACCTTGAGTCCCCTGAAGGGCCGTCGAAGACTACGACGTTGATAGGCAGGGTGTGTAAGCGCTGTGAGGCGTTGAGCTAACCTGTACTAATTGCCCGTGAGGCTTGACCATATAACACCCAAGCAATTTGTGAACTCGAAAGAGACCAGATTGCGGTGTGTGAAGACGAAACGAACCGAAAGTTCGAATCTCACAAAACACCGAMRCTATCACATACCCAATTTGCTGAAGCGAGGCCAACTGGCCACGACTCRGTACCCGAATTTCTTGACGACCATAGAGCATTGGAACCACCTGATCCCATCCCGAACTCAGCAGTGAAACGATGCATCGCCGATGGTAGTGTGGGGTTTCCCCATGTGAGAGTAGGTCATCGTCAAGATTAAATTCCGAAACCCCTATCTGCTGATGCAGGTAGGGGTTTTGTTTT
>NZ_JBFREY010000073.1:0-4848 GCF_052114545.1 Pseudomonas sp. KB_12 | reverse complement strand
CGCCAAGGGCGGCAACTACGAAAAACTGGACATCGACGGCAAGCCTGCCGACACCATCGTCACAGACACCCAGGACACCACTGGCCTGACGCTCTCGGCAACTGACACTGTCGCCGAAGGCGGCTCCATCGTTTACACCGCGACCCTGACCAACGCCGCTGGCTCGCCTGTCACTGTGACCTTGAGCAACGGCGCCGTCATCAACATCGCGGCGGGCGCCACCACTGGCACCGTGACCGTCGATGCGCCAAAAGACGATGTCTACAAAGACGCTGGCAAAGTTGAAGTCAGCATCGACAAGGCTACTGGCGGCAACTTCGAGAACCTGGTTCCGAGCACCACGCCTGCGGTGACCGATGTTACCGACACCATCGACAACACCACCGTCAGCATCACCGGCAGCACGTCGGTCACCGAAGGCCAGGCGGCCACCTATACCGTCAGCCTGACGAACCCGGCGCAAACCGAGGTGACGCTCAAGATCGTCTACAGCGGCACCGCCGCCGATGGCACGGACTTCACCGGTGTCTACACCGTGAAGATCCCGGCCAACGCCACCAGCGCCACCTTCAACGTGGCAACGCTGGACGACAAGATCACCGAAGGCACCGAAAACTTCGTGGTCAAGATCGACTCGGCCACCGGTGGCAACTTCGAGCACCTGGCGGTCAGCGGCACCAATGGCAGCGTCAGCACCTCGATCATCGACAACGATGCGCCACCGGCACTCGACCTGGACGCCAACAACTCCAGCGGCAAGACCGGCGCCGATTACCAGGTGACCTTCACCGAAGGCACCACCGGCCCGGGCGTGTCCATCGCCGACACCGACCTGAGCATCACTGACCCGGACAGCACCATGCTGACCGGCGCGACCATCGTGCTGACCAACCGTCAGCCTGGCGATGCGCTGAACCTGGGCAACAGCGTCAACGGCATCAGCATCAACGCCAACAGCACCGACGGCAAGGTCGTCCTGACGCTGACGGGCAATGCGACGCTGGCCGACTACATGCAGCAGATCAAGAACATCAGCTTCATCAACAACAGCGAAGATCCGAGCACCGTACCGCGCATCATCACCGTGACGGTGACCGACGGCGCAAGCTACTCCAACACCGCCACCACCACCGTGAACGTGGTCGGGGTCAACGACGCGCCAGCGGCCACTGGCGGCGCGGTGACCGGTACCGAAGACACTTCACTGGTCCTCGGCTGGTCGACGTTCGGCATCAGCGACGTGGACAGTTCCGCCACCAGCCTGGGTGTGAAAATCACCGAGCTGCCGGCCGATGGCAAGTTGCAGTATCTGGACGGTGCAACCTGGAAAGACGTGGCCAACAACCAGACCTTCACCAAGGCTGACATCGACGCCGGCAAGCTGCGCTTCACTCCGGACGCCAACGAATCCGGCGCCAATGGTTATGTTGGCAGCAGCATGGGCAACAACCAGGCCGACTACGCACAGGTCAAGTTCCAGCCAACCGACGGCCAGGCACTGGGCAATACCAGCACCGTGAAGATCGACATCACGCCAGTCGCCGACGCACCGACCCTCAACGTGGCCGGCAACAACGTGACCTCCACCGGTTTGATCAAGGAAGTCTGGACCGGCCTGTCGGGCCTGGGCACCGATGGCAGCGGCGCGCCGTCCGGCACGCTCAAGTCGGTGATCGATGCCGCCGGCACGCCGAACAGCAGCACCAACGTGACCAACGTGCAGTCCGACGGTAACGTGAACGTGGGCACTGCGTCGAAAACCTCGGGCCTGATTTTCCTCGAAGCCGGCAAGACCTACACCTTCAGCGGCACGGGCGATGACAGCCTGCTGGTCACCATCGGCGGCAAAACCGCCGCGGCAACCACTTGGGGTGCGGGCGGCCAGTTGAACGGTTCGTTCACCCCGACCACCAGCGGCTACTACACCCTGGACATCTACCACCACAATCAGCACGGTGTCGGTAGCTATGACGTGAACCTGTCGGTCAACGGCGGCACGCCTGTAGACCTGAGCAGTGCCGGCGTGCCGCTCTACACCGGCGTGACCGACCTGGCGAATGCTGGCGTGACCGTCTCCGACCTGCACGGCACCAACGGCGAAGGCTACTACGACGGCTTCAAGCTCAACGAAGGCGCCGAAGGCACCAGCGTGCACCTGTCGAAAATCACCACCGCCCTGACCGACACCGACGGTTCCGAAAGCCTGAGCGTGAAGATTGGCGGCATGCCGGAAGGGAGTGTGCTGAGCGACGGCGTGGGCCACTTCGCGACCGTGGGCAGCAACGGCGAAGCATCGGTCAGTGGCTGGAACCTGGGCAGCCTGACCCTGACGCCGCCGGCCTATTACAACGGCCAGCTCAATCTGACCGTGACCTCCACCTCCACCGAAGCCCTCGGAGGATCGGCAACCACCACGGCGCAGATCCCAGTCACCGTGTACCCGGCGACCTACAACGCCATCACCGCCACGGCGGGCAGTGACAACGTCACCGGCACCGACGGCAACGACATCGTCGTCGCCGACATTGGTGGGCTGACCGTAGTGCCGGGCGTCAACTACAACATCGCCTTCATGGTCGACAGCTCCGGCAGCATGAGCGACTCGTCCATCGCCGCGGCCAAGGCCTCGCTGACCTCGGTGTTCAACACCCTCAAGCAAAGCATGGGCAGCAACGCCGGGACGGTGAACATCTTCCTGGCGGACTTTGATAACCAGGTGAACAAGACGGTCGCGGTCAACCTCAACGACCCGAACGCCTTGACCCTGCTCAAAGGCGTGCTCGACTCGATGGTGTCGGGTGGCGGTACCAACTACGAAGACGTGTTCAAGACCACGGCGAACTTCTTCAACAGCACCCAGGCCTTGAACAATACCGGCGCGAAAAACCTGACGTATTTCATTACCGACGGCAAACCGACCTTCTACCAGACCGGTGAACAGACCAACCCGACCTTGTACGGCAGCGTCAAGCTCGATGATGTGCTGAGCGCAGCCAACTACACCGTCGGCAAGTACTACACCCAGACGATCGACGGCACGCACAAGTACACCATCTACGAAAACGGTGAGATGTACCTGTCGACCAAAAGCGGAAAGAATTGGACCGACAGTTATGTGGGCACGGTGCATGCCGAGGGCAATGGCACTTTCGAGCTGTCGAACCTGGGTGGCAACGGTTATTCCGATTACTGGAACTACCTCGACGCGGCAGCTGGCTCATCCGCCAGCTTCACGCTGCTCAAAGGCTTGAGTACCGTCGAAGCCATCGGCCTGAACAGCGATGTGACCCTGAACGACCTCAAGCCCTACGATTCGGACTCGACGCCGCAGACCAACATCGACCCGAACAACCTGGCCAACTCGATCATCGGCCACACCGAAGCGACCCTGCCGGGCTCCGACACGGTCAACGGCGGCAGCGGCAACGACATCCTGTTCGGCGACCTGGTGAGCTTCAACGGCGTTACCGGCGAGGGCTACCAGGCCCTCCAGGCTTTCGTCGCCCAACAGAACGGCGTGGACGTCAGCAAGGTCACCACCAGCAACGTGCACCAGTACATCACCGAACACTACACCGCGTTCGATGTGTCCGGTGCCCACGATGGCAATGACACCCTGCTGGGCGGCGCCGGCAACGACATCATTTTCGGCCAGGGCGGCAACGACACGCTCGACGGTGGCAAGGGCAATGACATCCTGCTCGGTGGCACAGGTAACGACACACTGATCGGCGGCCAGGGCAATGACACCCTGATCGGCGGCCTGGGCGGCGATACCTTTGTCTGGAAGTCCGGCGACACCGGCACCGACGTCATCAAGAACTTCAACGCCGGCGAAGGTGACCGGATCGACCTGCGGGATCTGTTGCAGGGCGAAAGCGGCAGCACCATCGACCACTTCCTGAAAATCAGTACGGTCGATGGCGTGTCGTCACTGCAGGTCAGCACTTCCGGCCAGTTCAATGCGGCCAACGGTGCCGCAGCGACGCCGGACGTGACGATCAAGCTCGAAGGCAACAACTGGTCGAACGTGAACCTGAACTCGTTGATCGCCGGCAGCGACCCGACCATCAAGGTCGATCACAACAACAGCTGATCGGGCCCTCACGGCCGCCCTTCACAGGGCGGTCGTGCATGGCTGCTCCCAGGATGACGATTTCGTCTCCACCCTCCATACTCCCCCACAGTTGGCCTATGCTGCCCAGCATGACGCCGCTTCATACATGAGGGATGCCCGATGTTTTATGTGCAACGCGATGCACAAGGCCTGCTGGTGCGCGTAGAAGCCACCGCTTATGCCGAGGCCACCGAAACCTTGCCGGCCGACAACCACGAGATCCAGGACTGGTTCGCCAACCAGGCAGTGGAAAACAGCCTCAAGCAGCTCAAGCAGAGCGACCTGGAGATGATCCGGGTACTCGATGACTTGATCCAGGTGCTGACCAGCAAAGGCGTCATCCGTGTCACCGACCTGCCAGCCGCAGCCCAGGCCAAGCTGATGGACCGCACCCAGGCCCGGGAAGCCTTGGGCGGGTTGAGCCGGTTGATCGATGATGATGAGAAGGGGTTGATCTAGGCCTGGTTTCATCGGTGTCGGAACGGCCCTCATCGCGAGCAAGCTCGCTCCCACAATGTTTGCCGTTGATCAAACTGTGGCGAGATGGCTGGAAAGCTTTTGTGGCGAGGGAGCTTGAGCTGGTCTAATAGTCCCGGACACCTCAATAGGTGAAACTACACCTATTGAGGAATATTCCATGACCAAGAAGTACAGAAAATTCGACGCCGCTTTCAAGCTAAGAGTCTGCAAGATGATTGTTGACCAGGGCCTGAGCGTGAACTCGTGAACTC
>NZ_JBFREY010000072.1:0-5176 GCF_052114545.1 Pseudomonas sp. KB_12 | reverse complement strand
TGCGTGAGCGCGCCGTGTTCGTCCTGGCGGCTGAGTAAACGCCCCAGGGCGTCGTAGGAAAAACACCGGCGACTGCCGTCGGGCAGGATCTCTTCGGTCAGTTGGCCCAGGCGACTCCAGGTGAAGCGATGTTCGCCGCCGTCCGGGTCGTACGTCGCCAGCAGTTGCCCATGGGCGTCGTAGGCATATTCCGTGCGCCGGCCTTCCGGCTCGATGAGGACGATCACGTCCCCTCGGGTATTGCGCCGGTAGGTCCACACGGCTTTGCCCCGCTGCCGGGCGTGCAGGAAACCGTTGCGGTATTCGTAGGAAGTGGGCTCGCCTTCAGGCGGAATCAGCGCCACCAGCCGTCCGACTTCGTCGTAGCGGTATTCGGTTACCGCGCCGAGCGGATCTTGTTCGGCGATCAATCGGCCCTGTTCGTCATAGGCCTTGAGGTGCTCGCCGCCATCGGGGTCGACCTGGCGCACCAGCCGCGCCCGCTCGTCGTGGACGTACACTTCCTGGCTGCCATCGAGGTTCTGGACAATGACACTGCCGTCCTCGCTCCAGGTGTAGCGGCTGTCCATCTGCGCGAACGAAGCCCAGTGCCGAGCGCAGCGGACCGCCAGACCGACGCCTTGCCATTCCCAATAAAAACTCGCGCCACCGGCCAGTTGTCGCTGCAGGATTATGTGTCGGTCGTCGTAGTCGTAGCGTTCGCTTTCACCGGCGGCGTTGGTCGCTTCGATGAGTCGCCAACGCGCGTCGTAGCGGTAGGTCGCCAGCGTCTGTTCGGTGCGCCAGGCTTCATCTGGCAGCCGTTCGGGGTGAAAGCTCTGGTAGTCGATGGCGACCAGGTGACGATGCTCGTAACGCAGGCGCAGGCTGCGCTGGGCACCGTTGTCCAGGCGGCTGATATCGCCGTAGATGTTGCGTTGGATGGTCAGGCGGTTGTCGTACCGATCGCTCAGGGCGATCAGATGACCGTTGCGAAAGTGTAGGAAAGGGGGGCCTTCGCCGGGCTGGGCGACAATCAGTTCGTCCGGCTCGCTGCTCAGGTAGATCGCCGCGCGGGCCAGGCTGTTGTGGATCGCCGGACGTTGTAGGTTCGGTCGGGGGAACGAGGTGCGACGGTTTTCCTGGTCGATCCAGATGACTTCCTCGCCTTCGATCAAAAGGCGATGGGCCAGGGCATGGCTCCAGCCGAGGCCGAGGCCGGCGTCCAGTTCGGCGGCGCTGGTGCGGTAGAGGCGGGTGAAGACAAACGGCAGGCGTCCGTCGAGGGTGCCGTCTTCCAGGGTCAGCAGTTCTTCGCCGGTGACCATCGATACTGGGCAGCCGTGGGTGCGGGTCTGGGCGGCGCTGTCGGCGGGGTCGCCGTTGGGGTTTTTTGATTGGGTGGAGGCGTCGTCGTGGGGTTCGTATTTGCTCAGTCGCGCAGCGGCCTGGGATTTTTCCCGCACGATTGGGGCCGGATTGCTGACCGACAGCGGCGCGGAATCCCCAGCGGTGATCTGCAACGGCCTGACAGGCGCTGGCCCCACTGACGACCCTCGGCCGGCGATGACTACCGGCTTCAGTGCATCGGCATGTTTGTTGAGGCTGTCGCCGCCAAGTTGGCCCAAGCGCTGGCTCGATGCCTGCAACCACTCGCGGGCCCGTTCCGAGCGGATCAAGTGCAGCGCCTTGCCGCTCAGGTGCAGGCCTACGCCCAGGCCACCGGTGACTGCCGCCAAGAGGAAATTGATCAGCACCGAGGCGCGCATTTCTCCCATGACCTCGGCTCTGTACTGCGGCGGCATCATCCGCAACCAACTGGTGAAGGCCGCCGTGTAGACGAGGAGCAAGGGCTCATCACTCAGGATCATCAGGCCTTTGGCAATCGCCTCCGATGAGGCTTTCAGCAGTTGCTCAAGCTCGGCCTCGGTGAGGAATTCCAGCAGCTTTTCACTGTTGGCCCGCAAATCCGCCAACAGATCGAAGACCTGTTTGACGCTGTCCCACAGCCCATACACAGTTCTTTCAAAACCACGCTGCTCAGCTTGTCGCAACACGTTGAAGCGCTTCACGAAGCCGCCTTCAGAAAATTCCTTCCAGAGCGGTTGAAACTCGTTCCACTCGGTTTTCAGCCAACCTTCGAGTTCGACGATCACGAGCTGGTAGGACGCGTACAGCGCCTTGACATGATCGGTCGTGACATTTGGAAAAAAGGTGATGCGGTAACGCTGGCCTCGGTCGCATTCGGGTATTTCCAAAATACCGCTAGGGCCGATGACGTGAGGGACTGGCTCGCCAAAGGTTTCCTTCCCCGGCTC
The DNA here is from genome assembly GCF_052114545.1 of Pseudomonas sp. KB_12. NCBI lineage: Bacteria > Pseudomonadati > Pseudomonadota > Gammaproteobacteria > Pseudomonadales > Pseudomonadaceae > Pseudomonas > Pseudomonas sp. KB_12. The sequence continues at coordinate 2,879 of NZ_JBFREY010000072.1, read as the reverse complement.
GCCCTCAATAATCGGTTCGAGCGTCACCGGCGTGTTGCCGATCGGGACGAAACGCGAGGCCTGAAACATGTGCACCAACGTCAGCGGGCCTTGTGCCGGACACCTCGCCACTACGGCGCTGAACTGCTCGCTGTCATTTTTTGCGGGCGCGAGGGACACCTCGTTGCCCACCTTGAACACCTGCTCGATGTCTAGCGCTTGGCCGGTCCAGAAGTCTTCCGCCCAAGCGTCGTAGTCGTTCAGGCAGTGGCGAAAGTCGTGCAGCACCGCCTCGACATCCGGGTGATCCGAGTCCATGACTGCCATCACCAGCGAACCAATGACATTGCCCTGGGCAAGAATTTTGTCGTAGTTGGGCATGCAGGAATCTCGGTGCGGGGGCGGACGCGAGACTCTGCCGTGGATGACAGTTGAATTCAGTCAGTGGAAGGGGACAAAGGATGTAGGGCGATTCGCTAAATTCAAACGCTTGGCGTGCGAACCCCGTCGATGACTATAAACACCGCGACAGAAACCAAGGGGTTTTGGCGAAATTCTGGCAACGTTGGCCTAATTTAGAGAATTGCCCTACATCCCCCGCTTCTTTACCTGACTTATTTCCTCTGCCATCCCCGGCACAGTCTCGCGCCCACTCCCGCGCCGCGAGCTGCCTGCATGAAGTTCCCTGACAAGATCCCGTCATTAACCGGCGCCATCGGTTCGCTGGTCTTGGCCGCCATGAACTCGCCCGATGTCGAGGAAGTACTGCAGGACTTTCGCCGCTGCCTGGGTGACTACGACAGTTGGGCGGAAAGATTCTGGACCAATCGGACGCTAGACATTAAGCAGGTGTTTAAAGTTGGCAAGGAGGTGTCGCTCGCACCCGCGAAAGACGATGGCAAGCAGGTCAGCGCCGTGGTGGCGAGGTGTCCGGCACAAGGCCCGCTGACGCTGGTGCACATGTTCCAAGCCTCGCGTTTCGTGCCGATCGGCGACACACCAGTGGTGTTGGAACCGATCACTAAAGACGAGCGGGGGAAGGAAATCTTTGGCGATCCGATCCCTCATGTCATTGGCCCCAGCGGCATTTTGGAAGTACCCGAATGCGACCGCGGACAGCGTTACCGCATCAGTTTTTTTCCAGGTATCACGACCGATCATGTCAAGGCGCTGTACGCGTCCTACCAGCTCGAGATCGTCGAGCTCGAAGGTTGGCTGAAAGCGGAATGGAACGAGTTTCAACCGTTGTGGAAGGCGTCTTCCGAGAGCGGTTTTGTAAAGCGCTTCAACGCATTGCAGGACGCCCAGCTACGTGGCTTTGAAAACGCCCTGTTTGGGCTATGGGACGACGTAAAACAGGTCTTCGATCTGTTGGCGGATCTACAGGCCAACAGTGAAAAACTGCTGGAATACCTCACCGAGACTGAGCTTGAGCAACTGCTGAAAGCCTCATCGGAGGCAATTGCCAAAGGCCTGATGATCCTCAGTGACGAGCCCTTGCTCTTCGTCTACACCGCGGCGTTCATCGGTTGGCTGCGGATGCTGCCGCCGCAGTACCTGGCCGAACTCCTGGGGGAAATGCGCGCCTCGATTTTGATCAACTTCCTCTTGGCGCGTGTGACCGGTGGGCTGGGCGTTGGGCTTCGTATGAGCGGCAAAGTGTTGCGCCATGTCCGCTCGGAACGCGCCCGCGAGTGGTTGCAGGCATCGAGTCAGCGTTTGGGCCAACTTGGCGGCGACAGCCTCAACAAACATGCCGATGTACTGAAGCCAGTAGTAATCGCCGGTCAAGGACCGTCGGTGGGGCCGGCGCCTGTCAGACCGTTACAGATCGCCACTGGGGATTCCGCGCCGCTGTCGGTCAGCAACCCGGCTCCGATCGTGCGGGAAAAATCCCAGGCATCTACGCGACTGAGTAAATACGAACCCCACGACGACGCCCCCGCCCAGTCGAAAAACCCCAACGGCGACCCCGCCGACACCGCGTCCCAGACCCAGACCAGCGGCTGTCCGGTGTCGATGGTCACCGGCGAAGAACTGCTGACCCTCGACGATGGCACCCTCGATGGCCGCTTGCCGTTCGTCTTCACCCGTTTGTACCGCACCAGCGCCGCCGACCTGGACGTCGGCCTCGGGCGCGGCTGGAGCCATGCCCTGGCCCATCGTTTGGAACTCGACGGCGAGCAGGTCACCTGGGTCGATCAGGAAAACCGCCGCACGACCTTTCCACTGCCCAGCGCCCAGCGTCCGGCGATCCACAACAGCCTGGCTCGCGCGGCGATCTACCTGGGGGCCGAGGCAGACGAACTGATCGTCGCCCAGCCCGGCGAAAACGCAGCATTCCTGCACTTTCGCGACGGCCACCTGAGCGCCCTCAGCGACCGCTACGACAACCGACTGACCCTCCAGCGCAACATCCATGGCGACATCTGCCGTTTGGACAATGGCGCCGGGCGCGCCCTGCGCCTGCGTTACGAGCAGCGCCACCTGATCGCCGTCGATTACCAGAGCTTCCATCCCGCTATCACCCTCGACGAAGCCTGGCGGACCGAACAGACGCTGGTTTCCTACCGCTACGACGGACGTTTCCGACTGATCGAAGCGACCAATGCCGCGGGTGAAAGCGAACGCTACGACTACGACGACCAACACGTCATTCTCCAGCGACAACTGGCCGGCGGGGCGAGCTTCTACTGGGAGTGGCAAGGCGTCGGACCGGCGTCCCGCTGCGTACGGCATTGGGCCTCGTTTGCGCAGATGGACAGTCGCTACACCTGGGGCGAAGACGGCAGCGTCACGGTCCGGCACCTGGATGGCAGCCAGGAGGTGTATGTCCACGACGAGCGGGCGCGGCTGGTGCGCAAGGTCGAGCCCGACGGCGGCGAGCACCTCAAGGCCTA
>NZ_JBFREY010000071.1:0-7920 GCF_052114545.1 Pseudomonas sp. KB_12 | reverse complement strand
GTAGGAGCTGTGTAGGAGCTGTCGAGTGCAACGAGGCTGCGATCTTGTCCCAGACAGTTGAGTCTCAAGCGAAAGATCAAGATCAAAAGATCGCAGGCTTCGCCAGCTCCTACATAGCCCAGCGGGAGCAAGCTCCCTCGCCACGGGGTCGGGGTAAATTCGGATCAGCGCTCACGCATCGCCTCGGTCCGCGCCTTCAATACCGGCTTGAGCAAGTAATCCAGGACACTTTTCTCCCCGGTGATGATGTCCACCGTCGCCACCATCCCCGGAATGATCAACAAGGGTTTGGCATCTCCGCCCAGGTGGTTTTTGTCGGTGCGCACCTGGATCAGGTAGAAGCTGTTGCCCTTGTCGTCGGTAATGGTGTCGGCGCCGATCAGTTCGAGCTTGGCGCTCAGCCCGCCATAGATCGTGTAGTCGTAGGCGCTGAACTTGACCATGGCTTTCTGGCCCGGGTGCAGGAACGCCACGTCCTGGGGGCGGACCTTGGCTTCGATCAGCAGGTTGTCTTCCAGGGGCACGATTTCCACCATGTCGTTGCCCGGCTGCACTACACCGCCGATGGTGTTGACCTTCAGTTGCTTGATCACCCCATGCACCGGCGAGACTACGGTGGTGCGGGTCACGCGGTCGTCGATGGCGATGCTCGAGGCGGTGATTTTCGACAGTTCGGTGCGTTTCTCGTTGAGGTCCTTGGCTGCCTCGGAGCGAAAGGTCTGTTCCGATTCGTCGATCTTGCTCTTGATCTCGTTGATCGCCGATTCGGCCCGGGGAATGGCCAGGGTGGTGGCGTTGAGCGAACCGCGGATTTCCACCGCGCTGCGTTTGAGCCGCAGGATCTCCACCGGCGACACCGCCCCGGTGCGTACCAGCGGGGCGGACATGTTCATTTCTTCTTGCAGCAAGGCCAGGGCTGAGCTGAACTGGCCTTGCTTGGAGCGAAACTCCGCCAGTTCCTGGGTCTTCTGCCGCAGCTGTTCGGTCAGGGTGCGTTGTTCGCTGGCCAGGCGCCGTTGCCGTTGTTCGTACAGTGAGCGCTCATCCTCGGCCACTTGCGGGGCCTTGGCGATCACCTCGGCCGAAAGATTGAATGGCCGGCCCTCGGCCTCGGCCGACAGGCGCTCGACCTGAGCGGTCAAGGCATAGCGGTCGGCCTCGCTTTCGCCCTTGTTCGACAGGAAGCGCGTGTCGTCCAGGCGCAGCAGGGTGTCGCCCTTGTTCACCATCTGGCCTTCACGGACGAATATCTCAGTGACGATGCCGCCCTCCAGGTTCTGGATCACCTGGATCTTGCTCGACGGAATCGCCTTGCCTTCGCCGGTGGTGACTTCCTGCAACACCGCGAACTTCGCCCAGACCAGCCCCGTGATGATCAACCCGGCGGCCAGCCACACGGTCACCCGCGAGCGGCGGGGCGAATCCTGCAGCGTGGCGCCGGCGGTTTCCGGCATGAACTCGCTTTCGGCGCTTTTGCTGAAACTGCCGAAGTAGCTTCGGGCGGCTGAATCCGGTGTTTGAGCAGACATGGGGCGGTACCCGTCAGTGAGAGAAAATAAAGCCAAACACGATTATTGCAATGAGGCAGAACACTGCTTTTGTGGCGAGGGAGCTTGCTCCCGCTGGGTTGCGAAGCAGCCCCAAAAACCATTCACCTCGGTGTAACAGGTAGATCGCGCGGGCAGGTTTTACGACGGCTGCGCCGCCGAGCGGGAGCAAGCTCCCTCGCCACAAGTGTTAACTATGTCCCCGAACCAAACAGGGGGATGTGTTGGCAGCTATACCGCCGCGGAGCCCACCCGGCCCTTGCGCAGCGCATCTATCACCGCTTCCTTCGGCCCATCGGCCACAATCCGACCGTTATCCAACACCACCAGGCGGTCCACCAGGCTCAGCATCGAGGTGCGGTGGGTGACCAGCAGCACGGTCTTGCCCTGTACATGGGTGTGCAGCTTTTGGCGCAAGACGTCTTCGCTGCTGTTGTCCATGGCGCTGGTGGGTTCGTCCAGCAACAGGATCGGCGGGTCGAGCAGCAGGGCCCGGGCCAGCAGCACGGCCTGGCGTTGGCCGCCGGAGAGCAGTTGCCCGCGCTCACCCACTGGGCGGTCGAAACCTTGGGGATGTTGGCGCGCCAGTTCGGTGACACCGGTCAGTTCTGCCACTTCCAGCATGCGCGCGTCGCTGATGTAGCGGGCGCCCAAGGTGAGATTGTCCCGCAGGCTACCGGCCAGCAGCGGCAGGTCATGGGCGACGTAGCCGATCTGTTGGCGCAGGTCGGCGACGTCCAGTTGCCGCAGGTCCAGGCCGTCGAGCAGCAACTGGCCTTCCTCCGGCGCATAGAAACCCATCACCAGGCGCGCCAGGGTGCTCTTGCCCGAGCCACTGCGGCCGATGATCCCGACCCGTTCACCGGGTTTGAGGCTGAAGCTGATGTTCGCCAGCGCTGGGGTGCTCTGGCCGTTGTAGTGGAAGGTCACGCCGTTGACGTCCAGCGCGCCCTGCAATTGGGTGCGATCCAGCGGCCGTTGTTTGGCATCGCGTTCCTGCGGCAAGGCCATCAGGGCATCGGTGCTGCGCATGGTGAGCTGGGCTTGCTGGTAACGGGTGATCAGCCCGGCGATCTGCCCGAGCGGGGCGAGCACCCGGCTGCCGAGCATGTAGGTCGCCACCAGCGCGCCGACGCTGAGGTTGCCGGCGATGATGCTGTAGACCCCGGCGACGATGGTCGCCATGCCGGCCAGTTGTTGCAGGAACAAGGTGCCGTTGGTCGCCAGTGCCGAGAGGTTGCGCGCGTGGCTGTCCAGGCGGGTGAGGGCGCCGTGGGTGCTTTCCCACTGATGCTGGCGCTCGCTCTCGGCGCTGCAGGCCTTGAGGGTTTCCAGGCCGCCGAGGGTTTCGATCAGCAGTGCCTGGCGCTGGGCGCCCAGGGCCAGGCTTTTTTGCACGGTGTCGCGCAGGCGCACCTGGATGATCATCGCGAAGACAATGGTGATTGGAAACGCCACCACTGGAATCACCACCAGCCAGCCCCCCAACAGGCCGATCACCACCAGCATCAGCAGGGCGAAGGGCAGGTCGATCAGGCTGGTGAGGGTCACCGCCGTGAGGAATTCGCGCAGCCCCTGGAAGTCGTGGATGCTCTGGGCGAAGCCGCCGATGGTCACTGGCTTGGCCTTCATCGCCATGCCGGTGATGCGCTCGAACAGGGTGGCGGAGAGAATCACGTCGGTTTTCTTGCCGGCGGTGTCCAGCAGATGGGCGCGCACCACCCGCAACACCAGTTCGAAACCGGTGCCGATCAACAGCCCCACGGCCAGCACCCACAAGGTCGACGTGGCCTGGTTCGGCACCACGCGGTCGTAGGTCTGCATGACGAACAGCGGCACCATCAGGCCTAGCAGGTTGATCAGGAAACTCGCCAGGATTGCGTCGCTGTACAGCCAGCGCGACAGTTTCAAGGTGTCGCGAAACCACGCCTCGACCCGCGGCACCAGGGGCGAGCGCAGGTCTTCGAGTTCATGGCGCGGCCGGGCGAACAAGGCCTGGCCACTGTAGTCGAGGGTCAGTTCCTCGCGGCTGACCCACTGTTCGCCGCCGTCGGCTTCGCTGGGCAGGATCAGCGCCTTGCCGTCCTCGCCCCAGCGCCGCAAGACCGCACAGCGGCCCCCCGCCAGGATCAACATCACCGGCAGGTTCAGGGGTGAAATATCTGCCAGCTCGCGACGCAACAGCCGCGCCTGCAAGCTTGCCCGGGCCGCTGCGCGCGGCAGCAGGTCCAGGCTCAAGCGTTGGTGCGCCATAGGAAGCCCGGCGCTGAGGCTGGCGCGACTGACCGTCGCACCATGGAGTTTGCAGAGGATCAACAGACCGTCCAGCAAAGGATCATCGAAGTTCAGGCGCGGGTCAGCGCTCGGGGTTGTGGGTTCCATGCTGGTCACGTCGGTTGCTCCCATATTTTTTCGAGGGGGCTACTTCAGTTCCGGCAGCCGAGCCTGGTTCTTGACTTCGGTCTGCGCGACCGTATCGGCCGGCAGCACGATCCGTTGTTTGTGCAACAGCAGGCCCATGTTCGCCAGCACCCGGTACATCGAGTACTCCTCGGTGTAACGCACCTCGGTGTAGCGACGGTTGGCGTTGTACAGCTCGTTTTCGCTGTCGAGCAGGTCGAGCAGGGTGCGCTGGCCGAGACCGAACTGATCCTGGTACGCGGCGCGCACGCGGGCGGTGGTGTCGGCATATTCGCGGGCGGTGGGGGTCTGTTTGCGGGCGTTGAGCATCGCGTTCCAGGCCAGGCGCGTGTCTTCGTTGAGCTGGCGCAGGGCATTGTTGCGGATGTCCATGGCCTGGTTGATCTGGTGGGCGTTGGATGCCAGCCGCGCCTTGTCGCTGCCACCGCGGAACAGGTTGTAGTTCATCACCACGCCGACCCGCCAGTTGTTGTCGTGGCCTTCTTCGCCACCGATGTTGTTATTGGCGCCCACCGCCGCCTCGGCGTCGAAGCGCGGGTAGAACGGCGACTTCGCCACTTCGTACTGGCTCTCGGCGGACTGTATGTCGGCCTGGGCCGATTTCAGGTAGGGGTTGTTATCCACCATGCTTTGCTGGGCTTCGCGCAGGTCGGCAGGGAGTTCGCCTTTGGTCGAGGGCGGCGCTTCCAGTTCATCGGGCATGCGCCCGACCACGCTGTAGAAGTTCGCCTCGGCGTCGGCCAGGTCGACCTGGGCGGTGTCGTAGTTGTTTTCCGCCAGGGCCCGACGGGCGTTGGACTGGTCGGAGTCGGCGTTGCTGCCCACCCCACGTTCGGTGCGCAGGCCGATCTGGTCGTTGACCCGCATGTGCGCTTGCAGGTTGTTCTTGGCCAGGGTCACCAACTCGCGGCGCTTGAGCACTTCCAGGTAGACCTCGATGGTGCGCAGCGCCAGATCCTGGGCGGTGCCCTGGGCGTAATAGGCCCGGGAGTTGACCACGCCCTGGGTGCGCTCCACTTCATTGGCGGTGTTGAACCCGTCGAAGATCATCTGCCGCAGGCGCAGCTCCGATTGGGTGTAGGTCAGGATATTGGTGTGGTGATTGCCCAAGGCCCGGGTGTTGGTGTTGTCGCTATAGCCACGACCGTAACCGCCATTCAAATCCACCGATGGGAAAAAGCCCCCTCGGGCGACTTTGACGTCTTCATTGGCCGACAGACGGCTGTCCACCCGTTGTGCCAGCTCTGGGTGAGTGGCAATGGTGCTCTGGATCGCCTCGGTCAAGGACATTGCCTGCGCCTGAGAAGAGCAGGCCATGGCCAGTAAAACCGCGCTGCAGAGGGGGGTTAGAACGCGCATGGGGTGCATCTCCTGAGGTCTGTAGTGCTTCGCTTGTCGCCAAAATGTTGACGTTTTAAAGATCAAAACCGTTTCAACCTTGTAACAACACAGCTAAGAACATCCTGAGCAAAACCTAAGAAGAATTTCTCATAACGATTATTTCGAAAAAAACTTATGTGCTTGAAAAAAACCGGCACATTGTTCAAAGCGAAAGCCTTTGAATCTGCGGGTTTCGACGGATTTTAGGCGTCAATAAAAGTTCCATGCAGATGTTTAAGCAACGTGAAGAAGTGTCGAAAGGGCGATCTGTGAGGTGGTTTTTGGTGACGGTTTTTTGTCGTTTCGGCGAATTGCCAGCACCTTCTGCTTTCACGAAAGCTGGCAGATTTTCCAGCTTTTTGGGTCGCCAAACCTGAGGACGGATTCTTCACCCAGACAGGTGCCGATTGCGGTCGGCAACGGAGGAAATGCACATGGCAGCGCTCATCGGTATCGTCAGCAAAGTGGTCGGGCAAGTTTTCGCAGAAGCGGCCGGTGGTCTGCGGCGGCCTCTGGTCGAAGGCGATCGGCTTTATGCCGGCGAACACCTGGTCACCGGTGCCGAAGGGGCCGTGGCTGTTCATATGCAAAACGGCCAGACGTTGACCCTGGGCCGCGAAAGCAACCTGACCCTGACCCCGCAGTTGCTCGCCAACCACGTGCCTCATGTCGACACGCCTGACGCGGCGACACCGAGTAACGCGCAACTGACCGATGTGCAAAAGCTGCAGCAAGCCATCGCCGCCGGTGCCGACCCGACCCAGACCGGTGAAGCCACGGCCGCCGGCCCCGAGGGCGGCAACCCGGGGGGCGTGGGCGGTGGGCACAGTTTTGTGCTGCTGGAAGAAGTCGGCGGGGAGGTCGATCCGCTGATCGGTTTCCCAACGGCCGGGTTCAACGGGATTCCCGAGTTTCCACAGCTGCGCCTGGCCGGTGATCCGGACAACACGGGCGACAATGCAACCGTGCCGCCGGTGACACCGGATAACCCGGTGACCCTCGACGGGGTCAATGTCGAGGGCGGCGAACTGACCACCAACGAGGCCAATCTGGCCGATGGTTCGGCCAGCAATGCGGGGGCGCTGGTGCAAAATGGCACCTTCACGGTTTCCGCGCCTGACGGGCTGAGCAGCCTGAGCATCGGCGGTATCAACGTGATCAGCGGCGGTGTGCCCGCAGGCTTCCCCCAGACAATTACATCGCCTCTGGGCAACACGTTGACCATCACCGGCTATGACCCGGCCACGGGCGTGGTCAGCTACAGCTACACCCTGACGGACAACGAAACCCATCCTGCCGGTGGCGGTGCCAACAGCATCACCGAGCAGTTCCCGGTGGTGGCCGTCGACACCGACGGCGACACGGCCACCGGCACCCTGGACGTCAACATTACCGATGACGTGCCCCAGGCGATCGACGACAGCCACGCCAACACGGCGTCGGAAACCCTGGTGACCCTCACCGGCAACGTATTGCCCAACGACCATCAGGGCGCCGACCGGATCCCCACTGGTCCCGACAGCGGGCCGATCATCGGCGGGACGTTCACCGGCACCTACGGCACCCTGGTGCTCAACCCCAACGGCACGTACACCTACACCCTCAACACCAGCGACCCGCAATTCGTCGCGTTGCATGGCGGGGGCAGCGGCACCGAGACGTTCACCTACACGCTGACCGATGCCGACGGCGACACCAGCACCGCGAACCTGGTGCTGCAAGTGCACAACAACGACGACCCTGTGGTGTTGGTGGGCCTTGATGCCGAGGGTGGTGAGCTATCGCTGCAGGAGAAAAACCTCAGCGACGGCAGCAGCCCGGATGCACCGGCGCTGACCCAAAGCGGCACCTTTACCGTGACGGCGTTGGACGGTGTGCAGACCCTGAGTGTTGGCGGCATCAACGTCGTCACCGGTGGWGTAGCAGCTGGTTTTCCACAGTCGATTACCACCGCGCTGGGCAACACCCTGACCATCACCGGCTACAACGCCACCACCGGCGTGGTCAGCTACAGCTACACCTTGCTGGATAACGAAGCCCATCCAAACGCCAACGGCGCCAACAGCCTCAGCGAGCAATTTTCGGTCGTCGTCACTGATGACAACGGCACCACCGCCAACGGCAACCTGGATGTGAACATCGTCGACGACTTGCCTAAAGCGGTAGACGACAGCAACGCCAGCACGGCCTCAGAAACCCACCTGACCCTGGCTGGCAGCGTGCTGACCAACGACACCCAAGGTGCGGACCATGTGGCGTCCGGTCCAATCACCCCAGGYACCTTCACCGGCACTTACGGCACCCTGGTACTCAACGCCGACGGTTCCTACACCTACACCCTCAACACCGCTGACGCCGATTTCAAAGGCTTGCACGGCGGTGGCGATGGCAGCGAAACCTTCACCTACACCCTGACCGATGCAGACGGCGACACCAGCACCGCGAACCTGGTGCTGCAAGTCCATAACAACGACGACCCAGTGATCATCACCGGCCTCGACACTGACGGCGGTGAGCTCACGGTCCAGGAGAAAAACCTCAGCGACGGCAGCAGCCCGGATGCATCGGCGCT
>NZ_JBFREY010000070.1:0-9041 GCF_052114545.1 Pseudomonas sp. KB_12 | reverse complement strand
GCCCCAAATCATGCAGCGCGGTGGGTCAGGTTGATTGAGGGTGACCAGGTTGGGGCTGCTTCGCAGCCCAGCGGGAGCAAGCTCCCTCGCCACAGGGCTCACTGTTGTGACGGATAGCGCGCCTAGACCACCGACGACAACACAAACGACGTCACGGTGTTCTCCACCCCCGGCAACGCCGAGATCTCTTTCCACACCTTGTGCACCCGCTCCGGGTTCGCCGCGCCGACTCGCAGCATCAAATCAAATTCGCCGCTCATCACATCGCACTGCAGCACTTCGGGCATGGCCTGCAACGCCTGCAATACCTCGGCGCCGCGCATGCGGTCGTAGCGGTAGACGAAGATCACCGCGTTGATGTTCGACGACGCGTGAGCGCCCTCCCCGGTGCGCACCGTGTAGCCCTGGATCGCGCCGTCGCGTTCGAGGCGTTCGATGCGTTGGCGCACGGCGTTGCGCGAGAGATTGACCTTGGCCGCCAGCTCGGCGTGGGCGGCGCGGGCGTTGAGGCGCAATTCGGCGATGATGCGTTCGTCGAGGGGGTCGAGAATTCGCTTCATGGGGCCTCCGGTTATAGGGCACCGAGCAGTTGATGAAGAGCACCGAGGTCGTCCGGCTGGATGCGATGAATCTGCGCCGGGCCTTGCTCGGACATCGTACGCTGTGGCGCCGCCACGGGGATCCCCAACTCACCGAGCAACACCGCCGATTTAATAGGTGATATCTCGCCCAAGGTCACCATCGGCGCCACCAGGCTGCGCCGGTACAAGCGCGCCGCTAGCACGCCGGTGGCGGTGTGTGGGTCGATGACGTAACCAGTGTCGCGATGCAGCGAAGTGATTTCCTCCAGCGTCTGCTCATCGCTGACCGCGTACGAGTCGATGATCATCCGCGCCTGCAACCAGAACTCGTTGGCGATGGTCATCTCGCCCTGGGTTTCGAAGGTATGCATCAGCGCGCTGACTGCTTGATCATCGTGCCCATAGAGTTCCCAGAGAAACCGTTCCAGGTTGGAAAAAATCGACAAATCCATGGCCGGCGACAGGGTCTTGCTGGCGCGCAATCGCGAGTAGTGGTTCTTCAAAAAGAACTGATGCAGCGCGTCATTCTGGTTGGTCGCGACGATCATCTGCGTGATCGGCAAGCCCATCTTCTGCGCGATGTAGCCGGCATAAACTTCGGCAAAACTCGCCGCCGGCACGCTGAAGCCAATGGGCCGCTGACCGCCGCCCAGTTGCAGCACCGCGTGGAAATAAAACACCAACTGCGCCATGACGCTGACCCAGTTGCTGGAATTGAAACTGATCGCCTCATGCTGGCGGAACAGTTGGGTGACCAAGGTCTGGCATTCATCGAAACTGCCATCGACGGCCACTTGATGAACCCGCGGATGCGCCGTCGCTTGCAGGTCTTGAAGCTGGTCTTGCGGCACGCCGGCCTCGGGATAAATCACCACCACGTCGGTCTCGTCGCAGTGCTTGAAGGCCTCGATGGCGGCCAGGCCGGTGTCGCCGTTGGTGACGCCAATCACCACGGCGCGACGCCCGCGTTTACGCAGGAAGTACTGCACCAGCCGCGCCTGCAACTGCGCGGCAAAATCCTTCGAGGAGCGGGTCGGCCCATGGAACAATTCCAGGACCCATTCATTGCGATCCACCTGATGCAACGGCGCCAGCGAGCGATGGCTGAACTGGCTGCCGGCCTCCTTGAGCACCCGCTTGAAGTCAGCCTCGGGGATCGCCTCGCCCACGAACGGACGCATCACTCGATAGGCCAGTTCGTCATAGGACAATGTCGACCAGTTGGCGATGTCCTGGGGTTCGAAGTGCGGCAATGTGACGGGGACAAACAGGCCGCCATCCTCGGCGATGGCCGACAGCACGACTTTTTCGAAATCGACCTGCACGGCGGAATTTCGGGTACTCACATAGCGCATGGTCAACTCCGTAAAACAGTTCATTTAAAGCGATGCGCCTGCTCCACCAGCCAGGTGGAAAACCGCGCCGCGTCCGGGTGTTGCTCGGCCCCGGAACTGCGCACCAGGTAAAACGATTCGCTGGCTTCGATGCGCTGGGCGAAGGGCTCGACCAGGCGTCCGTCGTCGAGCATGTCACTCACCATCGACGACCGCGCCAGGGCGATGCCCTGCCCCAATTCAGCCATCCGCAAGGTGCAGACCAGCGTGTCGAATTGCATGCCGGTCGAGGAATCAACGCTGTCGACACCGACCATTTTCAGCCAGTAGCCCCAGCCCTCTTCGTAACCCAGCACGTGCAGCAACGGATGCTTGGCCACGTCCGCCGGCACTTTCAGCGTCGCCATCAAAGCGGGCGAGCACACCGGGAACAAGGTGTCCCAGGTCAGGCGTTGCGACACCAGGCCGGGCCATTGGCCGTGGCCCCAGCGAATTTCCATGTCGTCTTCGCCATCCAGCTCCTTGACCCAGATGTTGCTGATGTAGCGGATGTCGACGTGCGGATGCGCCTGGCGAAAATCCACCAGTTTCGGCGCCAGCCAGTGCACGAAAAACGCCAGGCTGCCGCGCACCTTGATTGGCCGACGTTTGTGCTGGCCAAAGATTTCGTTGGTGCCCACCGCCAATCGCGTGATCGCGTCCTGCACCACCGGCAGGTACGCCTGGCCTTCCTCGGTCAGGCCCAGGCCGCGGGGCAAACGCTTGAACAGCGCCACCCCGAGGTGACTTTCCAATTGGCGGATCTGCTGGCTGACCGCGCCCTGGGTCAAGAATAATTCGTCGGCGGCGTGGGTGAAGTTCAGGCAGCGGGCCGACACTTCGAACGCCCGCAGCCAGTTCAACGGGGGCAACGTTTTTTGCTTCATGGTCTTACCTCGTTAACCCCCACGCACCGGGCACGTTTGCCCGCCCCGTCGACGCGGTTTAGAACGCGTCGGACGGTTGTGCCACGAGGGCAACCGACAAGCGTCGCTCGCGGCTTTTGCGGGTAATGTAATACACGAAGTAACACCAGGCGATGAACGGCAAGCCGAAGTACAGCGCCACCCGTTGTTCAGGGTCGAAGGCGATCCCGACGCACGCCAGGCTGCAGCACACCAGCGCACCGAGCGGCACCCACGGATAACCGCGAACGCGGAACTTGAGGTCACGAATGTCGCCGCCGTGGGCCACATAGTGACGACGGAAAGCGATCTGGCTCGCGGCGATGCTCATCCACACCACCACCACGGCCAGGCCGGAAATCGACACCAGCGCCAGGTAGATGGTGTCGGCGGCAAACACGCTGCTGAGCAACGATGCCGCGCCGCCGGCCATGCTGACGATGATCGCGTTGAGCGGCGTGCCCATGCGGGTCAGGGCCGAGAACTGCTTGGGCAGGTGGCCTTGGTCGCTGAGGGTCCAGAGCATCCGCGAGGCGGCGTACAACCCGGAATTGGCCGCCGACAACAGGGCGGTGATGATCACGAAGTTCATGATGTCGGCGGAGTACGGAATGCCGATGTAGGTGAACACCGTGACGAATGGGCTTTCGACCAGACCGGCTTGCTCGCGGGGCAACAAGGTCGCCAGGACAAAAATGGTCCCGACGAAAAACACCGCCAGGCGCAGCACTGTGGTGCGGATGGCGCGTGGCACATTGCGTTGCGGGTCCTTGGTTTCACCGGCGGCGATGCCGATCAGTTCAGTGCCGGAGAACGCGAAGGAGACCGCCAGCAGCGTCATCACGATGGGCATGAAGCCGGTAGGAAACAGTCCCTCGCGGGTGAAGTTGCTCAAGCCGATGCTGTGGGCCTGGTCGATGTTCAGCAGGCCGAGAATCGCGCCACCGCCGATCAGCAGGAACACCACCACGGTCAGCACTTTGATCAACGACAACCAGAACTCGGTCTCGGCGAACAAACGCACCGAAATCACGTTGGTGAGGAACACCACGCCGGCAAACAGGGCGCTCCAGATCCACACCGGCGTGTCGGGAAACCAGCGCGACATGAGGATGCCGGCAGCGGTGAATTCGGAACCGATCGCCACCGTCCACGTAAGCCAATACAACCAGGCCACGGTGTAGCCGGTGCCCGGGCCTAGAAACCGCGTGGCGTAGGTGCTGAACGAACCGGTTTCCGGCATCTGCACCGCCAGTTCCCCCAGGCACATCATCACCATGTAGACCATGAGCGCGCCGATGATGTAGGCGATCACCGCGCCCATGGGACCGGCCTGGTTAACGGTGTAGCCGGAGGTCAGGAACAGGCCGGTGCCGATCACGCCGCCCAAGGCCAGCATGACGATATGGCGCGTCTGCATTTCCTGCTTGAAGCCGGCCCGCGTACTCGTTTGTTGTTCTGTTATGGACATGGTTGTTCTCATGAAATGTCAGGGCGCGCATCTACGTCTACGCGAGTCAGACAAGCGCCGCTGAGCTTTTATTATTATTCCTATTCATGAACGCCCCATTCACAGCCTTGTTATGGGGTACCAACTTTCAAACTTCAGTTTGCGGTCTCGATGTGGACTTCATTGAGTTGCGGATCGAGGGTCTTTTTGACGAAGGCGAAGGCCTGTTTCAGATCGTCCAGTAGATCGTCCGTGTCTTCGATGCCGACCGAAACCCGCACCAGGCCTTCGGAGATGCCCAGGGCCAAGCGTTCTTCCAAGGTGTTCTCGACATGGCTGGTGGTGCGGGCCGGGCCGTAGATGGTTTCCACCGCGCCCAGGTTGCCGGCGCAATGGGCGAAGCGCAGGCGTGGCAGCAGCAGCTTGATCGTGTCCATGCCACCGACCAGGACAAAACTGACGATGGCGCCGAAGCCGGACATCTGCGCGCAGGCCACGGCGTGGTTCGGGTGGCTGGGTAAGCCCGGGTAATTGACCGCTTCTACCAGCGGTTCGGTGCAGAGGAATTCGGCCAGGGCCCGGGCGCTGTGTTGTTGCTGGCGCATGCGCAGCGCCAGGGTCTTCATGCCCCGAATGATCAGGTAGGCCGAGAACGGGTCGAGGCTCGCGCCGTTGATTTCCCGGTAATGCCGCACCTGGGCCATCAAGGCTTCGCTGCCACACACCAGGCCACCGAGCACGTCGCCATGGCCGCTGAGGAACTTGGTCGCGCTATGAATCACCACGTCCACCCCCAAGGCCAGCGGGCTCTGGTTCAGCGGTGTGGCGAAGGTGTTATCGGCCACGACCACGGCGCCGACACGCTTGGCCGCCGCCACCAGGCGCGGGATGTCGAGGATTTTCAGGGTGGGGTTGGTGGGGGTTTCCAGGTACAGCACCTGGCAACCCTTGGCGATTTCACGCTCGAGGTCGTCGTGATCGAAGGTCTCGCACAAGGTCACCGCCACGCCGGTGCGCGGCAGGAACTCTTCGAAAATCTTGTTGGTGCCGCCGTAACTGTCCTTGGTCGACACCACGCGATCGCCATGGGCCAGGAAGGTGTAGAGCACGCTGCTGATCGCCGCCATGCCACTGCTGAAAGCCACGGCGGACTCGGCCATTTCCAGCTCGCGGATCTTGGCTTCGAGGGTCTCGACGGTCGGGTTGCTCATGCGGCTGTAGATAAAACCGGGGGCCTTGCCCAGCGCAACGTCGTACCAGACGTCGATGTCGTCGTAACCATACGCGGCGCTGGCCACGATGGGGGTTTGCGTGGCGTTGTAGGGGTGCCTGACTTGCTCCCCACCCCAAACCGCCCGGGTTCCCGCTCCCGCGTTATCAAGCCCTGTGCTGTCAGGTTTATTGTTCATTGAGGCTACTCACACTGAGGGGGTGGACGTTGAGCCATCCACCGAATCTGAGGGCCAATATAGGGAAAAGCCGCGCGCCCGAGAAACGATGTTATCGGTGCCAAAGGGGTGGTTTTTTTAATGGCTGAAGGCGAAGCCGCGACCTGTAAGTCACTGATAAACCTGTGGGAGCGAGCTTGCTCGCGATGGCGGTGGGTCAGCTGCCATTGAGGGTGACTGACACTTCGCTATCGCGAGCGAGCTCGCTCCCACACTGGAAATTGTGGTGACGTCGGGAATGCGTGAGCGCCAGCCCTACAGGCGACCGTTGACTTAAAGGCTGTGTGAATCATCGTGGCGAGGGAGCTTGCTCCCGCTCGGCTGCGCCGTAGGAGCTGCCGAGCAAAGCGAGGCTGCGATCTTTCCAAAGCCAGTTGAGTATCAAGCGAAAGATCAAGATCAAAAGATCGCAGCCTTCGGCAGCTCCTACCACAGCCCAGCGGGAGCAAGCTCCCTCGCCACAGGTTATCGATCGTTCCCACGCTCCTGCGTGGGAATGTCGCCAGGGACGCTCTGCGTTCCGCTTCTGGTTGTGACGCAGAGCGTCACGGGATGCATTCCCACGCGGGAGCGTGGGAACGATCAATAACACTGGGGGCGGCGTTGATTTTTTGCTGTGTGGGCCGCCCTCGTTGATTTATTTTCGACACTTAACTCAACCAATACTTACCTCACGCAACCTTGACTTGTTTTAACGTATCTATCAAAGCACCTTCTAGTTCAGCCCAACTCTTAGCCTCTGTAGAACATACAGGAGAGTCCCAGTTGCAGCMCAACACAAGAAGAACCCTGAAGCATCCACTCTCACAGAACTCAGGATACCAACCAATATCTATTATTTGCTCAAGCGGAAAAGAAGCCTGGAATAGATCTTCCTTTAAATCGTCTATACCAAGCAGAACATCCCTTGATTGATCCAATCTTGAAAGATCATCAAAAACTATAGTCCCGCCAAGCTTAGTTACTTCATGCAAACCCACACACTCCCCCTTCATTTTATAAGCTTCCCTGAATGCATCTTCGATGTACGCAGAGCGTCACTGGCTGCATCATTCTTCCAGCTCACAAATTAGCTGGGCAAAGGGTTAATTTTTCGAAACTTAGACTTATAAAAAACGGAGGTCGCATAAGACAGCCCTCCAACTCAATCATTGTTTTCGTTCCATTGATATCAATTATCGCAACCCCATCCTCAGCCATGGAGACTAGAGACGCGCTTAGAAAAATGACCCTATCCTTTATGCTCAATGAAAAACGACCACCTGAAACATCGACATTATTTCCCCACGCAAACTCTTCATCTATCTCAAATTCCACATCATGTTGTTCACCGACTTTCGGAATATCGGCCGACCAAGTCGCGACCGCGCTTCCAAAATCTGTCGAAAAAGCTACTGAGATATTGCCACTGACGCTCCTAACTTCATCTATTTTTATTTTCATTTTTTGCCATTCGCCAAAGGAACGCGCACAACTGTATTGTCAACACCCATCACATTCCCCTTCAACTCATACGTCCATACCCCCTCATGATAATGGTGCTTGGTTGGCTTGCTGTTCATTTCATAGGCACCGTAACGAAAAATCTATTAGGGCTTCCAGAAATTAATACCCTCCATACGCCGCTCGATATCGTCCATATCATCTTCGCCTAGAGTTGTATCAAACCCTTCACTGATGATCTTTCTAATTTTAGCGAGCTTCTGGGTTACTTTTTCATTATCTATGAACTCCGTGGTGGCGCGCTGGTACTTTTCAATTGGCTTATCACCGTAGTAGCTACCCATCTTGTGTAGCGATATCAAAATAAACTCAATTTCAGCTAGAGCTTCAAGTGCAGACTCCCCGGAAATAACGATTTCCTTATTTCTATCTAACATTACTTTCTCCGCTTAAAGGTTGGATTTTCTAATTTTAGATTCCGCTTGATGGTCAGCTCCATCGTGCCATGCCTTGGGTTTTTGACCCATTCCAGTTTAGATTCGATCATTCCCACGCAGGAGCGTGGGAACGATCAAAGGGGTGGTTTTTTTAATGGCTGAGGGCAAAGCCGCGACCTGTAAGTCACTGATAAACCTGTGGGAGCGAGCTTGCTCGCGATGGCGGTGGGTCAGCTGCCGTTGAGGGTGACTGACACTTCGCTATCGCGAGCAAGCTCGCTCCCACACTGGAAATTGTGGTGACGTCGGCACGTGGTTTCGCCCTTGGAAACGCAGCGGTTGCTCCAGTCGCTTGCCGTCGCCGTGCCGGAGCTCGGTGAGTTTGCCGTAGCCGTTGTAGCGCGCGGCCCAAACGACTTCACCTCAGTCTGCCAATCTGCATACGGCTACTTCTTCTAGTTACCATCAAGCGGAGAGGTATCAGTGCGACTCATTACGTCCAGAATATGCTTTAGCCACATTTCACCAGACTCCCAATCCATCCAATAGCAATAATTGCAAGGCATTTTATCCATAATGAATCCTCTCATTTTCTCATCACAAAATTTAATTTTTAATAGTGTCGAGATTTCATTTTTAACCATGTCAACGATTTCAGGCGCAGAGTCCGAAACAAAATTTCTTATTATTTCATCAGGATCTGATGACTCGCACATCCAATCTTGATGAAAGTAGCATCCAAAGAACTGGAAAAGCTCTGGGTATTTATCTTTCATTTTTTTCAATAAATCCTGTAAGTAAATTATATCCGGTTGGTGACCTGTCAGATTTTCTAATAACCAACACCACAACCGACAGTGGTTCTAGATTTCCAGTTTGACGTACAACGCCGACTCCTACTGGAGAAGAGAAGGGTTGCCGTAGAGCAAGTGATGTTCTCAATCTACTACTTAGAAATTCGTCTATCTCTAATTTTCTTGTTTTTAATACACTGGAAACAGCTGACTCTGCCGTAGCCCTATCAGGGAATGTCGACGCAGTAGGTACGCGAGGCTCCAAATCAAGGCGCCTCCTCAGTTGATCTTCAGAGCGCCCCACATGTTTCTCTATTAAATGCCCACCACGAGCCTCATGCGCAGCCAACCCTCCTCCCGGCACAATTTCGCTGAACGGCCCATCAGCCTCAATATCACCAGGACACTGACATGCCAACCCCAACGGATCCACCCACCCCGTCGGGTTCAGGGTGTACCGGTACCCATTGAGCCCACCCACCAACTTGCTCGGGTCGGGCGTCAGGTAACGGCCAGTCTCGGGATTGTAGTAGCGGTGCCGGTTGTAGTGCAGGCCGCTTTCGGGGTCGAAGTATTGGCCCTGGAAGCGCAGCGGTTGCTCAAGCTGTTC
>NZ_JBFREY010000069.1:0-10444 GCF_052114545.1 Pseudomonas sp. KB_12 | reverse complement strand
ACCCGGTTCTGGGTGCTGCCCATGACTTCGAGTATCTCGACCAGGCCGGACTTGTGCACGACCCGGTAGTGATCCTCGTCCTGATGGAAATGAAAACTGTCGAGTTTTTTTTCCTTCATCACCAACTGCCCGCTGACACTGTCGCTACCGGTGACCTTGAAGGTTTCACCGGTGCTCAGGGACAGGATCTGATTGCCAGGCGTGTATTGCGACAACTGCAGGTTCCAGCCATAGCCGTAGCCACTGTCTTGCCTGTTGAGTGGGTTGTACGCCAAGTTCAGCGGAACACCGGGACCTTGCAGGTGATTGGTCTTCACGTCGGGCAAACTGATTGCAAACGTATATTGCCCGGTGCGGGGGTCAACGCCGCCCTCTATAAAACTCATAAAGTTGAAGGCATTGGAATGGACTGAATTCGAGATGGTCATTTAGTAGTCCTCACGCACTTGAAATTTATAAAGTCTCGATAGGGCATCGCCATTAACATTCAGTGACCAGCCATTACCCGCCCATCGCCCGAGTCTCAATATTCATTTATCTGCCTACTATTTATTGCGCAGGCGTGAACAGCGAATGCACCAATCTATTCCGGTCACCCACAGTACTGGGCGGAAGGAAAGAAATCCGTCGGATGTGTGGGTTTCCACGCTTGTCGAACAACATCACCGCCAAGTCTCGGGACAGTTTGTCTCGAGATTGATTTCCTTGACGGATATAAGGGATGCGATCAGAACGATGCAAGCTGATGACCAACAGGCCATCTTCAAATACCGAGCTGTTGACATCAATATCAAGCGACTCGTCCTTGACGACATCCTTGAGCGCGTCATCGAACTTCACCTTATCGAGCGGCTCCCCTTTCAGCGGATCCTTGAAGATATACCCTGTCCAACTGAACATGGTTTCGGCCAGTTGCTCGCTCTCCCAACGAATGGTCGACGTCGAGATCGACATATGCACATCGTTTGCGTCAACGGACACGAACTCCAGTGCCTCGAAAGCAGTCCCTGACAAAACCAGATTCCCCACGTATCGCAACTTCCAGTAATCGACAGTGCGCAAATGAAAGTCGAAGTCATCATCTTCCGGATCACCCGGGCCACCTGACCCTCCGTCGACCCTGACTCGTTCGAATTCGTAGTCACTCGGTTGAAACTGCGGGATTGCACGCGGTGTAATTTCGATCTTACTGTTGGGATCGGTATAATCGGTCGACTTAATCCATCTAGTAGGTCTGTCCTTCTGAAACTTCGCATGAAAAGTTTTTACGGCGTTCGCTGTGTCCCGCGTATGGAGATAGATATCGATCCTACTGATGGCTGCACTGGGCAAGTTATCTTGCGTTGCAACTCGGGGTTCGGCCAGATCAAAACGATTCTCAACCAAACGGCTGCGCCACTTCTCGCGATCCGATACTGGCATCCCCTCGTGGGGTTCATCGACAGGTTCTATCTCATCGCCCACCCCATCGTCCACCAGCCTCATACTGGCCTTCTCGCTTACGCTCAACGGGTACTCCCTATTATCGACAGGGGTCGTCTCAACCACGATCTCCGTCTTGAGCTGTTGATAGCCATTGGCATACAACGAGCCAAGTTTTCCCCCTTCGAGCCCGCCGGGCACCTTTATAGTGAATTGTGAAAGCGTTTCCCAGGTAGGCTCCGGCTCCAGTTCGGAAAGTTCAACGACACTGTAGCCACTGGACAAAACCACTCCGTTGCTGACGATTTCGCATTGCACGACACTGCTGGAGGCCGGGCCCTGTGCCGATGCGGTGAAATGCCCAGTGGAACTGACAGTACCGCCACCGCTGATCACTTTCCAACGCCTGGGAAGGCCGGGCAGCAGCGTGGCATCATCCCTCAGTTGCAAGTCCACAGACTTCCTGACCGCGGGAACATAGGCCGGATCGATACGAAGCTGTTGTTGCGCATTCAGCAGCACCAGGGATAACCGCCGTGTCTCGGCACCTGTGACTTCAATCTGTTGAACGACCAGGCCTTTGGTTCTCGATCGGGCGTCCGGTGTAAACGTTGCCTGGTTACCCTGATGAGTCAGGGTTCCATATTCGGGCATGAGCGGGGCCCAGGTCACATTCGTGGCGTTCATCGTTGTCGCCTTCAACACGATGGGTTGTGATTGCGCCCTGGTGGGATAAACCGATGTTCGCGGTGCCACCGTCACACTGTCATACACCACTAACAGCAAGGCCGATGCGGTGTAGGTGATACCGCCAGCGACATATTTGGCGGTCACCACCACGTGTAGCGACTCATGTCCGATAAGGTTCCTGGCGGCAGCGGTGTACAGCCCGTCGGTAATCGTGCCGTGTCCCGGGGCGGTATGACTCTGCAAGCTGACAGCTTCCCACTCGCTGGCCTGGATTACCGCTCCATTCCAATTACGTAACGTAAAGCGCTGCGTGCCGCCAGCCTGGATGGTCTGGAACGTGGGCTCCAGCGAAATACGGGTCCGTTTCGCATTGATGTTACCGAACACCCCCAGATCGGTAGGTATGTGTCGCTCGACCTCTTCAAATACATTGTCGCCGGGAAACACCAAATTATTGAGTACATCCAGCCGGCCATTCTCGATGTAAGGAATCATCGCTTCAGAAAGGATCAAGGCAGCCGAATATCGATCACTGCCATCGGGCTCCTGATCATCGGGAAGCAAATACGGGAAGCTGCTGTCCGGCGGGAAGCGCCCATCGGTCGCATTGCCCGCAAGCCGTATGAAAATCACCACCCCCCCTTCACCAAAATTCAACGCGCCCCTGACCTTCGCTCCGGGGGCCGCCTGGGTGAGAATCCGAAATGAAGTGGGGGTCAAATAGCTGTAGCCTTTGAGCTCAAGCATTCCCAGCTGAAAGACACTCCGATGCGCCGGCAAATCCTCGAAACTTTCTTTCAAGAAATCAGACAGCCGCGTATTCGTTGCCTCGTCATCACCGGCCAGGTTGCAGCGAAAGTTAACCCCCTCAGACAAGTTCAGCTTCACCTTGCCCTGCTTGTCGATTTCACCGACCACCATGGACAGGTCAATGTCCATTTCCAGTGTAAAGCCCTGCGCTTCACTAATATTGAATGTCGACGATAAGGCCTTTACCGCGCCGGCGGGATGACGCGAGGCGGCATAATGACCACTCAAGATATTCATCGTCACTACGGCTGTCGAATTGGTCAGCGACGCAGTATTGAACGATAACCGCGGCTGACCCAACATAATACCTTCCAACTCAATGGAACGACTTTGAAGATCGTCTAAAAAAACTTGCCCACTAAAAGCCGGCAGGAAGCCGTACCCATTGAATCGCTCAATATATTGCTGTTCCAACAAACGATTCAAGCGACCGCGGCTGAAGATTGAAATAGCACCCCACCCTTGGGTGACAGAACCCTGCCGCATACGCGCCAGCAAACTTTCTAACGAATTGACAGACATGATATTGCCCTCTAATTCATTTAAGAAGCAAAGCAATAAACCGTGTTAGTTAGCCAAAGCGTCAAGCACGGAAGGAAAACTCGAAAGGGGTAGCGGCAAAATTATATAGCCCTCGAACGTACCGAAATCACCGCCGTCCACCGCCACCGTAATCAGAACAAACCGCTCTTTGGCCGCAAAGTCATCGCTATACAGTCCCGTCGCCGCATCGATCGATCCCGGCCCACCGAGTGGCAGCGACCATTGACCGCTTTGGTGTTGATCATTGACAAAGACCTGCAATTGAATCTGCCCTTCTGGCAAGTCCGGATTGTCTACCGGCTTAATCGTGGCCCCGGGCTCGCTCTGAAGTACCAGAACATAGGCAGACTGGGTTTGAGCGCCCTGGCTCACCTCTATTTCATCGAGCACATAGGTTTTTTCGGCCACCTGTGGGCCGGCGATGTAAGTGTGATCACCCTCTGGTTTGTCGCTGGGAACTATTTCGCCGCTTTCACCCGCAACGGGATTCTTGATGGCCCAGCTCAGTACGCTCCCGTCCAGGTGACCTGCCGACAGCTCTACCCACTGGCCGTGATAACACACCTGGATTTGCGGATTGACGGTAATCGGGTTCGCCAGGACCGTGAGCAATGTCACGCTCCGCTCGCCAGTAAGCGGGTCACTGGCAATGACCAGCACCCGGTTGAACGAGCCATTGATCGCATGGGCCGGTGGCGCTTGGTACAAGCCTGTTCGCTCGTCGATAGCGCCCGGGTTGCTGCCGCTGCCCGAAAGATTTTCCACCGACCAGCGCAGGTCGCCATGTTCAGGTTCCGTGCTCAGTTGCAGCGGTCTGCCGGCCGCGACCCTGGGCTGCTGCTCGACAATGGCAAATGACGCGCCGGACGTATTGATCTGACCAAACATCGCCAAGTCGAAGGGCAAGGAGGCATGGCTCGGTTGCGCGATGCTGCTGCCCGCTATTTCCATGCCCGCCAGGAAGGTTTCCGACGCGGTAGTCGTCAGGGTGGTGGCGTACCGCTCAAGCAGTGCCCTTTTCACCGTATTGGCGACGAAATCCTTGATCTGCTCCAGATCCGCGGGCTCAATCGTCCCGGGAAGCCCGGACACGTGGCTCACCTCTTGCGTATCGGTATACGGCACGAAGAACTCACCTTCCATGGCCGAAACGCCGGACTCATCCGCCAGCAAACGGAACTCATGCTGCAAGTCGATGTTGAAGGTAGCCGTATGGGAACTCCAGGTGGTTCCACTCAAAGGCCGGTATCTGAACGACAGGGAGAATGTGCCTTGCCAACGTTGAAGCACCTCATTCTGAGCGAACTCGACCGTCAGCGGCGAGGCCCCGCCCGTAGCCGAAAGATTGAAGGTCTCGGACTCGAACTCATAATCAAGGCTCTGATAACTGCCCGCCGCCGCCTGCAGGGCGCCGCGCGTGGCCACCATTTTTGCCAACGCACCGTCCTGATCGACGATACGCTCGAATTCGGCATCTTCAAGTAACTGCACGAGTGCATGGCCGAACGCAGCGCGATGAATCAACCCTTGTGAAAACAGCGCCGTACCCGAATAGGTTTGCTGCGCGTCATCATCGGGAATCAGGTACCGGAAGCCGGAATCATCGCCAGGAAATGTACCTGGGCGACCATCGACCATACGCGTGAACAACACCACGGCACCGTCTTCGGTCCCGGGTGTCAACGCCTGCACATCACGAGCCTGGGTCCGCACATCGACGTTGCTGGCGAACATGAATGGATTCCCCTCGCTGGGGAAGGTAGCCAGGGCATAGACCCGCCGGTTTGCGTCCAGCCCCTGGAACCAGCTCTTCAAAAGCGCCCCGGCTTCGCGTTGCTCCTTCGGGGTACCGAACAACTTCAGCAAGACCTCCTCACTGTTGGCCAGATCCAACCTCACACCTTGGGCATCTGCCGTCATGATCAAGTCCAGCGTCACTTGCGATTCATTCAGGGGATCGAGGGCGGTGAGGCGGGTGACTTTCTTTTGACCCTGGGCGGTCTCCACCATCATATGGAGCCCCTGCGCCACCGACAGGCTCAAGAATGCCCGAGTACTCTGAAGGCTGGCGTGTTCAAAGGACAGTGCCGGCGCAGCCAATCGGAACCCCGTCAGGTAATGGGTAATATTGGTCTCGGGGATGTCCACGGAGCCTGTAAAAACGCCCAGGTCCGTGTCCTGGCTTAATCGAGTGATATGGTCTTGCTGCAACCCCTGGTTAAGTTTGCCGCCCTCCAGGGCGACAATGAGGTCCCAACCGCGCATTTGGGAGTTGCCGTTCATCCATGCCAATAAACTTTCCAACGAATTACCGGCCATGACATTGGCTCCAAAGGGATAGGCACAAAATAACAACGGTAGTGTCGAGTGCTTGATGAGCGATATTCATTGACTCAACGCCTCGAGCAACTGCGGGAACTCAACCAGGGGCAATGGCAAGATCAGATGGCCTTCGAACTTGCCAAATGCACCACCATCCACCAGGGCGAAAATCAGCACGAATCGTTCGGTGGCCGTCGGGGCCACACGGTACAGGCCCGTTGAATCGATCGAACCTGGCCCCCCCAAAGGAAGGCTCCACTCAGCGGCCATAGGATTACCATTGACGCGGGTCTCCAGTTGAACCTGCCCCAGCCCAATATCGCTGTGGAGAATCCCAACCGGCGCGCCAGGGCCTTTCTGCAGCGCCAGAACATGGACAGATCGGGTTTTATTCGTCCGGTTGTTTTTGACTTCTATCTCATCGAGTACATAAGTTTTATTCGGCACCACCGGCCCGTGGTGATAGGTGTGATCACCCTCGGATTCGTCGCTGGGCCGTACCTCACCACTTTCGTTCGCGACAGGGTTCTTGATCGACCAGATCAATTCGCCTTCCTTCAACGCACCGGCCGCCAGCTCGACACGGGTTCCGACGTCGCAAATCTGGATCAAAGGATGAACTGACAGTTCGTCAAGCAACACCGTTACCAAGGCCGAACTGTGGTAGTCCGAACTCGGGTCCGTTGCCGTGACCCGCACCCGCTTGAAACGCCCCTCGATCGAGGCGGCCGCTGGAGCCTGGTACAACCCGCCGGCACTGATAGTTCCTGGACTGCCAGAGTCTTCAGGCAGGTTTTCCACAGTCCACTGCACCCCATGGATAACCGGCTCGGTGCTGAACTGTTGGGTATCGCCTTGCAGCATCAGCGGCCGCATCGGGCTGATCACGAAAGAAGTCTGGGTGGGGTCAAGGCGGCCAAAGAAGCCGATATCGTAAGGCGCGCGGACCTGGTCACCTTGTATTGCTTGACCAAAATTCAATTTGATAAAATTTTCGATCAATGGCTTGAGCAAAATATCAATTCTCAGATCATTTTGCAGCGCTCGCCTTATTTTCGGCCCAATACTGTTTACGAACAAAGCCAGCAACTGTGCCAGCACATATAGCAACAGTGCCGGCAAACTACTTTTACCTGTCTCTTCACCTGACAGCAGAGCGGCCTCTGTATCGACCGCGTCTATAAGCAATTCAAACTTAGTGGATCGCATCACTGCGTCGACGACACCATCAGCGTCAACGACATCCATCATTTCAAACTCCGCTTGCAAATCAACAGAATATAAATAATCCCTCGTGACCGTAGGCCAAAGCTCCTCACCTTGAAGATTCTTAAACACAATCTCAACCGCTGCACGACATTCTGAAACCCAACGCACAGAGATTTTATTCCCACCTTCAGAAATCAATGTACAAGGTACTTCACTGTTTGCGGGAAGAACTATAGCGTCTCGAATAATCCACGGAATTACAAATTGCCCACCTATACCAATACCCGGGAGAGGGTTTGCCGCTCTATTTACCGTTAGTCCTCCAGCCTTAGCTACGGCCGACACCAATTGGCCATTATTGTAGGCACGTTCAAAATCATCACTGCCGATCATCTCTGTGACTTTATCCAGTAAAGCCTCCCCCAAAACCGAAGACAATCGCTCTGCGTTGAAAAGCACGGTAGCCGAGTAGTCTTTACCGGCATCATCGGGAATCAAATACCTGAAACCGGAATTAGCGCCCGGATAATCCCCTTCGTTGCTACCTTCCATACGTACGAAGGCCAGGATAGCGCCGTTACCGTGCTCGGACGATTGTGGATCCCGGGCAGCCGCTCCGCTCGCCTGGGTGCGCAAACCAAATGATTGTGGCTGCATAAACTCACTCGTTCCGCGCTCGATCCTGCCCAACGGCCAAATACGCTTATCCGGAGCAAGCTCATTGAACAAATCCTTGAAAAAATTCCCTCCCAACCGTTGTTCGGTTGGTGACTGGGCAAAGGTCAATCTGAAATTATCGCTTCGGCTCAAATCCAATATGATTCGCCCATCGTCATCGACATTACCCGGCACTTGATTCAGCAGCAAATCCAAATACAACTTCGGACCTTGCAGCGAATCTATCTCATCCACCATGACCGCCGTCCATCCAGCGCTTTCCTTTTTTAGTGTAAGCTGACTTCCGCCTACGACAGACATACTCAACATAGCTTTGGAATCATTAAGATCGGCATTCTCGAAGGACAGCAACGGGACATCCATCACAAAATCATGAACAACTTGCATCCATTGATTTTCGACAATCGGCACTTCCCCTCTGATCGGAGGTAAATAACTTCCAACATCGAAGCGACGTATATACTCCTGGGTCATTAACAAATTCGTCTTGCGTCGCTCCAGGGCAACAATCATCCCCCAACGTAGCATCCGTGAAGTCTCTTTCATCCAAGCCAGTAATGTCTCGAGCGAATTACTTGACATGATCTCGTCCTCATCAAATTGAATCGTTTCCCGCTGCGCGCTACTCCACCAACTGCGGTGATATCATGGGAAAGCTCTTATAGGAAAAGCCGTCATCGAAACTGGTTTCGACGAACACATCGAACTGGTTATTAAGTTGCAGCCTTTGAAGAAAGGAACGGGGCAGGCTCGCAAATAACTCCCCGGCGAAGTATTCTGAGTCGGTGACCGTCTCGGCATCGCCCCCGCGCAAGTCGGACCTTTCCTCGCCTCCGCCTATCAAGAGGCCGTTGGCGTATATTTTCACCCGCTGGCCGCGTTCCATGTAGGTCCATGATTCCAAGCGAAAGGTCACCCCAGCCTCGGTTACCGTAGCCAAGGAAATTCTATTACTCGGCGAAGGCGGGGAACTGATTTGAAGGGTCGGCCAGCCGCGGTCCACGTCCTTGATTTCCAGATCGAAAACCCCCGACCTATACGGCTGCTCCCCAGGCGGGGTCACTTTATAAAACACGTCCAGGCGCTTGCCCATGTTCGCCGGCACAAAGCCTGGAGGGATATAGAAACGCCTCGCATTACCGGCCGTAGGATCAGCGATATGACGGCCGGTATCGCCATAGCCTTCCCAGTGCATCTGAACCTCGTCGTCCAAACCAATCACTGCCTCATCCGGAACCTTGACGTAGACCCCCCCCGTGATATTCCTGGCAAACAAATAGCCTCGGTACTCATCATCCTCACCGTCCCGGATCACGCCCTCGATAAGGGGGTGTGGCAGATTCAGGGGCTGGCGCAACGTCAGTGACAATGGCATCGAAGTACCCGCACTGCCCACCCGGGCATACTGGTACATCAGCTCTATCGCCTTGCCGTGATTGGCCGACAACCACTCGTAATCAACATCGACTTCAAGTACCTGGCTATCAACCGTTGACGGATCGACGCGCAATGTCTTGATCACCTGCGGATCGCCCGAGGCATACAGCACCACCTCATCCTCCACCTGGATACCGGGGTAGATTTCAATGACCAGCTTGATGCCATTGGGATATGCCTCGGGATCAAGCATGTCGCCGGTAAAACCCTTGACCCTGGGCGCAGGCAACAACGGGGTTTGCGGCGCAACGAAACGCAGCGCCTGCTCATCGGAGAGCGTTGGCACCGTCGGGGTGGCATAAACGACGCTGTAGCTCATCAACGCAGAACCGCCATCGATGATTTGCAGCTCACTGAGCGGCACCGTCCATTGCAGGGGCTGCCCTATGTCGCCATCGACCAGAACTTTCCGGCGCGTGAAATCCTCCCAGGGGACACCGTCATCGAAGAATCTTTTCAGGGTAAACGTCACGGTGTCACCCACTGACATCGCCCTATAGGGTGGCGCGACCACCGTGGCACCCGCATCTCCCACCGTCGTCAAGTCCACCTCGCAATCATGGGATTCCTTGAACTGGGGAACCGGGAGTAACACCGAGAAGACTTCGGACTGAGGTAGCACGGCTGCCATTATTTGAACTCCCTAGAGGCATGTATCGATGGCCAGTTATTTCACTGTCGCAACAATCGAGTTGCCTCCCTTTTACGCCTCGTCTATCGATCTGCCCACTATCAGAACTGTTAGGTTACCCGGCGTTATCCAGTTGCTATTGTCTCGTCGGACGTCGGTATTTATTCCCTGGGATCCACTTTCAGCTGCTGTAGCCGGTACTGGCGTTGTTTATGTCCGACTGCACATCGATCGACGTTTTTTATTACCCTCGATGAGGTTCATATCAATGACTGCCGCCAGTTCTGTACATTCCAATGCACTTAACTTCATGAGTTCCGTACAGAACGGTGTTGATCCTCGCACCGGTCTCTACACGATAGCGATCAACTTCCCCGAAGTTAAAACCAATGATTTACGCGGTCCGGGTTTTGCCCTGGCGCTGGCGTACAGCTCGCTCAACAGGCAAGACAGTGGCTACGGCTATGGCTGGAACCTGCAGTTGTCCCAGTACACGCCTGGCAACCAGATCCTGTCCCTGAGCACCGGTGAAACCTTCAAGGTCACCGGCAGCGACAGTGTCAGCGGGCAGTTGGTGATGAAGGAAAAAAAACTCGACAGTTTTCATTTCCATCAGGACGAGGATCACTACCGGGTCGTGCACAAGTCCGGCCTGGTCGAGATACTCGAAGTCATGGGCAGCACCCAGAACCGGGTGGCGGC
>NZ_JBFREY010000068.1:0-10460 GCF_052114545.1 Pseudomonas sp. KB_12 | reverse complement strand
GATCATTCAGGTAGACCGCGTCAGCCGGTTTGCGACGGCTGCGCCGCCGAGCGGGAGCAAGCTCCCTCGCCACAGGGGCTGCGTATTGGCTGGAATCACAGTTTATGAGCGCCAGAAAAACCTGTGGGAGCGAGCTTGCTCGCGATGGCGGTTGCACACTCAACACCTGCATTGACTGACCCACCGCTATCGCGAGCAAGCTCGCTCCCACAATTTGGACTGCCGGCGTGTTCAGCTCGCCTGCTTCATCTGCCGCACCGGCAATTCCACGCGGAAGGTAGTGCCGACGCCGACTTCGCTGCGTACCGTGATTTCGCCGTTGTGTTTTTTCACGATGCCGTAGGACAACGACAGCCCGAGCCCCGTGCCCTGGCCGATGGGTTTGGTGGTGAAGAACGGGTCGAAGATTTTCTGCAGGGTCTCGGGGGGGATGCCTGAGCCGTTGTCCGCCACTTCGATCCAGACGGTTTCGTCACCAACGCCGTTGCGCAGGGTGATGGTGCCGCGCTCGGGGCCGATGGCCTGGGCGGCGTTGACGATCAGGTTCATGATCACCTGGTTGATCTGCGACGGCAGGCATTCCACTTCCGGCAACGGCGTGTATTCCTTGACCACGTCGGCCTTGTACTTGATTTCATTGGCGACGATGTTCAACGTCGAATCCATGCCCTGCTGCAAATTGGCCATCTGCCATTCCTGCCTGGAATCGACGCGGGAGAAGTCCTTCAGGTCCTTGACGATCTGCCCGACCCGGCCAATGCCATCCTTGGACTCTTTGATCAGCAGGGGGATGTCCTCGACGAGAAAGTCCAGCTCCACCTGTTCACGCAGCTTGCGCAAACTCACCACCAGTTCCGGCGAGGCGATGGCCTCCTCGGCGCTGCCGTAGGCGCTGAGCATTTCCTGGAGTTTGCCGAAGTAGCCGTCCAACGCTCCCAGGTTGGAAGAAATGAAACCGATCGGGTTGTTGATTTCGTGGGCCACCCCGGCCGCCAACTGGCCCAGCGAGGCGAGCTTTTCCGATTGCACCAGTTGGGTTTCCAGCATCTTGCGTTCGTCGATCTCCATTTGCAGCAGCTCGCTGGCCTGTTTGAACGCCTGGGTGCGTTGTTCCACCAGATCTTCGAGCTTGTTCATTTTCAGTTGCGCACGGGAGGTCATTTCCCATTTGGTGGTCAGGGTGTTGGCCATCTGCTGGACTTCGATGTTGTCGAATGGCTTTTTCAGGATCAGCAAACGGTCGTGGCCGTTCAGGCGGTCGAGCAGTTCATCCCAGGAATAATCCGAATACGCGGTGCAGACCACCACTTGCAGCAACGGGTCGCGTTTCCACAGTTCTTCGATGGTCTTGGCGCCATCCCAGCCTTCGGGCATGCGCATGTCGACAAAGGCCAGGGCATAAGGACGCCCTTTTGCCGATGCCTCCAGCAACTTGTTCAGGCCTTCCTGCCCGCCATAGGCCGAGTCGAGTTCGAACACCGTGGCGGCAGGTTTTGGCGCATCGCCGAACAGCGCGCTTTCCATGTCCAGCAAGTCAGCGTTGCTGTCATCCTCCGGGGTGAGGATCTTGCGGAAATCTTCATGAATGGCGGGTGTATCGTCGATCAACAGGATACGGCGGTTACTCATGCTATTCATGGCTCACCTTCTGCAAGTTTCAGGGGCAGTTGCAGTTGGAACGTTGCCCCCGTGCCTGGCCCCTCACTATGGGCGGTGAGTTGGCCGTTCATTTCAATGGCCGCCAATGCGCAGCTGTGCAGGCCAAAGCCGTGGCCTTCCTTACGCGTGGTAAAACCGTGGGCGAAGATACGCGTCATGTTTTCCTCCGGGATGCCTTCGCCTTCATCCTTGACACTGATTTGCAGGGTCTGGCCATCGACGACGGCAGCCTTCAGGGTCATGTTCCGCGCATGGTTGGACACTCCGGCCATGGCGTATTTAGCGTTGCTGATCAGGTTGATCAGGATCAACAGCAAGCGGTGTTTGTCACCCATGATCCGCGGCACTTCGCCGTATTCCTTGATCACCGTAACATGATGGCGGGTCAGTGCGCCGGAGTTCATGCGCAGGGCATCTTCAAGCAGCTCGCTGACTACCAAAGGTTCCAGCAGGCTGTTGGCCCCGGCATAGGATTGCTGGGTGGAGACGATGTCCTTGATGTGGTCCACGCTCTTGCTCAGTTGGGCCAGTTCGTCGGTCAGGCCCTGTTGCTCGAGCGCGATGGCCTCGACCAGTTGGTTGAGGTAGCCGGGCAGCAGCTTGCCTTTGGCGTCCTCGGTGAGAAAGTGCCCGAGGTCATCGGCGTGCTCGTTGAACAGTTGCATCGCCTTGCCCAGCCCCAGGGCCTTGCTGCTGCGCAGTTTACGGCTGACCAGGTCGGCGGAGATGTTCACGCTGTTGAGGACGTTGCCGACGTTGTGCAACACGTTGGTCGCGATTTCCGCCATGCCGGCCTGGCGGGCGGTGTCCATCAATTCACTCTGGGTGTCCTTGAGCTGGCGGGTACGCTCCTCGACCCGTTGCTCCAGCTCGTCGTTGGCGGTTTGCAGGGCGTTGTTGACCCGCTTGATCTCGGCGAAGCTGCGTATCAGCCGGATTGCCAGCCAGATCAGGATCAGCACCAGGACCGTGGCGAACACCAGGAGGTAAACGTGGTTGCGCTCGTATTTGGCGGCGGCTTTTGCCTGGTCTTTCTCAAGCAGTTGGGTGATGGTGTCCAGGCGATTGGCCAAGGGGATCGCTTCGATGCCCAGTAACAACTCATTGACCCGTGGCTGTTCGCGCAGGATCACCCCGATGTGCCTGCGCAGGACTTCGACGGAGTTGAGCAACCCCTCAGGCAGGCGCTCCTTGTTGATATCCAGCTGGTTCAAGCCCAACAGGACCTGGGCTGCGATCTCAGGGGAGCTGAGCTGCGCGAACTCCATGGCGCTGAGCAACAGGTCGTAAGTGTCGATGGCAACGCTCTGCAAATCCAGTTTGTACGTGTCGGGCAGCCGGGCGAACTGGCCCTGGATGTCGTCCTCGCCAGTGGGCAGGAAGGCCAGGGAGTTGCGCAACACCGCGTTATGGGATTTGAACTGTTCTACCAGACGGGTTTTTTCCTTGACCGCCTTGAGATATTCGTCGCGCTGGGCCTCCCAGAGCGATGGCCCATGGCGCCCCGGTTCCGATTCGATGGCGTCCAGGCGCTGCCACAGGCGCGACATTTCGTGCAGGGGGGAGACCAGCGGGTCGTAGTTGTGGGTCAGGGCGATCCGCGACTTGAGTACTTCGTTGTCCCAGATGGCGTCCTGTTGCTTGAGCAGGCGGATCAGGTCCCGGGACTCAATGTACGAGGCGGCCTGCTGGGCGCCTGAGTTGATGTACATGAACAGCAGGACTGATGCCAGCAACAGACCGATGAATGCAAGACCGAGGCGACGGAGAGTGGTCATAGAGGCTTGCCCTCCGATTCACCGGTCAGCGTCTTGAGGAACTCGACGATCAGGGTCGTATCGTTCTTGAGGGGCTCACGCCCCAATTGGTACTTGAACATGACCTCCACCGCGCGTTCCAGGGTCGGCGCCGACGCGTCATGGAAATACGGGGCGGTGACGGCCACGTTGCGCAGGCTCGGCACCTTGAAGACCTGGCGGTCGGCCTCATCGCCAGTGATGTTGTAGCGTCCTTCGTCGGCTCGGGTGGGGTTGCCCCGGTCCTTGATGTAGTCGCCCATGACCCCGAACTTCTGGAACATGTTGCCGCCGATGTTCACGCCTTGGTGGCAGGCGATGCAGCCGTACTCCTTGAAACGCTGGTAACCGAACTTTTCCCGGGGCGTGAGGATGTCGGTATTGCCCTGCAGGTATTGGTCGAAGCGCGAATTGGGTGTCTGCAAGGTGCGCTCGTAATCGGCCAGGGCACTGCGGATATTGGGCTCGTTCACCCCGTCGGGGTAGGCGGCCTTGAAGTCCTTGCTATAGCCCGGGTCATCGGCGATGCGCTTGACCACCGATTCCCAGGTATTGGCCATCTCCGTGGGGCTGATCACCACGAAGTGCACCTGTTCTTCCAACGTTTCGACGCGGCCATCCCAGAACTGATGGAAGTTCAGCCCGGCATTGAACACGGTGGGTGTATTGACCTCCACGGGCTTGCCGTCGAACCCCAGGGAAAACGGCTTGTCGTCGGCGCCGCCCTTGTCCAGGTGATGGCAACTGGCGCAGGACAGGGTGTTGTTGACCGACAATCGCGGGTCATTGAACAGCCGCAGCCCCAGTTGGACGCGCTTGGGGTCCAGGGCCGGAATCGGGGGCAGGGGTTTGAGGGGTTCGTCCAGTGGTTCGGCGTGAGCGGTCACGCTTGATCCCACGAGCAGGCCGAGAGCCAGAATCAGTCCATGTAACGCCATGGGATGCTTTCCTTGAAACTTTGGTTGATAACACTCAGGTGTTCACGAAAACGGGTTCTGGCGTTTTTCCCACTCGGTCATCCAATCGGCGAAGGCCTGCGGTTCGACGGCCTTGCTGAAGTAATAACCCTGGACCTCCTCGCAGTGGTGCTGTTTGAGAAACTCAAGCTGCTCACGGGTTTCCACCCCTTCGGCAATGATGTGCAGGTTCAGGCTCTTGCCCAGGCTGATGATGGTGCTCACCAGCTTGGCGTCGTTGCTGTCGATGCTCAGGTCACCGACGAACGACTGGTCGATCTTCAACACATCCACCGGAAATTTCTGCAAATAGCTCAGGCTCGAATAGCCGGTGCCGAAGTCGTCGATGGCCAGGCGAATCCCCTGCTGCTTGATGGCCTTGAGGATGGCGACCGTGGTATCGACGTTCTGCATCAGGACGCTTTCGGTGATCTCCAGTTCCAACTGTGTCGGAGCCAGGCCGGTTTCCTTGAGGGTGCGGGCGATGCCTTCGACGAAGCCGCGCTGGCGGAAATCGATGGCCGAGACGTTCACCGACAGGTACAGCGGGCGCATGCCCTGGGCTTGCCAACGGCAGGCCTGCTGGCAGGCTTCCTGCAACACCCATTGGCTCAGCGGAACGATCAGGCCGCTGTCCTCGGCCACCGGAATGAAATCCGAGGGATAGACCAGGCCATGATCCGGCCTGTTCCAGCGCACCAGCGCCTCGACGCCGACCACCTTGCCGCTCTTGAGGTCGAGCTTGGGTTGGTAATGCAGCACGAATTCCTTGCGTTGCAGGCCCAGGCGCAGGCCGGATTCGATGGTCTGTTGCTGACGAGCCCGGCGGTTCATGTCTTCGGTGAAAAACCGATAGTCGTTGGGGCCGGTTTCCTTGACGTTGCGCATCGCTGTCTCGGCTTTCTTGATCAGCGCCACGGCGTCGAAACCGTCGGAGGGATACACGCTGATGCCCAGGCTCGCGGTGACGGTCAGGTCATGGCCGTCGATGGGTTGCGGGGAACTGATGGCCGCCAGCAGTTTGTCGGCCACGCCTTTGGTCTGTTGCGGGTCGACCACATCTCCCAGTATCACCACGAATTCATCGGAACCGTAGCGAAACACCGAATCGGATTCGCGCACCACGGTGGCCAGCGCCCGGGCCACGCGCTTGAGCATTTCATCGCCCACGGGATGGCCCAGCGCGTTATTGATACGCTTGAAGCGGTCCAGGCCGATGAACATCACCGCCAGCTGCCGATCGTGCCGGCGGCACTGGGCCATGGCCTGGGTCAGCCGATCGCCGAGCAACATGCTGTTGGGCAGTTCGGTGAGCACGTCGTATTGCAGCAGGTGGGACACCTTGAGCAATTCCTGGACGCGCTCTTCGATCGTGCGTTCCAGGCTGCGCATTTTTCTCGCCGCATCCTGGGCCAGCTGCCATTTCCAGGTCATGGCGCTGGCCATCTGGCGGATTTCCAGGGTGTCGAAGGGTTTCTTGAGGATCAGCAACTGATCGTCGAACTCGATCCGTTCGGACATGGTTTCCCAGGTGTAGTCCGAGAACGCCGTGCACAGGGCGATTTGCAGGCGCGGGTCGGCCTCCCACAGCGCCTCGATGGTTTGCAGGCCGTCCCAGCCCGGTGGCATGCGCATGTCGGCGAACACCAGCGCATAGGGCTGGCCTTCGGCCTGGGCGCGCTTGACCAGTTCCAGCGCCTCCTCGCCCTGGTAGGCCGAGTCGATCTGGAATTGCAGCCGGCTGACCTGCGGGGTGCCGAACAGCAGGCTCTCGGTGTCGTCCAGTGAGTCATCGCTGCCGGCGCTGGGGCTGAGGATCTTGCGAAAGTCCTGGTGGATCGCGGGCGTGTCGTCCACCACCAGGATTCGCCGGTTGGCAGGTACCGACATGGGGTTCATGGATTACTCTCCGATAGCTGGCTCGCCGGTCGGGTCCAGTGGTCTGTCGCGGGAATGATGGTGCCGGCCTTGAGCAGTTCGGCGGCCTGGCCGCTGTCGACCACGGTGCTGAAGTAATGCCCCTGGGCCTGCATCGCTCCACCGCTGGACATCAGCGTGGTGCGTTGCTCCTGGGTCTCGACACCTTCGGCAATGATCCCGATGCCCACGTCCCGGGCGAAGTTGATGATCGCCCGCAACGTCGTGGCGTTCTCGGGGTCGGCGTTGGCGCTGTCGAGGAAACGCTGGGCGAGCTTGAGGTGATTGACCCGGTAGGTCTTGAGGTAATCGAACGAGGAGTACTCGGTGCCGAAGTCATCGATGGCGATCTGCACGCCCAATTCGCAGAGGCGCGGCAGCACGTCGTTGTGGGTCCACTTGGTCTGGGCCAGGGTGGCTTCGGTGACGTCGAAGCGCAGGTCCCAGGGCGCCAGTTCCCAGCGCGCGGTGGTGCGCAGCACGTCGTAGATCAGTTCCGGCCCGGTCTTGAGCTGGGTCAGGGACAGGTCGATGGCGATCACCGGGGGCGCCATGCCCTGGTCGCGCCACTGGCGCATTTGTTGGCAAGCCTGGTCCAGTACCCAATGCCCCAGGCCAATGATGATCCCGGTTTTCTCGGCGGCGGGCATGAAGGCCGCCGGTTCCAGCCAGCCACGTTGGGGGTGGTTCCAGCGTACTTGCACGCCCATGCCGAGGATCTTGCCGGTGCCGAGGTCGACTTCCGGCAGGTAGTGCAGGTGCAGTTCGTTGTTTTCAATGGCTTGGCGCAGGTCATTGGCGAGGGCGACCCGGTCGGTGACTTCCTGGTTAATTTCCTCGTTATGGAAATGGTACTGGTTGCGGCCCTTTTCCTTGGAGCGGTACAGGGCCATGTCGGACTGCGCCATCAGGCTGTCGGCACTCAGGCTCTGCGGGGTGTACAGGGCGATGCCGATGCTCACCGAGATCCGCACATCGTTGCCGTCCAGGGAATACGGCGCCACGAGGGCATCGCGGACCTTGCCCGCCAACGCGGCGCAATGGGTCGCTTCATGGACATCCAGTTGCAGGAGGGCGAACTCGTCGCCGCCCAGGCGCGCCACCACGTCGTTTTCCCGGGTGCAGGCCTTGATGCGAGCGGCGACCTCCTGCAACAGCAGGTCGCCGATGGGGTGGCCCAAGGTGTCGTTGATCCGTTTGAAGTGGTCCAGGTCCAGGTAGAACATCGCAAACGGTGCGGCACCCCGACGAGCGGCGGCGAAGGCCTGGTGCAGGCGCTCGATCATGGTGGCGCGGTTGGCCAGCCCGGTCAGGCCGTCGGTGCGGGCCAGCAGGGCGATTTTTTCTTCGGCCAGCTTGCGTTCGGTGATGTCGAGGATGATGCCTTCTATTTCCAGCAACAGGCCATGGTCGTTGCGCACCGGAATGTAGCGGTTCTCCACCCAGCGGAACGTGTCGTCGCCGGTGTGCATGCGGAACTCGATGGACGCCCCTGCGGAATCGCGGTCCAGGACGCGGACCATGGCCTCATGGACCTTCTCCTGGTCGTCGGGGTGGATCAGGGTTTGCGCCCAGTCCGGCGAGTTGGTCAGTTGCGCTGCGGAATGGCCGAACTTGGTGATGTTGTGGGAGATGTACATCAATGCGAACGGTGGCTCGCCCCGCAGGCGATAGAGAATGGTCGGGCTGTTCTGCACGATGATGTTGGCGTCGGCCAGTTCGCGGGTGCGTTCTTCGACCGCGCGCTCGAGCATGTCCATTTTCAGCGCCGCGTCTTCGGTCATCTGCCATTTGACGGTCAAGGTGCAGGCCATCTGGCGGATCTCGATGGCATCGAAGGG
The DNA here is from genome assembly GCF_052114545.1 of Pseudomonas sp. KB_12. Classification (NCBI taxonomy): domain Bacteria; kingdom Pseudomonadati; phylum Pseudomonadota; class Gammaproteobacteria; order Pseudomonadales; family Pseudomonadaceae; genus Pseudomonas; species Pseudomonas sp. KB_12. The sequence goes on along the minus strand of NZ_JBFREY010000068.1, from coordinate 2,291 downwards.
TTTTTTCAGGATGAGCAGGCGATCGCCCAGTTCAAGGCGGTCGGCGATGTCTTCCCAGGAATAGTCCGAGTAGGCGGTGCACAGGGCCACTTGCAGCTTGGGGTCGGCGCGCCACAGCCGCTCGATGGTTTCCAGGCCGTCCCACCCCGGCGGCATGCGCATGTCGATGAACGCCATGGCGAAGGGTTGCCCTTGAGCCAGTGCCGTTTCGACCTTGTTCAGGGCTTCCATGCCCTGGAACGCCGAATCGAGCACGAAACTCGTGCCGGAGACCGCCACGGGCGAGCCGAACAGGGCTTCTTCGGCGCTGCTCAGATGGTCATTGGCGTCCGCCTGGGGGCTGAGGATCTTGCGAAAATCCTCATGGATGGTCGATGTGTCGTCGACGATCAGGATCCGCCGATTGGTTTTATCCAATGGCAGGCTCATGGCCGTGCACCACTTTGATGCTGACTATAGAACCCTGGGAACATCTGATATCCCTTTCGCTGGCATGAGTATTCGGCCTGTACTTGGCCCTTCATGGGATACAGCATAGTCGTCTCATCGGGATACGCTCGGCCAGTGATGGCAAATGTGTCTAAATGTTCGCAATCTACTAGCCTGTATTTCGGGGGTAAGGTAGAACGGTTGTCGTGAATAGGAGGGGGGGTTCAAATGGAAGATCAATCGCCGGATGTTTCGGTAAGGAAACCAGCGGTGCTGTTGGTCGATGACGAAGAGTCGATCCTCAATAGCCTGCGTCGGCTATTGCGCAGCCAGCCGTACGAGATTCTGCTGGCCGACAGTGGCGCCAAGGCCTTGGAAATTCTCAAGGAGCGGCCGGTCGACCTGGTGATGACCGATGCGCGCATGCCGAACATGGATGGCGCCACGCTGCTGGCCGAAATCCGCAAGCTGTACCCATCGACCTTGCGCATCCTGCTCACCGGTTATGCCGATGTGGACATGATGACCAAGGCCATCAACGAGGGGCAGCTCTATCGCTACCTCAGCAAGCCCTGGAACGATGAGGAACTGGTGCAGGCCTTGCGCCAGGCCCTGTCCCACCAGCATTCCGAAAGCGAGCGCCAGCGCCTCGAAGCGCTGAACCGCGAGCAGAACCAGCAACTCAAGACCCTTAACGCCACCCTGGAAAAACGCGTGGCGTCGCGCACCTCCGAGCTGCAGCAGACCGCCGACATGCTCGATTTGGCCTATGACGAGCTCAAGCGCAGTTATGTGACCAGCACCGAGGTGTTTTCGCTGATCGCCAACCTGCGCCTGCCCAAGGCCAAGCAGACCAACCGGCAGATCATCGAGTTGATCAGGGTCTATAGCCGGCTGCATTTCCTCGATGAGTCCGCCGACCGCGACCTGACCATGGCCGCGGCGCTCTACAACATCGGCAAGCTGAGCTGGACCGACAACATGATGGTCACGCCTGCCGACTTGCTGCACCACAACGAACTTGAGCTCTATCGGGCCTATCCGAAGCAGAGCGAGTCGCTGCTGATGACCCTGGACCCGATGAAGGACGCGGCGCGGATCATTCGCCATCACCAGGAGCGTTGGGACGGCAGCGGTTTCCCCGAGCACCTTCGGGGCGAGGCCATTCCGTTCGGTTCGCGGCTGTTGAAACTGGCGGTGGACTTCATCGAGCTGCAGCGCGGGTTGATCCTGGAGCGGCAGATGAACAGCGACGAAGCGCTGGTCTACATCCGCAAGTACGCGGGCAAGCTGTACGACCCGGATATGATCGAGGATTTCATCCAGGCGTGTGCCGAATACCTGGAAGACGTGACCCTGTCGGACCCGACGGTACAAGTCTCCACCACGCGCGAGTTGACCGCGGGGATGATCCTGGCGCGCAACCTCAATGCCGACAACGGCATGTTGCTGCTCAACGCTGGCAAAATCCTGAGCGGGCCGTTGATCGAAAAACTCATTGCCTTCGAAGCGATGGAGGGGGCGCGGTATAGCGTGTTCGTCAAGATCCCCGAAGAGCAGGCCGACCCTACGGCGCCGAAGCCGATTTTGGGGTGACTGGGGGTTGGGTTGGATTGGATTGGGTACATATCCGTTGCTGCGGTAACGGCGGCTTAGGGTTCCGCCCTGACGGCGGGTCACTTTCGAAAAGCGCGAAAGTAACCAAAGCGCTCCTGCCCCACCACTCGGTGCCTCGCCTAGGCTCGGCATGCCCTCACTCCGGCATTGCTCCGTGGGCCGCCGCGAAGGGCCATCCATGGCCCAGCGCGGCTACCTCGGCATCCATGCCGAGGTGCCCACTGCGCAATGCCTGCGTTCGGCCA
>NZ_JBFREY010000067.1:0-11171 GCF_052114545.1 Pseudomonas sp. KB_12 | reverse complement strand
GCTCGGCGGCGCAGCCGTCGCAAACCGGCTGACGCGGTCTACCTGAATGATCGCAGCGATCCAATTGGGGCCGCTTCGCAGCCCAGCGGGAGCAAGCTCCCTCGCCACAACGGCACGCGTTTCACCACAAAACCAATTGTGGGATGAAGCAGGCGAACTGAGCCCCCGGCAGTTCAAATTGTGGGAGCGAGCTTGCTCGCGATAGCGGTGGGTCAGTCGATGAAGGAGTTGAGTGTGCGACTGCCATCGCGAGCAAGCTCGCTCCCACAGATTTTTCTGGCGCTCATAAACTGTGATTCCAGCCAATACGCAGCCCCTGTGGCGAGGGAGCTTGCTCCCGCTCGGCGGCGCAGCCGTCGTAAAACCGGCTGACGCGGTCTACCTGAATGATCGCAGTGATCCAATTGGAGCCGCTTCGCAGCCCAGCGGGAGCAAGCTCCCTCGCCACAAGCTGCATTCCAAGCTAATGTCTCGCCAATCGCTCCCCCCAAGGAAACCGTATGAGCCTGTCTTTGCTGAGTCGTTACGCCTTCTTTGCCGGCTGTGTCATCTTCACCCTGGCCAGCCTGCCGTTCCTGCAACACGACTGGCTTTGGCCGCTCGCGCTGGTGACCGGGCTGTTGAGTCTGCTGGGGCTGTTCGACCTGCTGCAAAGCCGTCACGCCGTGCGTCGCAACTATCCGATCCTGGGCAATATCCGCTACCTGGTCGAAGGCATTCGCCCGGAGATCCGCCAGTACCTGCTCGAATCCGACAGCGATGCCCTGCCCTTCTCCCGGGCCCAGCGCTCGCTGGTGTATTCCCGGGCCAAGAACGAAAGCGCCGACAAACCGTTCGGCACCTTGATCGACGTCTACCAGACCGGCTTCGAATTCATCGGCCATTCCATGCGTCCGGCACCGTTGAGCGATCCCAGCGGTTTTCGCGTGACGGTCGGCGGCCCGCAGTGCACCCAGCCGTACTCAGCGTCGGTGTTCAACATTTCGGCCATGAGTTTCGGCTCCCTGAGCGCCAACGCCATCCGGGCGCTGAACCAGGGGGCCAAGCTGGGCAACTTCGCCCACGACACAGGTGAAGGCAGTATCAGCCCCTACCACCGCGAACACGGTGGCGACCTGACCTGGGAACTGGGCAGCGGTTATTTCGGCTGCCGCACCAGCGACGGGCGCTTCGACCCGGAGCGCTTCGCCGCCCAGGCGCAGGACCCGCAGGTGCGGATGATTGAAATCAAGATGAGCCAGGGCGCCAAACCCGGCCACGGAGGGATCCTGCCCAAGCACAAGGTCACCCGGGAAATCGCCGAGACCCGGGGCATCCTCATGGGCGAGGATTGTGTTTCGCCGTCACGTCACAGCGCGTTTTCCACGCCGATCGAACTGATGCAGTTCGTCCAGCAACTGCGCGAACTGTCCGGCGGCAAACCGGTGGGCTTCAAGTTCTGCCTGGGGCATCCGTGGGAATTCATGGGTATCGCCAAGGCCATGCTGGAAACCGGGATCCTGCCCGACTTCATCGTGGTCGACGGCAAGGAAGGCGGTACGGGCGCGGCGCCAGTGGAATTCACCGACCACATCGGCGTGCCGTTGCGCGAGGGCCTGCTGTTCGTGCATAACACGCTGGTGGGCCTGAACCTGCGGGACAAGATCAAGCTCGGCGCCAGCGGCAAGATCGTCAGCGCCTTCGACATCGCCAGCGTCCTGGCCATCGGCGCCGACTGGGCCAACGCCGCGCGCGGCTTCATGTTCGCCATCGGCTGCATCCAGTCGCAAAGCTGCCACACCAACAAATGCCCCACCGGCGTCGCCACCCAGGACACCCTGCGCCAGCGCGCACTGGTCGTCCCGGATAAAGCCCAACGGGTCTACAACTTCCACCGCAACACCCTCAAGGCCCTGGCCGAAATGCTCGCCGCCGCCGGGCTTGAGCATCCGTCGCAATTGCAGCCCAAGCATCTGGTACGGCGCATGTCGGCCACCGAGGTGAAGTTGTTCTCTCAGTTGCATGTGTTTTTGAAGCCGGGGGAATTGCTGACGGGTGAGGTCAATGGGGCGTTTTATTCGCGGATGTGGCAGATGGCGCGGGCGGATAGTTTTGAGCCGCTGGAAATAGCCGCGGCTTAAGCACCGGATATCTGCCGGTGCGCACTAGCTTTTGTGGCGAGGGAGCTTGCTCCCGCTGGGTTGCGCGTAGGAGCTGCCGAAGGCTGCGATCTTTTGATCTTTCACTCAGGACTCAATAGTCTGGGGAAAGATCGCAGCCTCGTTGCACTCGACAGCTCCTACAGAGCCGAGCGGGAGCAAGCTCCCTCACCACAAGGTCCTTACGCCTCTCAAGTGCACTGCATTACCCGACTTTTTACGCCGAACCCACAACGCACCTGTAAGTTCTGACAGTAGACGCCAACTTCCTCACGATTGACCATCCACCCCGATGGTTCGCTCGTCATGGAAGGTGCTTATGTTGACCCGACGCGATCTGGTTGGTTTTGCTTCGCTTTTTGTGGCATTGGGTTCGGTGAGGTTTGCCGTGCGGCGGCTGGACAATCGTCGCCAAGCGTACCGAAGGTCTAATCCCATGGACTGGACCCACCTGGTCTCGGCAATCTTGCTTGGTATGTTGATTGTCGCCACATGGCTTGCTTCCATTGCCCAAGCCAATGAACGCACTCAAAAATCACAAGAGGACGCGGCATTCATCGAACGGTTGATCGGGCAAATGACCCTTGAAGAAAAGGCCGATCAACTGACCCAACTGAGTGTACTCACCATACCCACCGGCCCAATCGAAGACGCCAATGACCCCAAAAAAATCGGCACCTCAAAGGCCGGTTCGCTATTAGGTGCCTATGGCGCCGAAAACACTCGAAGATTGCAGCACGAAGCAGTCCAAGGCTCGCGCCTGCATATTCCGCAGTTGTTCTCGTTCGATGTGATCCACGGTTTCCGCACGATATTTCCCGTCCCATTGGCCGAAGCGTCGGCCTGGGACCCAGACCTGTCGCAACGAACCGCCAGGGCCGCCGCAGTCGAAGCAACGGCCAGCGGCCTTCATTGGACCTTCGCTCCTATGGTCGATATCGCACGGGATTCGCGTTGGGGTCGAGTGATAGAGGGCGCCGGGGAAGATCCATTCCTGGGGGCTGCCCTCGCCGCTTCGCGTGTACGAGGATTTCGCGGTGAAGGTCCCCCCGACACCTCGTCAATACTGTCTACAGCCAAGCATTTCGTCGCTTATGGCGCGGCCGAAGGCGGCCTTGACTACAACATTTCCGACCTGTCCGAGCGCACATTGGAAGAAGTCTATCTCACGCCCTTTCGGGCCGCTGTCGAAGCGGGCGTCGATACGATCATGCCCGGTTTCAATGAAGTGGACAGTATGCCGATGCACGCCAACAGGAAACTGCTCAAACAGAAGCTGCGCGATGAATGGGGCTTCCAGGGAGTCGTCGTCAGTGATTGGGCGGGCATAAGGGAATTGATACCGCACGGCGTTGCCTCCGTTCCCCGAGAGGCTGCGAGACTTGCTCTCAATGCGACTGTTGATATCGACATGGTCAGCGGTGACTACAACGCTGAACTACCGGCACTGGTGCGCAGCGGTCAACTTTCACAAGACGCTATTGATGGAGCCGTGCGTCGAGTGCTTCAAGCGAAGCAGCGTCTGGGCCTGTTCGACGACCCATATCGCTACAGCGACCCTACCCGCGAAAAAACGCAGTTGCTCCAGCCCCCCACACGCGCGCTGGCACGAGAGGCCGCGCAAAAATCCATCGTATTGCTAAAAAACGACGATGCGTTGCTGCCACTCTCAAAGAATCTACGCAAGCTCGTCGTGGTGGGAGCTCTCGCAAATGACGGTGTGTCCAGCTTGGGCTCCTGGAGCGCTGACGGTCGTGCCAGCGAATCAATCACCGTACTGGAGGGGATAAAGCGCGCCGTATCGCCCATGACGGAGGTTGTCTATGTCCCGGCGGCCTCTCCCGGCAGTACGGACACCTCCGGCATTGAAGAGGTTCAGCGTGCGGTCGTGGATGCCGATGTGATCGTGGCTGCGCTGGGAGAAACGGCAGACATGAGCGGCGAAGCACGAAGCCGTACTTCCCTTGGCCTGCCAGGAGCGCAAGATGCGCTGGTCGCGCAACTGATCAAAACAGGCAAACCTGTGGTAGTCGTCCTAATGAATGGACGTCCGCTGGCCATTCCCACCGTGGACGAACATGTTCCCGCGATACTTGAGGCTTGGTTTTTGGGTACCGAAATGGGCCACGCAGTGGCGGACGTACTTTTCGGTGATGTGAACCCCAGCGGAAAGCTACCTATTACCTTCCCGCGCACGGTGGGGCAAGTTCCTATCTATCTAGCCCGCAAAAACACTGGGCGACCGCCGAGCGGCACCAATGCATACGCCTCAAGCTACATCGATTCCAAGTGGACGGCTCTCTACCCGTTTGGTCATGGCCTGAGCTACACCACATTCACCTATGGAACCCCGAGACTCAGTAAACAGCGCTTGGCCTTCGATGAAACATTGACCATCCAAGTAGATGTTCAGAACAGCGGTCAACGAGCCGGAGAGGAAACCGTGCAGTTGTATCTACGGCAAGACGTCGCGAGCATCACGCGCCCGGTGCGCATGCTGCGCGGTTTTTCCAAAGTCAGACTCGCTCCAGGAGAAAGCACAACCGTCAGCTTTCTGCTCGATCAGGACGACTGGGCGTTGCTCAACCATGACCTCTTGCGATTCGTGGAGTCAGGCATTTTTACGGTGTTCATCGGCGGCACTTCTGCCACTGATAATCAGGCGAAGTTTGAAGTCATCACCAGTGCACAACTGACCGGCCCCGGTCCAGCCATCCCACGCACCTTGCGTGATTAATCGATGCGCTGAATGAGCCATCACGGCGTTTGCTGAGTTGCACGAACTAGTGACCGGCTGAACTCGTCTCGACCTGGGCGGGTGCCGCTTTAAGGGTAAACAGAGAGGCATTCATCCGCCCATCCACAAAGGTAACGGTCTTTTCCCAATCTTTTTCCGGGAGTGGGCTGGCATCAACTGACATCCCTACCCACCAAACCCTGTTTCCACCTTGAGTTAACACCTTCAACTGATTGAAATATATCCACTGACTTCCTTCGGAAATGAGCGCGTTCCCCCCCTGTTCCAAGGCGTCCAGATCATTGGCTTTGAATGATGAGATATAGAACTTCGGCTGTATGCCCGTGTGATTGTAATAAGCGAATGGCAAATACCAGATGGCATTATCCAATACGATCTGGTCGCCCGGCCGAGCCGCTTGCCTAACCTCAGCTGCCAATCCGTCAAGTCGGAAATCCGTTCTTAATTCAGTTCCATTCAGGCCGTCCGCTTGCCGATACACCGTCAGCAGTCCCTGTACTTCTGCTGCTGCCATAATCATGATGGCCAAGCACAAGGTCGTAGGTCGCAGCCCCACTGCATCCAGCGCGGCTGAGAGCAGAAGCGGCAACCCGACTGCAGCGAAGACCAAGTAGCGCGGAATGAATAGCGGGGCAATCAACGACATGAAGGCCAGCGCGAGGACGGGAATAAAAAAGTAACCGGTCAATAACACACTGAAGCGATGCAGACCGGTGTCTTTCCAGACCAGCAGCGCTGCGCAGGCGATCACCACCAACCAAGGCAAAACGCGAGTAAGCGACGATTGCCCCTCCCAGATTGTCATCACAGTGAACTGCCAGACAACATTCACAACCGCCTGCCAAGTGATAGCCGGTATCCAACCAAGCCCCGGCCGGCCTGAGAGATGATCGATGAAATGAGGTAGCCAGGGCAGAAACAGGACAAGGATTGCACAGCAGACCAAAATCCAGAGGCGCGCGGAGAGTACATTTGGACCTGCCTTCAAGCGACTCAGCCAATAGCACCCATGAACCAGCACGCCCAATGCGGCGAAATAATGCGTGTAAAAAGCGGCCGTCATCAACAGCACATAAATGGCTGGGAACCGCTTTTTTTCTGGTTCTTTAACCCAGCACACCAACGCTACGGTTGCGCCCATCAGCCAGAATCCGAGCAGGGTGTACATGCGCGCTTCCTGGCTGTAACGAACCGAAATCGGCAGCAACACCAATAGCAACGCAGCCATCCAGGTTGCTCTTCGCGTGGCAACCAGGCTCATCAACTTTATGCTCAGCAAAACCGAGCCCACGTCGGCTATCACACTGAGCGATCTAACAGCCAAGACCCCGTCGCCAAACAAAATCATCCAGTAGTGCAGCGCGAGGTAATAAAGCGGTGGGTGAATATCTCGTGCCGTAATAGACCAGATCTGCCACGGCTCGTGCCTGGCAAGCAGGATGCTAAAGGCCTCGTCGTACCAGATCGCCGGTGTTGTGATGCCGTAGAAACGTACGCACAGCGCCAGGACCACAACGGCTGCCAAGGCTGCGCCGTCGACGAATCGGCTGGGAGGCTTTCCTGAATAGGCTCGAAAGTTAGTCACGAATAATCACCGCCCCGTTCGCAAATGCTCTCGTCAGTTCCACGCACGCCCGACTCTCCCCGAACTATTTCCCTGATGACGTACCTCGGACGATGCTTTGTCTCTAAATAGATCCGTCCGACGTACTCACCCAACACACCAATACCAATCAGCTGCACACCACCCAAAAACAAAATCGCGGTCATCAAGGATGGATAACCGGGCAAATCGTTTCCAAAGATCAGCTTGTCCAGCACCATGTACCCGGCATACGCCAGCGAAACCAATGAAATGAAACCGCCGAGGTAAGTCCACAACCGCAACGGCACAGTGCTGAACGACGTGATGCCTTCGAGCGCCAAATTCCATAACTTCCAGCCGTTGAATTTGCTGCTACCAGCGGCGCGACCGGCGCGGTCGTATTCGACAATGACAGTGGTAAATCCGGCCCACGACAGCACACCCTTCATGAACAATTGATATTCGGGAAGGGTCTTGATCACCTCCACTACCTTACGGTCCATCAATCGGAAGTCCCCTACGTTGCGCTCGATATGGGGAGAAGCGATCCGATCCAGCAAGCGATAAAACAGCGCAGCGCATCCACGCTTCAGGTAACTGTCGGACGAGCGATCACGACGCTTGGCCAGCACTACCTCGGCGCCCTTTTCCCATTCGGCAACAAGCTTGGGAATAACCTCGATGGGGTCTTGCAGGTCGACGTCCATTGGAATGACCACGTCCCCGCTGGCGTGCTCGATCCCGGCAAACAAGGCGGGCTCCTTGCCGAAATTTCGGGAAAAACTGATCAACACAACCAGGTTATCGACCAGCGCGATGTCACGGGCAAGCGCATCCGTCTGGTCAGCGCTGCCATCGTTTATGAATATGATTTCGACGCTGTAGCCGGCCAACGCCGGATGCTGACGGACACTCTTGTAGAACAGTCCCAGGGTCTGCTCTTCATTGAACACCGGAACGATCAGCGAGATCTTCATGGACGGTATCCACGAAAAACCACGAACCGGGAGAGCAAAAATCCGAACACCAAGCTCAACAGCGAAAATACCGCCACCGTCAGCAATCCATGGAGCCGCCAGCGGTCTCCCAGATAACCCACGGCATAACTGAGCGCTCCAATGACACATAGGAAAGTGACATACCCCGTTACCGAGAGTTTGGCCTCGAAGGTATAGAGCGCATTGAGGTAATAGGAAAAGGAAGCCGCCACACAGAACGCAGCAAGATTGCTGGTCGACTGATCGAGACCGACCGCTACGCGCAGCACAAAAAATATCTGCCAATGAAGCAGCGTATTGGCGAGGCCGACCAGTGAATAAGTAAAAAAAGTGCTCCATCTTGCTTTTCGGGATTCGTTCATGGCTGCTGAGAGGCACGAAGCGATTTGAACCGGAACAAGCTGTACCCCATCGCCAGGTTCAATAGGCAATACAAAGCCACCGTCACCCATCCAGGCGAACCCAGGCCATCGCCCATCGAGCCGACCGCGTAACTCAATATCCCCATCAAACCATTGCACAGCAAATAGCTGCGCCATGACTCTCCGGGCTCGAAGATGTACAACGCATTCACATAAAACGAAAACGCCGCCGCCACGCCGAACGCCGCGAGGTTACTGCTTCCCTGAGTCAGTCCAACAGCGCCATACAGCACGAAAAAAACCTGGCAATGAATCAATCCATTGACCAGTGCGATAACCATCAACGCAGAAAAACCGTTCATTGTGCAGCCTTGCCATTCGCCAATTGGCGGGCTTCCAAGCTAGGCCAGGGTCCTGCGGTGGTCTACTGTCAGATCTTACAGGTCGGGTACTGACTCCGACGGACGGTCAGGCTGACGCCTACAAAAAAGCCCCGGTCATCTGACCAGGGCTTTCTTTTTTACCTCGCGCTTTATCTTACGAAACCGAACGCACACCTCCCCGCACATCCTCAGTCGGTTGCAACTTGAAGGTATAAAACAACACCGTCAGCAACACCAGGAACGCCGGGCCGACATACAACGCCACGCGGGTATCCGGGAAGTACGCCATCAGGCCCACCACCAGCACCAGGAAGGCCAGCGCCAGGTACGAGCTGACCGGGTACAGCCACATGCGGTATTTCAGCGCCGCACGCTCTGAAGCGTTCAGGCTTTTACGGAAACTGAGTTGGGCCAGCAAGATCATCACCCAGGTCCAGATCGCGCCGAAGGTGGCAATGGACGTCACCCAGACGAAGACTTTCTCCGGCACCAGGTAGTTGAGCAGCACGCCCAGCAGCAACGCGGCGATGGACAGCAGCAATGCGCGGCGCGGTACACCGTTGGTAGAGGTCTTGGCGAAACCGGCCGGGGCCTGGCCGTTCTGCGCCAGGCTGTAGAGCATCCGCCCGGTGCTGAAGATCCCGCCGTTGCAGGACGACAGCGCGGCAGTGATCACTACGAAATTGATGATGCCGGCGGCGGTCTTGATGCCCAGGCGCTCGAAGGTCATCACGAACGGGCTGCCCTGGGTGCCAATTTCGTTCCACGGGTAGATCGACAGGATCACGAACAGCGCGCCGACGTAGAACAGCAGGATCCGCCAGAACACCGAGCCGATGGCGTTGGGGATGGTTTTCTGCGGGTTCTTCGCCTCACCGGCAGTCAGGCCGATCATCTCCACGCCCAGGTAGGCGAACATGACCATTTGCAGCGACATCAACACGCCTTGCACGCCATTGGGCATGAAGCCGCCGTGGGTCCAGAGGTTGGAAATGCCCAGGGCCACGCCGTCGTTACCAAAGCCGAAGGCGATAATGCCGACGCCGCCGATGACCATGGCGATGATGGTGACGATCTTGATCAGGGCGAACCAGAATTCGAACTCACCGAAGGCCTTGACCGCGATCAGGTTGATCGAGCCCATGCTGACCAGCGCGGCCAGGGCCCAGATCCAGCGGGGTACATCGGGGAACCAGATGCCCATGTACACCGCCACCGCGGTGATTTCCGCCACGCAGGTCACCAGCCACAGGAACCAGTAGTTCCAGCCGGTCAGGAAGCCTGCCAGTGGGCCGAGGTAGTCCTGGGCATAGCGGCTGAACGAACCGGCCACCGGGTTATGCACGGCCATTTCGCCGAGGGCGCGCATGATCACCAGGATCGCCAGGCCGCCAATGATGTAGGACAGCATGATCGCCGGACCGGCCATTTCAATGGCCTTGGCCGAACCGAGGAACAGCCCGACACCGATGCAGGCGCCGAGCGCCATCAGGCGGATATGCCGCTCACCGAGTTCACGTTTGAGCGGACCGCCCTGAGCGGTCTCGCCATGGGGCAGATGATTGCCGACAGGCATAGGGATACAACCTCGTCTTGTTATTGGATTAGCCCCCGAGCGTCCAAAGCCACAGGCCGATAGGCCTGCCACCTTGCCGAAGCCGGGTCTGTCTTGTGGACAGACCGTCCTGTGGAACGACAACCTCAGGATCAGCGGGCCATGCAGTATAAAAAGCCAGGGATAGAGAGTTTCACTGTAAAACCTGTGAAATTCAGGGATAAGCCTGCGCCACGAGTGGCTTTTGGAGAGGCGTTGTCTGGGATGACAGGTCATACGGAAACGGCGCCGAGTATTGCACAGCATTGGTGCAGCGTCATGTACGGACGCAGACCGATGGCTCTAGCACAAGGCTTTCAGGCACCACTTCACCTTGTGGCGAGGGAGCTTGCTCCCGCTCGACTGCGCAGCAGTCGCCGGCTTTAAAAGCCGAAAAGCGAGGGCGGCTTCGCCCCCCAGCGGGAGCAAGCTCCCTCGCCACAAAAAGCGGCTAGAGCCATACTGTGTCCCAGAGCGGGTAATCGCCAATGCGATCCACCAGCCCCGCCCGAAGCGGATTGGCGATGATGTAGCGGGCGGAGGGCTTCAGATCTTCGTTGTCGCGGATCGCGCGGTCATGGAAGCCGCTTTGCCAGAAGGCGCCTTTTCTATTCATTGCTCGATTGATTGTGAGGGTGCTGCGGGATTTGACTACCTGCATCACATGCGTGAGCTGAGCTTGCTCTAGCTGCACCAACCAATGCAAGTGGTCCGGCATCACAACCCAGGCCAGCGAATTGACCTGACCTCGCTCATGAACCAGGCGCATTTCTGCCACCAATAAGCGGCCCAGTTGCAAGTCGTTGAAGATCGGTGTGCGTTGGTGAACGACCGCAGTGACGAGGTAGCCTCGCCCCGGTTCCGAAGAGCGTCCGTGACGCAAGCGATGAGAGTTTGGGCGTGAAGGATGCATTCCTTGGCTTCCTATGCTTGGGGGATCTACCTACGGTAGCTTCGCCTGCGACGATCCGACGCGATGATGGTTGAGCGACTTTTCCGAAAACGACGTAATCCCCGTGGCGAGGGAGCTTGCTCCCGCTGGGGGGCGAAGCCGCCCTCGCTTTTCAACCGCTGAAACTCTTCAACCATGCCATCGTTGCGTCTGCTGCGCAGCCGAGCGGGAGCAAGCTCCCTCGCCACAAAAGCGCCTCAGACCATGACGGCCGCAAGCACCTGTGCATTCTTCACGCAAGGCTGGCAACTCCCCATCCTGAAGGCACACCGACCGTGGCGAGGGAGCTTGCTCCCGCTGGGGGGCGAAGCCGCCCTCGCTTTTCAACCGCTGAAGCTCTTCAACCATGCCACCGTTGCGTCTGCTGCGCAGCCGAGCGGGAGCAAGCTCCCTCGCCACAA
>NZ_JBFREY010000066.1:0-11212 GCF_052114545.1 Pseudomonas sp. KB_12 | reverse complement strand
GACAGATCGAAACACACCGACGTGGAGGCCAATACCCCCTGGATGTCGTCGCGGCTGTAGACCGATTTGGACCAGTCGATCAGCGCCAGCACGTTGCGATGGGCAATCGCCACGCCCTTGGGCTTACCGGTGGAACCGGAGGTGTAGATCACGTAGGCGAGGTTGTCTGGCGTGACGTTGCTGTGCGGTGCACTCAGTGGGTATTGCGTCAAATCGAGCTGATCGAGCATCAGTACTTCGGTTTCAGCCGGCACGCTCAGCGTCGCCGCCACCGCGTCTTCGGTCAGCAACACCCGGGCACGGCTGTCGTCGAGCATGTAGGCCACCCGCTCGGCCGGGTAATCCGGGTCCAGCGGCACGTAGGCGCCACCGGCCTTGAGCACTGCCAGCAAGGCGATCAACAGGTGCTCGGAGCGTGGCATTGCCACGCCCACTCGCACTTCCGGGCCCACCCCCAACTCGATGAGTTTATGGGCCAGGCGATTGGCGCGACCGTCGAGTTCGCTGTAGCTCAGGCGCGTGTTGGCGAAGGTCACCGCCAGAGCATCCGGCGAGGCTTGGGCCTGACGAGCAATCATCTGGTGAATGCACAACGCTTGCTCGAACGGGGCGTCAACCGGGTTCCAGTCATGGGTCAGGCGCTGATGCTCATCGAACTCCAGCATCGACAGTTCACCCAGGCAACGCTCGCCATGGGCGGTCATCTGGCCCAGCAACTGAGCCAGATGGGCTGCCAGTCGCGCCACGGTGGCGGGCGCAAAACTGGCCCGCTGGTAGCTCATGTGCACCGACAGTTGCCGATCCAATCCCACCAACAGCGTCAACGGGTAGCTGGTCTGTTCCTGGGTGAGCGGCGGACCAAAGCGCAAACCGTCCGGCGCGCCCTGCTCCAGGGCCTGGGCAATCGGATAGTTTTCGAACACCAACAGGCTGTCGAACAGTGTTTCACCGCCCTGCCCGGCCCAGCGCTGGATGTCCAGCAACGCGGTGTGCTCGAACTCGCGCAACGCCAGGTTTTGCGCCTGCACCGTTTGCAGCCAGCTGTCCAACGATTGCTCGGCCCGTGGGCTGGCGATCACCGGCAAGGTGTTGATGAACAGGCCGATCTGCTGCTCGATGCCGGGCAAATCCGCCGGGCGACCGGCCACCGTCGCGCCGAAGGCCACGGTGTCTTTGCCGGTGTAGCGCTGCAACAGCAGCAGCCACGCGGCCTGCACCAAGGTGTTGACGGTGACTTTCGAGGTGCGGGCGAAGGCTTCCAGGCGCCGGGTCAGCGCTTCGTCCAGGACCTGCATATGGTCGCCATAACCGGCGCTGGCCTGCGCCGGCTTCGCCATGACGTCGGCCAGTCGGGTCGGGGCCTCCAAGCGTTGCAGCGCAGGCGTCCAGAACGCTTCGCTGGCCGCCGCATCCTGGCGTTGCAACCAGGCGATGTAGTCCCGGTAGCGGCTGCCCGATGCGGCGACGGGTTGGCCGCTGTAGCGTTGCAGCACTTCGCCGAGTAATTGCGAGTTGCTCCAGCCGTCCATCAGGATGTGATGACAGGTGTAGATCAAGTGGTAGCGGTCCTCTGCCACGCGTGTCACCACCAGGCGCAGCAAGGGCGCCGCCTCCAGCTCGAAACCCTGTTGGCGCTGCGCCAGGGCAAGGGTGTCGAGGTCCTGGGACAGCTGCGCACTGGCGCGCCAGTCATGGCACAGGAAGGCAACGTCCAGCTGTTTGTGCACGACCTGCAGTGCACGCTTGAATTCACCTTCCCAGACGAAACTGCTGCGCAGCACTTCATGGGCGTCCAGGGCCGCCTGCCAGGCCTGGCGGAAGCGCTCGACGTCCAACCCTTCGACATCCACCCGCAACTGATTGATGTAGCTGCCGGCCTGTTGCTCGTACAACGTATGGAACAGCATGCCTTGCTGCATGGGCGACAACGGATAAATATCTTCGACTTGCCGGGGCGCCAGTGGCAACGCGTCCAGCTCAGCCTGGGTCAACCCGGCCAGCGGGAAGTCCGACGGCGTGAAGCCTTGGTGCGGTGCCTGGCAGCAGTGTTCGATCAGGGCCTGCAACTCTCGGCCGTAGTCCAGGGCCAGCGTCTGGATCGTCGATTCGTCGAACATCTGCGTGCTGAACGTCCAGTCGATGCTCAGTTCGCCGGCGTAGACACTGCCATTGAGGGTCAACCAGTTATCCAGCGGTGCCAGCGGGCTCTGTGGTGCGCCCGCCGACTCAATGGCCGGGATAAACAAGCCGTCGGCATCATCGGCGAATCCGCTGTCGAACTGGCCCAGGTAGTTGAAGGTGATGCGTGGCAGCGGCAACGCCTGGAGGGTACGACGGGTCTGCTCATCCCCCAGATAGCGCAGCACACCGAATCCGAGCCCCTTGTCGGGTATCGCCCGCAATTGCTCCTTGATGGCCTTGAGCGAATCCCCGGCGGTCGCGGCCGGCGTCAAGCGCACCGGGAACAGGCTGGTGAACCAGCCGACGCTACGACTCAGGTCCAGGTCATCGAACAGCGCCTCACGGCCGTGCCCCTCCAGCTGAATCAAGGTCGAGGCGTCGCCGGTCCAGCGGCCAATCACCCGGGCCAGGGCCGTCAACAACAGATCGTTGACCTGGGTGCGGTAGGCTGCCGGCGCTTGCTGCAAGAGCTGTCGGGTCTGGTTTTTATCCAGCCGCGTCTGAACCTGCGCCCCATGGCACCTGCGCAGTTCGCCCTCGGGCCGATCGCAAGGCAAATCGGCGCGAGCGCCCTGCAGTTGCCCTTGCCAATAGGCCATTTGGGCCTGTAAAGCCGCACTGCCGGCATGCCCCTGCAACCGTTGCGCCCAAGCCTGGGTGGCACTGGTCTTGGCGGGCAGTTTCAGGGCCTGGCCGGCCTGCAGTTGTTGATAAGCCTGTTGCAGGTCTTCCAGCAGAATGCGCCAGGACACCCCGTCCACCACCAGGTGATGGATCACCAGCAACAGCCGCTGGCTGCCATCGGCCAGGCTCGCCAAGACCCCGCGCAACAGCGCACCGCTCTGCAGTTCGAGACTGCGCTGGGCCTGTTCGGCCAACCGTTCAAGCGCCGCAGCATCTGCCACCTCGGCGGTCCACAACAGCGGTGAGCGTTGCCAAAGCGCCTGCTGCTCGGCGAGGCTTTGATGGCGAGCGGTCCAGGCGTCGTTCTCACGGGTGAAGGCCAGGCGCAAGGCATCGTGGTGGGCAACCAACGCCTGCAACGCCTGCTCCAGATGAGCGGCGTCCACTGGCCGCAGCCCCTTGAGCAGCACCGATTGGTTCCAGTGATGCGGCTCGGCCATGTCCTGTTCGAAAAACAGTTGCTGGAACGGCAGCAACACCGCGTCGCCCATCACCGGGCCCTGGTCGATGCCCGGGCCGCTGTCCCCCTGGGTCGCCACACTGGCAAGGCCCTGGATGGTCTGGTGGACGAACAGATCCTTGGGACTGAAATGAATCCCGGCCTGCCGCGCCCGGCTGACCATCTGGATCGAGATAATCGAATCGCCCCCCAGCTCGAAGAAGTTGTCACCCACCCCCACTTGCTCGCGCCCGAGCACGCTTTGCCAGATCGCGGCCAGGGTCTGTTCGAGGGCGGTGATCGGTGCGATGTAAGCCTTGGGGCTGGCACTGATATCGGCTTTTGGCAGCGCCTTGCGCTCCAGTTTGCCGTTGGGGCTGACGGGCATTTTTTCCAGCCACACCCAGTGCTGCGGCACCATGTAGCCGGGCAGGGACTGGCTCAAATGGTCCTTGAGGCGACCTTGCAGCGCCTGGCGGACGGTGTCTTCGGCGCTCAGCAGTTCTGCGCGGGCTGGCACCAGGTAGGCCACCAGCAAGGTGCCGTCCTGGGCGATGACGACGGTTTCGCGCACCTCGGCGTGCTCGGCCAGGCGCGCTTCGATTTCCCCCAGCTCAATGCGCAAGCCACGAATTTTCACCTGATGGTCCATGCGCCCGGCGTATTCGATCACGCCATCGGTGCGGTAGCGCGCCAGGTCACCGGTGCGATACAGCCGCTGACCGTGACCGAAGGGGCCGGTCACGAACCGCTCGGCCGTCAGCGCTGCACGTCGATGGTAACCACGGGCCAAGCCCTCGCCCGCAAGGTACAACTCTCCAATCACCCCCATCGGTACCGGCGCTAATTCATCATCCAGAATGTAGGTGCCCAGGTTGGCAATCGGCTGGCCGATCGGCACGCTGTCGCGCCCCTCCTCGACACAGGTCCGGTGGGTGACGTCGATGGCGGCCTCGGTCGGGCCGTAGAGGTTGTACAGGCCGGCACTTGGCAGTTTGGCGAACACCTGCTGCTGCGCATCCACCGGCAGGGCTTCGCCGCTGCACACGATCCGCTTCAGGCTGGAGCATTGGACCACGTGTGGGTCTTGCACAAACGCCTGCAACATCGACGGCACGAAGTGCAACGTGGTGATGCGCCGCGCGGTGATCAGCTCAATCAACTGCGTCGGGTCGCGATGAGCGCCCGGCGCGGCCACCACCAGCGTCGCGCCGGTCAACAATGGCCAGAAGAATTCCCATACCGACACGTCGAAACTGAACGGCGTTTTTTGCAGCACGCTGTCCGTGGCATCAAGCCCATAGGCCTGCTGCATCCAGCACAACCGATTGACCAGGGCCGAGTGCCGATTGCCCGCGCCCTTGGGCTTGCCGGTGGAACCGGAGGTGTAGATCACATACGCCAGGTTTTCGCCGTGAACCTCGACGTCCGGATTCGTCTCGCGAGCTGCGTACACCCCGTCGCCAGGCAGGTCCAGCACCAGGCTGCGCAACCCGTCCGGGATCGGCAACTGCTCCAACAGATGCTGCTGGGTCAACAGCAAACCGATGCCGCTGTCTTCGAACATATAGGCCAGGCGATCCCGTGGGTATTCAGGGTCCAGCGGCACATAGGCACCGCCAGCCTTGAGAATCGCCAACAGCCCCAGGACCATTTCCACCGAACGTTCCACGGCGATGCCCACCAGCACATCCGGGCCCACGCCATGCTCGATCAATGTGTGCGCCAAGCGATTGGCCCGGGCGTTGAGCTCGCCGTAGCTCAGGCGTTGCTCACCGAACACCAGGGCCGGAGCATCCGGGGTCCTGCGCACCTGCTCTTCGATCAGCCCCTGGACACTGCGCTCAAGCGGGTATGAAACCGCCGTCGCATTCCAGTCGACGAGCATCTGTCGACGTTCGTCATCGTCCAGTAACGTCCACTGCGCAATGGGCCGGTGCAGGTCCTGCACCATGCCTTGCAACAGGTTGAGCCAATGCTGGCCCATGCGCTCGAGGGTGGCCGGCTCGAACAGGTCGGTCGCGTAGATCAGCGCGGCGTGCAGGCCTTGCGGACTATCGGTGGTTTCCAGGCTCAGGTCGAATTGTGCGGTGCGCTGCTCCCAGCCAAGGGGTTCGACCGCCAGGCCCGGCAATGCGTCTTCAAAGGCCGAAGCGGTTTCGTTACGATGGTTGAACATGGCCTGGAACAGCGGGCTGTGGCTCAGATTACGCTGCGGCTGCAAGGCATCGACCAATTGCTCGAACGGCAGGTCCTGATGCATCTGCGCGGCCATGGCCGTCTGTTTGAGCTGTTGCAGCAATCCGGCGCCGGTCAGATCGCTGTGGAATTCGGTCCGCAGCACCTGGGTATTGACGAAAAACCCGATCAAGCGCTCGGTTTCCAGGCGCTGGCGGTTGGCAATCGGCACCCCGACCCGGATGTCGGCCTGACCGCTGTAGCGGTGCAACAACGCTTGGAAAGAGCCGAGCAGCAGCACAAACAGCGTGACGTTTTCCCGTCGAGCCAGCGCTTTGAGGGCATCGCTCAACGCGCGATCCAGCACAATCGGCAAACGCGCGCCACGCATGCTCTGCTGCGCCGGGCGCGGATGGTCGGAGGGCAGTTCCAGCAGCGGCTGCTCACCGCCCAGTTGCTCGGTCCAGTAGCCCAGTTGGCGATCCCGTTCACCGGCAGCCATCCATTGGCGCTGCCAGACGGCATAGTCGGCGTATTGCACCGCCAACGCTGGCAACTGCGCGGGCTGCCCCTGGGCGAAGGCCGAATACAGGCTCATCAGGTCGTCGACCATCACCTGCAACGACCAGCCGTCAGACACGATGTGATGCAGGGTCAGCACCAAAATGTGCTCCTGCTCACCCAACGCCAGCAACGCCACGCGCAATAGGGCATCGTTCAAGAGGTCGAACGGGGCTTGCGTCTGCTGCTCGATGAAGGCCTGGATACTGGCCTCGTCATCGCCGGCCAGACGCTGTTCGACGAAATCGACCTGCCCTTGCGCACGGATCACCTGGCAGGTCACCCCATCGTCCTCCACGAACAGGGTGCGCAGGCTTTCGTGACGCGCCACCAGTGCTTCAAAGCTGCGACGCAGGGCCATTTTGTCCAGCACGCCACGCAGCCGCAGCGCTGTGGGAATGTTGTAGGCGGCGCTGTCGGGGTCCATTTTCCACAGGAACCATTGGCGCTCCTGGGCAAACGACAGCGGCAGTGGCTTGTCGCGGGGCACCGGCACCATCGCCAACGCTTGTTCACCGTGGCCCTGCTCGAAGGCACTGACAAAATCGCGCAACGTGCTGTGCTCGAACAGGTTGCGCAGCGGCACCTCGATACCCAGCGTGCGCCGGACCCGCGAGACCACTTGGGTGACCAACAGCGAATGCCCGCCCAATTCGAAGAAGTTGTCCTCCAGCCCTACCCGCTCGAGCTTGAGCACCTCCTGCCAAATCGCCGCCACCTGCTGCTCACACTGACTGCGGGGCTCCACGTAAGCCTGTTGCAGATCTGTGGCGTCAGGGGCTGGCAACGCCTTGCGATCGACCTTGCCGTTGGGCGTCAACGGCAGTTGCGCCAGGAACACCAGGTGCGCCGGGACCATGTACTCGGGCAATTGCGCCTTGAGCGCGGCTTTGAGCGAAGCGCGTAACGAAGACTCGTCCGCTACTTCACCGTTCGCGGGCACCACGTAAGCCACCAGTTGCGCGCCGGTCGGGCCTTCATGGGCCACCACCACGGTTTCACGCACGTTCTCCTGGGCCAACAGTGCGGCTTCGATTTCCCCCAGTTCGATGCGCAAGCCGCGGATTTTGACCTGATGGTCGATGCGGCCGATGTACTCGACCACGCCTTCGGCCCGATAGCGGGTCAGATCGCCCGTGCGGTACAGCCGTTCGCCGGTGGCGGAGAACGGGTCCGGCACAAAACGTTCGGCGGTCAGGGCCGGGCGTTGGAAGTAACCGCGAGCCAGGCCGTCACCACCGATCAGCAGTTCCCCCGGCGCGCCGGGCGGGTTGAGCGTCAGGTCGCTGCCGACCACGTACAGCGCGGTGTTGTCCAGGGGTTTGCCAAGGAACGGACGGCTGTTTTCAGGGCTCAACGGATGCAGCGCCGACCAGATCGTGGTTTCGGTCGGGCCGTAGAGGTTCCAGACCTTCGGCGAAAGCGCCAGCAGCCGTTGCGCCAACTCCAGGGGCAATGCCTCGCCACCGCACAGGAAGGTGCGACCGGCCAGCAGCGCAGATTGTTCATGATCGAGCAACATGCGCCAGCTCGAAGGGGTGGCTTGCAGCACCGTCACATCGTACCGTTCGATCAGCGCCAGCACCGCTTGCGGATCCTGGTGGACGTTCTGGCCGGTCAGCACGATGCTGGCTCCAGCCGACAACGGCCCGTAGATCTCCAAGCCAAAAATATCGAAGGAAAACGTCGTCAGCGACAGCATGCGATCGCTGGCCGTGAGGCCCGGTTGGGCGATCATGCTGGTGACGAAATTGCTCAGCGCGCCATGGCGCACCATCACGCCCTTGGGCCTGCCGGTGGAACCTGAGGTGTAGATCACGTAGGCCAGGTGTTCGCCAGTCAGCGACACGGCCGGGCAGGTTTGCGGGGCTGCTTGCAATGCAGCGTCCGGCCGGTCCAGCAGCAGGGTCCGCAGGGTCCGCAGGGTCGCCGGGATCGGCAAGCGCGCCTGCAAACGGGCCTGGGTCAGCAGCAGCTCGATGCCGCTGTCCTGAATCATGTAGGCCAGGCGATCCTCGGGGTACGCCGGGTCGAGTGGCACGTAGGCGCCGCCGGCCTTGAGGATCGCCAGCAGGCCGACAATCATCTCGACGCTGCGCTCCACGGCGATGCCCACGCGCTGGTCCGGCATCACGCCCAAGGCCAGCAAACGGTGGGCGAGCTGGTTGGCGCGCGCGTCCAGTTGCCCGTAGGTCAGGGCCTGTCCATCGATGGTCAGCGCCAGTGCGTCCGGGGTCATGCGGGCCTGTTCGGCGATGCGCTGGTGCACACACGCCGCGGGGCCATGCTCAACCATGCGGCGCCAGTCGTGCTGTGTCAGACGCTGCTGGTCGGTGTCGAGCAACGGCAACTCGCCGATGCGTTGCTGCGGCGCATCGACGATGCCTTGCAGCAGGTTCTGCCAGTGGCGGGCAAGGCGTTCGATGGTCTGCGCCTCGAACAGGTCGGTGGCATAGGTCAGTTCCGCGGCGACGCCCTGCTCGGTTTCATAAGTGCCCAGGGTCAAATCGAACTGGGCCGTGCGCCCTTCCCATACCAGGTCCTCGATGCCCAGCTGCGGCAAGTGCATCTGCCGGGCCTGGGCATCACCCGAGGTCTGATGGTTGAACATGACCTGGAAGATCGGGCTGTGGCTCAGGCTGCGCTCCGGTTGCAGGGCTTGGATCAACTGCTCGAACGGCAAGTCCTGATGAGCTTGGGCCGCCATCGCCGATTGCTTGACCTGATCGAGCAAGCGCTCGAACGGCAACTGTCCATCGACATGGGCGTTGAGCACCTGGGTGTTGACGAAAAAGCCGATCAGGCCCTCGGTCTCGACCCGGTTGCGGTTGGCCACCGGCACCCCGACGCGGATCTGCGGCTGGCCGCTGTAGCGGTGCAACAAGGCTTGGAACGAGGCCAGCAACACCATGAACAGGCTGGCCCCTTGGCGCTGGGCCAACTGCTTGAGCGCTGCCCCCAGTTGCGGCGGCAGGTTGAGGTCCAGCCGCGCACCGCGAAAGCTTTGCACGGGCGGGCGCGGATGGTCGAACGGCAACTCCAGCACCGGCTGTTCGCCGCCCAGGGTCTGGACCCAATAGGCCAACTGGCGCTCGCGCTCACCGGCCTCGAGCCAGTGACGCTGCCAGATCGCGTAGTCGGCGTATTGCACGGTCAATTCCGGCAACACCAGTGACTCGCCGGCCGTATCGGCGGCGTAGTGGCGGACCAGCTCATCCACCAGCACCTGCATCGACCAGCCATCGGCAACGATGTGGTGCTGGATCAGCACCAGCACATGATCGTCCTCGGCGATTTTCAACAGCGAAACCCGCAACAACGGCCCTTGGCGCAAATCGAACGGGCGGGCGATTTCGCGCTCGACGAAAGCCTTGATGCTGTCGTCCTGGCTGGCCGGTGAACCGGCGGGCAGCGCCTGGACCGCAACACACAATGGCATCTGCGGGTGGATGACCTGCACAGCTTGCTCACCGCGCTCGATGAAGGTGGTGCGCAAGCTTTCGTGGCGCTCGACCAGTGCGTTGAAGCTGCGCTCCAGGGCCGGCACGTCCAGCGGCCCTTTGAGGCGCAAGGCACTGGGAATGTGATAAGCCGAGCTGTGAGGGTCCATCTGCCAGAGGAACCACTGACGTTCCTGGGCGTAGGACAGCGCGATGTTTTCGAACCCGCAGCGTACCTCGGGAATCGGCAGGTTGGCCGGCGAGACGCCCTCTTCGAGCATCTTCTCCAGGTACAGCTTACGTTTGTCCAGCGGCAGAGTGATAAAGCGCTTGGCGATCCTCAAAGCAACACTCTTGTCCATCAGACTTCCTCCATTTCATCAAGCAGGGCTTCCAGCTTGTTCAGTTTCTGTTCATTGATTGGCCCATCCCCGGTGTCGAGTTGCGCGACAAAATCCCCCAGGACGGGGTGCTGGAAAATCAGTTGCGGGGTCAGCGTCAGCCCCAGTTCGAGCGCCATGCGCGAGACGGCATTGACCGCCAGCAGCGAATGGCCGCCCAGCTCGAAGAAGTGATCGTTCAAGCCCACGCGATTCAACGTGAGCACTTCGGCCCAGATCGCCGCGACCTGCTGTTCCAGGTCACTGACCGGCGCGACATAACCAACTTGTAAAAGGCCGGTGTCCACGTCCGGCAGCGCCTTGCGGTCGAGCTTGCCGTTGGGGGTCAGGGGCAGTTGATCGAGGAACAGCAGGTGCGCGGGGATCATGTAGTCGGGCAGGTGTTCCTTGAGCCCGGCCTTGAGTTGCTCGCGCAGTGCACGTTGGGCTTCGCTGGCATCCAGGTTCAGCGCCGCAGCGACCACGTAGGCCACCAGTTGCTGACCGCCCGGGGCGTCCTGGGCCAGGACCGCCACGTCACGCACCTGGAGTTGTTGCAACAGCCGCGCTTCGATTTCCCCCAGCTCGATACGGAAGCCACGGATCTTCACTTGATGGTCGATGCGGCCCTGGTATTCGAGCACGCCATCGACGCGGTAACGGCTCAGGTCACCGGTGCGGTACAGGCGTTCGCCGGCCGTGGAGAACGGGTTGGGCAGGTATTTTTCGGCGGTCATCGCCGCGCGGCCAAGGTAGCCACGGGTGATGCCCGCGCCGCTCAGGTACAGCTCTGCCGAAACGCCTTGGGGGACTGGTTGCAGGTCGGCGTCGAGCAGGTAGCTGGCGGTGTGTTTGAGGGGCCGGCCGATGTTCGCCGTGCCGCCGGGGGTGCGACGGGTCCAGGTGGAATAGGTGGTGTCCTCGGATGGGCCGTAGAGGTCGTAGACATGCGCTATCCCTTGTGGGAGCGAGCTTGCTCGCGATGGCGTCCTGTCAGTTGGCCCATGGGCGTCTGATCCACCGCTATCGCGAGCAAGCTCGCTCCCACAGTTGGCATCTGCGTACAGACTGTCGACCAGGCTTTGTTTCAGTGGCTCACCGGCCAGGTTGATGATGCGCACGCTGGCCGGGATCTCGTCGCTGCGCTGCAACGCGGCAATCGCCGAGGGCACGGTGTTGATCAGGCGCACCTGATCGCGAGCCGGCAGTTGCGGCAATTCCAGGGCATTGCGGGCGATGATCAGCGAGCCGCCGTTGGCCAGGGTCACGAACAGCTCCCACACCGACAGATCGAAACACACCGACGTGGAGGCCAATACCCCCTGGATGTCGTCGCGGCTGTAGACCGA
>NZ_JBFREY010000065.1:0-13514 GCF_052114545.1 Pseudomonas sp. KB_12 | reverse complement strand
CGTGGCGCAGGATATGGATGAGTACGAGGCTAAAAGCCGTGATCGTCAGCTTAGAGCTTTGCAGCGCAAGGCTACAAAGCTGGGTGTCCGATTGGTTGCGGCTTAAAAAAGCTTAAAGAACAAGGGGATGGATTTTGTTTGATGAGAGCAAGCTCCCTCGCCACGGGTGCGGTGTTTAGAGCACTACCGGCACCGAACTGTTATGCCACGCCAGCACCTGGCTGACACGGTTGTCCACGGTCTCGATGATTTCCAGTCGATAACGGCCGATCTTCAGGCACACCGGGCTTTCGGGGATGGTTTCCAGGGCTTCGGTCACCAGCCCGTTGAGGGTCTTGGGACCGTCGCAAGGCAGATGCCAGCCCAGGGTCCTGTTCAATTCGCGGATCGACGCCGCGCCATCGATCATCAGGCGACCATCGGGCTGGGGGTGGACGTGGGGGTTGTCGAGGCTGTGCTCGCTTTCGAATTCGCCGACGATTTCTTCGAGGATGTCTTCCAGGGTGACGATGCCCAGCACTTCGCCGTATTCGTCCACCACCATGCCCAGGCGCCGCTGCTGCTTGTGGAAATTCAGCAATTGCAGTTGCAGTGGCGTGCTTTCAGGGACGAAATAAGGCTCGTGGGAGGCGGCCAGTAGCGCTTCCTGGGTCAGGCTCGCGTCCGCCAGCAAATGACGGATCTGGCGCGTGTTGAGCACCGCTTCGACCTGGTTGATGTCGCTGTGGAACACCGGCAGGCGGGTGCGACGGTTCAGGCGCAGCTGTTCGATGATCTCGCCGATGGGGTCGTCGAGGTTGATTCCGTCGACCTCGCTGCGGGGCACGAGGATATCGTTGACGGTGATGTTGTCCAGGGCATGGATGCCGGAAATCGGATGCAGTCGGCCGCTGCTGTGCTCAGTTTCGTGCTCGCTGCGCGGTGACGCGGGCATCTCGTCGTCGCTCTGTTGCACCATGCTGGCTTTGCGCGCAAAGGGGCGCAGCAACAATTGGCTGGCACTATTCAACAGCCAGGCAAATGGATAGAGGATCTTCAGCGGTATGCCAAGCAAGGCGTTGCCCAGCGCCAGCACCGCTTCGGGCTGGCGGGTGGCCAAGGTGCGCGGCAGGTAGTCGGCAAACACCAGCAGGGCGGCGCTGGTGCCGAGCCAGGCTACCCAAGGGCCGTTTTCCAGCCAGGTAAAAATTGCCAGCAAGGTGCCGATGACGACGGCCAGGGTGCGACAGAGGGTATTGCACAGGATCAGGCTGGCCAGTGGGAATGTCAGCGTTGCCAGTGGTTTGTCACTGGCGCGCGAGGCCGTGCGCTGGGCCAACAGGTGCTGCTGGGCGGCTTCGATGGCGGTGAACAGGGCCGACCAGAGGATCAGCACCACCAGCACGGCGAACAACGGCGCTACGGGCAACGTATCCATCAGGGCCGTCCGTCAGATATGCAGGATGTATTCACGGACCAGCTTGCTGCCGAAGTACGCGAGCATCAGCAGGCAGAAACCGGCCAGGGTCCAGCGAATCGCCTTGTGGCCGCGCCAGCCGAGGCGGTTGCGGCCCCACAACAGCACGCTGAAGACGATCCACGCCAGGCAGGCCAGCAGGGTCTTGTGCACCAGGTGCTGGGCGAACAGGTTCTCGACGAACAGCCAGCCGGAGATCAGCGACAGCGACAGCAGGCTCCAGCCGGCCCAGAGGAAGCCGAACAACAGGCTTTCCATGGTTTGCAACGGCGGGAAGTTGCGGATCAGCCCGGACGGGTGCTTGTTTTTGAGCTGGTGGTCCTGCACCAGCAGCAGCAAGGCCTGGAACACCGCGATGGTGAACAGGCCATAGGCGAGGATCGACAGCAGGATATGGGCAAGGATGCCCGGCTCTTCGTCGATGATCTGCACCGTGCCCGACGGCGCGAATTGCGCCAGCAGCACCGTGGCCAGCCCCAGCGGGAACAGCAGCACCAGCAGGTTTTCCACCGGAATGCGCGAGCAGGCCAGCAGCGTCAGGCCTATCACGGCGACGGCGATCAGGCTGGCGGCGTTGAAGAAGTCCAGGCCCAGGCCGATCGGCGTCATCAGGTGGGTATAAAGGCTGGTCGCGTGACCGAGCACCGCCAGTACGCCAAGCGT
Organism: Pseudomonas sp. KB_12; assembly: GCF_052114545.1. Classification (NCBI taxonomy): domain Bacteria; kingdom Pseudomonadati; phylum Pseudomonadota; class Gammaproteobacteria; order Pseudomonadales; family Pseudomonadaceae; genus Pseudomonas; species Pseudomonas sp. KB_12. Next base: position 11,395 of record NZ_JBFREY010000065.1, on the reverse strand, counting down.
GACCAGCAGGCGTTTGTTCGCCTTGGCGCCGGTGGCCAGGCGGGTGCCTTGATAGAGGGTCGCAGCGGCATAAAGGCAGGCGGCGGCGAGCGTGGCAAGCAAGCTGGGTGACAAGGGGAGCATAAATCCTGTTAGGCAAGCCCGAAAGGCGCTGAGTTTGGCATAGAACCCCCTTCGCACGAAAGACCACCGCAACTGACAGTAAGGTGTACGTTGCCCGCTTCTTCGCTATAATCCGCGACCTGCCCACGCCGCAGGCTCGCCGAGCACATTTTTCACGGTCTGGGCCGCCATTATCCCGGTCTCATCTGGGCCTGAAAGGATCGCGCATGTTTGAAAACCTAACCGACCGTCTCTCGCAGACGCTGCGCCATGTCACCGGCAAGGCGAAACTGACCGAGGACAACATCAAAGACACCCTGCGCGAAGTGCGCATGGCGTTGCTCGAAGCCGACGTCGCCCTGCCGGTGGTCAAGGACTTCGTCAATTCGGTCAAGGAACGCGCCGTCGGCACCGAAGTGTCGCGCAGCCTGACACCGGGCCAGGCGTTCGTGAAGATCGTCCAGGCCGAACTCGAAAGCCTGATGGGCGCCGCCAACGAAGACCTGAACCTGAGCGCCGTACCGCCAGCGGTGGTGCTGATGGCCGGCCTGCAGGGCGCGGGCAAGACCACGACAGCCGGCAAGCTGGCGCGCTTCCTTAAAGAGCGCAAGAAGAAGTCGGTGATGGTGGTGTCGGCGGACATCTACCGTCCGGCGGCGATCAAGCAACTGGAAACCCTGGCCAACGACATCGGCGTGACGTTCTTCCCGTCCGACCTGAGCCAGAAGCCGGTGGACATCGCCCAGGCGGCTATTAAAGAAGCAAAACTGAAATTCATCGACGTGGTCATCGTCGATACCGCCGGTCGCCTGCACATCGATGAAGAGATGATGGGCGAGATCAAGGCGCTGCATGCCGCGATCAACCCGGTGGAAACCCTGTTCGTGGTCGATGCCATGACCGGCCAGGACGCGGCCAACACCGCCAAGGCGTTCGGTGATGCGCTGCCGTTGACTGGCGTGATCCTGACCAAGGTCGACGGTGACGCCCGTGGCGGTGCCGCGCTGTCGGTACGCGCCATCACCGGCAAGCCGATCAAGTTCATCGGTATGGGCGAGAAGAGCGAAGCGCTCGAGCCGTTCCACCCCGAGCGTATCGCTTCGCGCATCCTCGGCATGGGCGACGTGCTCAGCCTGATCGAGCAGGCCGAACAGACCCTCGACAAGGACAAGGCCGAGAAACTGGCCAAGAAGCTGAAGAAGGGCAAGGGCTTCGACCTCGAAGACTTCCGCGACCAGCTGCAACAAATGAAGAACATGGGCGGCCTTGGCGGCCTCATGGACAAACTGCCGAACATCGGTGGTGTGAACCTGGCGCAGATGGGCAATGCCCAGGGCGCGGCTGAAAAGCAGTTCAAGCAGATGGAAGCCATCATCAACTCCATGACCCCGGCCGAGCGCCGCGACCCTGAGCTGATCAGCGGTTCGCGCAAGCGCCGTATCGCCATGGGGTCCGGCACCCAGGTGCAGGACATTGGTCGCTTGATCAAGCAGCACAAGCAGATGCAGAAGATGATGAAGAAATTCTCCGCCAAGGGCGGAATGGCCAAGATGATGCGCGGCATGGGCGGTATGTTGCCCGGCGGCGGCATGCCGAAAATGTAAAGAATCTGCGCCGGCTGTCATGTCGGCGTTGCCCTGCACGGATGCGGGGATCTCCAGCAAACCCGCGCTACGCGGGAGCTGACTTGCCGTTTTTCATGACGGCTCTATGGCAAATCTTGATCGCATGGCGCCAGGCGCCGGAAAAAGACATTTGCAAAAGTCCGGATATTCCTTAGAATATGCGGCCTTTCGGGCACCTATGCCCGCTGTGCATTTAGATTTGCAGCACCGACTACAGGAACGATGTTCACATGCTAACAATCCGTCTTGCCCTTGGCGGCTCCAAAAAGCGCCCGTTTTACCACCTGACCGTAACCGACAGCCGCAACCCGCGTGACGGTTCCCACAAGGAGCAGGTTGGTTTCTTCAACCCTGTTGCCCGTGGTCAGGAAGTTCGTCTGTCCGTGAACCAAGAGCGCGTAGCCTACTGGCTGAGCGTTGGTGCACAACCTTCTGAGCGCGTTGCTCAGTTGTTGAAGGAATCGGCTAAGGCTGCGGCCTGAGCAATATGAACGCGACGCCAAAAGATGCTGATGATTTGATCGTTGTCGGCAAGATCTACTCTGTACATGGCGTTCGCGGCGAAGTGAAGGTGTATTCCTTTACTGATCCGATCAAGAACCTGTTGGACTACAAAACCTGGACGCTCAAGCGCGAAGGTAGCGTGAAACAGGTGGAGCTGGTCAGCGGACGCGGGAACGACAAGTTCCTGGTCGCAAAGCTCAAGGATCTCGATGATCGTGAAGAAGCGCGTCTTCTGGCCGGTTATGAGATCTGCGTGCCGCGCAACCTGTTCCCTGAACTGACCGACGGCGAGTACTACTGGTACGAGCTGGTGGGTCTGAAGGTCATCGACCACCTCGGGCAATTGCTCGGGAAAATCGATCACCTGCTCGAGACCGGTTCGAACGATGTCATGGTGGTCAAGCCTTGCGTCGGCAGCCTGGATGATCGCGAACGCCTGTTGCCCTATACCGAGCAATGCGTGTTGGCCGTCGACCTTGCCGCAGGCGAGATGAAGGTGGAATGGGATGCGGATTTCTAAACGTGGCTAACTTGCGCGTTGAAGTCATCACATTGTTTCCCGAGATGTTTTCCGCCATCAGCGAGTACGGCATAACCAGCCGCGCGGTGAAACAGGAGCTGTTGCAGCTTACCTGTTGGAATCCGCGGGACTACACCACGGATCGACATCACACTGTGGACGATCGCCCGTTTGGCGGTGGTCCGGGCATGGTGATGAAGATCAAGCCCCTGGAAGATGCGCTGGTTCAGGCCAGGACGGCAGCCGGGGAGGGTGCGAAGGTGATCTACCTGTCGCCCCAAGGCCGCCAGCTGACTCAGTCGGCGGTACGCGAGCTGGCGAATTCGGATGCATTGATCCTGATTGCCGGCCGTTATGAAGGCATTGACGAGCGTTTCATTGAAGCTCATGTCGATGAAGAGTGGTCGATTGGCGACTATGTACTGTCTGGCGGCGAGCTGCCGGCGATGGTCCTGATCGATGCGGTTACACGACTGCTGCCTGGAGCTTTAGGGCATGCAGATTCCGCTGAGGAAGATTCCTTTACGGATGGTCTGCTGGATTGCCCGCACTACACCCGACCGGAGGTGTATGCGGATCAGCGTGTTCCCGACGTGTTGCTAAGTGGCAACCACGCGCACATCCGGCGTTGGCGTTTACAGCAGTCCCTTGGTCGGACCTATGAACGACGCGCCGATCTTCTGGAAAGCCGCTCGCTTTCTGGAGAAGAGAAGAAGCTGCTCGAGGAATACATCCGCGAGCGGGACGATAGTTAACAACGTATCGATGGTGAGTCCGACGACTTGCCTTAGGAGCACAGCATGACTAACAAAATCATCCTTGCACTCGAAGCAGAGCAGATGACCAAAGAAATCCCTACCTTTGCCCCAGGCGACACCATTGTCGTTCAGGTGAAAGTGAAGGAAGGCGACCGTTCCCGTCTGCAAGCGTTCGAAGGCGTCGTTATCGCCAAGCGTAACCGTGGCGTGAACAGTGCATTCACCGTTCGTAAAATCTCCAACGGTGTTGGCGTAGAGCGTACTTTCCAGACCTACAGCCCGCAAATCGACAGCATGGCTGTCAAGCGTCGCGGTGACGTACGTAAAGCCAAGCTGTACTACCTGCGTGACCTGTCGGGTAAAGCAGCTCGCATCAAGGAAAAACTGGCTTAAGTCCAGCTTCCGATGCAAAAAAAGCAGCCTGCGGGCTGCTTTTTTGTTGCCTGCGATTTGCGCTTTGAGCACCCTGCATAGCTTCATTTGCCATTTTGATGCTGTGTGTGCCCGCATCCTTCAAGAGTTCTTATGCCCGCCATCGATCATCCGCTGATAGACCAGTTTCTCGACGCCCTGTGGCTGGAGAAGGGCCTGTCCGATAACACCCGCGATGCCTATCGCAGCGACTTGGCGCTGTTCAACGGTTGGTTGCAGGAAAACCACCTGGAACTGATCAATGCCGGACGGGAATTGATCCTTGATCACTTGGCGTGGCGTCTGGAGCAGAACTACAAGCCGCGCTCGACCGCGCGGTTTCTCTCCGGCCTGCGTGGGTTCTATCGCTATTTGCTGCGGGAAAAGCTGATCGCGGTGGACCCGACCTTGCGCGTGGAAATGCCGCAATTGGGGCGTCCATTGCCCAAGTCCCTCTCCGAAGCCGATGTGGAAGCGCTGCTGGCGGCACCCGACCTCAGCGAAGCCATCGGTCAGCGCGACCGGGCCATGCTGGAAGTCTTGTACGCCTGTGGCCTGCGGGTCACCGAGTTGATCAGCTTGACGCTGGAGCAGGTCAACCTGCGCCAGGGCGTGCTGCGGGTGATGGGCAAAGGCAGCAAGGAGCGCCTGGTGCCGATGGGTGAGGAAGCGATCGTCTGGGTCGAGCGCTACATGCGCGATGCCCGCCACGAACTGCTGGGCGGGCGCCCCAGCGACGTGCTGTTCCCCAGCCTGCGCGGCGAGCAGATGACCCGCCAGACCTTTTGGCACCGCATCAAGCACCAGGCCAAGGTGGCCGGGATCGGCAAATCCCTCTCGCCCCACACGTTGCGCCATGCCTTCGCCACGCACCTGCTCAACCACGGCGCCGACCTGCGGGTGGTGCAGATGCTGCTCGGCCACAGCGACCTGTCCACCACCCAGATCTACACCCACGTCGCCCGGGCGCGGTTGCAGGAGCTGCATGCCAAACACCATCCGCGCGGCTGAAATCTGCCGCGATGTTGTCAGTGCTGCCGCCATCGCGAGCAAGCTCGCTCCCACAGGAGATCTATGTCGCACCGAAGATCAAATGTGGGAGCGAGCTTGCTCGCGATGGCGGTGTGTCAGCCTGCATCAATCCTCAAAGCGTCTTGCATCAGCGGCATTCGGTCACGCGGGCCTTATGTGGTAGGCTTTCCCGGTTTGCACAGTGGGCGGTTGGAACCCGAATCTGCGGGTCGGCGTTTCCCGTCTCATTTGTTCGCCTCAGGAGTCCCCATGCGTTTGATCCAGATGTTCACCGCCGCCGCGATTGCGCTGGCCAGTACCTTTGCCATCGCCGACGATGCGGCCGACAAGGCTATCCGCAAGAGCCTGGAAAACCTTCAGCTCGAAGTGCCGATCGAAACCATCTCGGCCAGCCCAATGGCCGGCCTGTATGAGGTCAAGCTCAAGGGCAGCCGCGTGCTTTACGCCAGCGCCGACGGTCAGTACATCGTCCAGGGCAACCTGTTCGAGCTCAAGGACGGCAAGCCGGTCAATCTCACCGAGATGACCGAGCGCCAGGGCATTTCCAAGTTGATCAACGGCATTCCAGTCGCTGAAACCGTGGTCTATCCGGCCATTGGCGAAACCAAGTCCCACATCACCGTGTTCACCGACACCACCTGCCCGTATTGCCACAAGCTGCACGCCGAAGTGCCGGAGCTGAACAAGCGAGGCATCGAAGTGCGCTATGTTGCATTCCCGCGCCAGGGCCTGGGCTCGCCGGGCGATGAGCAGTTGCAGGCGGTCTGGTGCTCCAAGGACAAGAAAGCGGCCATGGACAAGATGGTCGATGGCAAGGAAATCAAGGCCGCCAAGTGCGAGAACCCGGTTTCCAAGCAGTTCGCCCTTGGCCAGTCCATTGGTGTGAACGGTACGCCGGCCATCGTTTTGGCCGACGGCCAGGTGATTCCGGGCTACCAGCCGGCGCCACAAGTCGCCAAACTGGCCTTGAGCGCGAAATGATCATGGGCAATCCGCTTCTGAAGATCACGGCTCGGCGAAAACCTTCGTCGGGCCGTTAAACACAAAGTCGCGTTGCTGCGCGGCTGTATTTCACGGCCGACCTTGTGTCGGCCGTTTCATGGGGAGTCAAGAGTGAATCCGGTCAAAGTAGGCATCTGTGGGTTAGGTACCGTCGGTGGCGGCACCTTCAACGTACTTCAGCGCAACGCCGAGGAAATTGCTCGTCGTGCCGGGCGTGGGATCGAAGTGGCACAAATTGCCATGCGCACGCCAAAGCCTCAGTTCCAGACGACCGGTATTGCGATTACCAACGATGTCTTCGAAGTGGCCACGAACCCTGAGATCGACATCGTCATAGAGCTGGTCGGCGGCTACACCGTTGCCCGTGAGCTGGTACTCAAGGCCATCGAGAATGGCAAGCATGTGGTCACCGCGAACAAGGCGCTTATCGCTGTTCACGGTAATGAGATTTTCGCCAAGGCCCGCGAGAAGGGCGTGATCGTGGCTTTCGAAGCCGCCGTGGCCGGTGGTATCCCGGTGATCAAGGCGATCCGCGAAGGCCTGTCGGCCAACCGCATCAACTGGGTCGCGGGGATCATCAACGGCACCGGCAACTTCATCCTCACCGAGATGCGCGAGAAGGGTCGCACCTTCGAAGACGTGCTCGCCGAAGCCCAGGCCCTGGGCTACGCAGAGGCTGATCCGACGTTCGACGTGGAAGGCATCGACGCAGCGCACAAGCTGACGATCCTGGCCTCCATTGCGTTCGGCATTCCGTTGCAGTTCGACAAGGCCTACACCGAAGGCATCACCAAGCTGACCACCGCTGACGTGAACTATGCCGAAGCCTTGGGCTATCGCATCAAGCACCTGGGCGTGGCGCGCAGCACCGCCAACGGCATCGAGCTGCGCGTGCACCCGACCTTGATCCCGGCCGATCGCCTGATCGCCAACGTCAACGGCGTGATGAACGCGGTGATGGTCAACGGCGACGCCTCCGGCTCGACGCTGTTCTACGGCGCTGGTGCGGGCATGGAACCGACGGCCTCTTCGGTGATTGCCGACCTGGTGGACGTGGTTCGCGCCATGACTTCGGACCCGGAAAACCGTGTGCCGCACCTGGCCTTCCAGCCAGACTCGCTGTCGGCTCACCCGATTCTTCCGATCGAGGCATGCGAAAGCTCCTACTACCTGCGCATCCAGGCCAAGGACCATCCGGGTGTGCTGGCCCAAGTGGCGAGCATTCTCTCGGAACGCGGTATCAACATCGAGTCGATCATGCAGAAGGAAGTCGAGGAACACGACGGCCTAGTGCCGATGATCCTGCTGACCCACCGTGTGGTCGAGCAGCGCATCAACGACGCGATTGCGGCGTTGGAAGCGCTCCAGGGTGTCGTTGGCCCGGTGGTCCGTATCCGCGTCGAACATTTGAATTAATTTAGCGGCAAGCGGTAAGTTGCAGGCTGCGAACGAAGGCACACTTGCCTTTGAATGTATCGCCTGCAGCTTCAACGCTTGAAGCCCAAACCGAAGGTTTGCCCCATGCGCTATATCAGCACCCGCGGCCAGGCACCGGCCCTGAATTTCGAAGATGTCCTCCTGGCCGGCCTGGCCACGGACGGCGGTCTCTATGTGCCGGAAAACCTGCCGCGCTTCACCCAGGAAGAAATCGCTTCCTGGGCCGGCCTGCCGTATCACGAGCTGGCGTTCCGGGTCATGCGCCCGTTCGTCACCGGCAGCATCCCGGACGCCGATTTCAAGAAAATCCTGGAAGAGACCTATGGCGTCTTTTCCCACAACGCCATCGCACCGCTGCGTCAGCTCAACGGTAACGAATGGGTCATGGAGCTGTTCCACGGCCCGACCCTGGCGTTCAAGGACTTCGCCCTGCAACTGCTCGGTCGCCTGCTGGACTACGTGCTGCAAAAGCGTGGCGAGCGTGTGGTGATCGTCGGTGCCACTTCTGGCGACACCGGTTCGGCGGCCATCGAAGGCTGCAAGCATTGCGATAACGTCGACATTTTCATCCTGCACCCGCACAACCGGGTCTCGGAAGTACAACGTCGGCAGATGACGACGATTTTCGGCGATAACATCCACAACATCGCCATCGAAGGCAACTTCGATGACTGCCAGGAAATGGTCAAGGCCAGTTTCGCCGACCAGAGCTTCCTCAAGGGCACGCGGCTGGTGGCGGTGAACTCGATCAACTGGGCGCGGATCATGGCCCAGATCGTTTATTACTTCCACGCGGCCCTGCAATTGGGCGGCCCGGCCCGCTCCGTGTCGTTCTCGGTGCCGACCGGCAACTTCGGCGATATCTTCGCCGGCTACCTGGCGCGCAACATGGGCCTGCCGATCAATCAATTGATCGTCGCCACCAACCGCAACGACATCCTGCATCGCTTCATGAGCGGCAACCAGTACGTCAAGGAAACCCTGCACGCCACGCTTTCGCCTTCGATGGACATCATGGTGTCGTCGAACTTCGAACGCCTGCTGTTCGACCTGCACGGTCGCAATGGTGCGGCGATTGCCGGCCTGATGGACAGCTTCCGCCAGGGCGGCGGTTTCAGCGTCGAGCCCGAGCGTTGGACCGAAGCCCGCAAGTTGTTCGATTCCCTGGCCGTGGACGATGAGCAGACTTGCGAAACCATCGCCGAGGTGTTCGAGCAGAGCGGTGAGTTGCTCGATCCGCACACGGCCATCGGTGTCAGGGCGGCCCGTGAATGCCGTCGTAGCCTGGACATCCCGATGGTGATCCTGGGCACGGCGCACCCGGTCAAGTTCCCGGAAGCGGTGGAGAAAGCCGGTGTAGGAAAAGCGCTCGAACTACCTGCACATCTTTCTGATTTGTTTGAGCGAGATGAGCGTTGCACCGTGTTGCCCAACGACTTGAAGGCTGTGCAGGCCTTTGTCAGCCAGCATGGCAATCGCGGCAAGCCGCTCTGACCGGGTAAACCTGTCACATTTTGAAGCCCGTCTCCTGACGGGCTTTCTTGTTTCTGCATGCCAAACTGGCCGGGTTTTCGCCCTTGGAGGGACGGGCGAGTCATCTCGAAGGAAATGCAGATGTCGTTTTTTAGCAAAGGCAAGCCAGCCCGGGGCTGGGTAATGGGCCTGGCCCTGATGTACTGGGCGCAAGGGGGCAATGCGGCACAGTTGGCGGCTTTCGACACGCCGTCGTTCAATCCTGGCGAGCGGCTGGTATTGGATGCGCAGGAATTGAAGTGGATCAAGGAGAACCCCCGCGTCATCGTGGCCACGACGCAGTTTCCGTTGTACCTGTTCAAGAATGAACTGGGGCAGTGGAACGGCCTGAACCACGACATTCTCCAGCGCATTACGCAAATGACTGGCCTTGAGTTCGTGCATCGAGAGTCGTTCTCCCCCGGCGAGTTGCTGACGCTGCTGGAGAACAGCGAAGCCGATATGACGACCCTCTTGGCGATGAATGACGAACGCAGGGATTTCCTGAGTTTCAGCCATGCATTTGGTGGCTCGGGCTGGGTATTTGTCGGCCGTGACGGAGAGTCGATTCTCCATTCGCTGGAACAGCTGGAAGGGAAGGTCCTGGCGTTGCCGGCGCGGCATGCCTTGGAAGCGGAGATCAGGCGCGACTACCCGGCCATCGAATTGCGCACGACCAAGACCTATGGCGAGGCGCGGGCATTGGTCGAGAGTCGGGAAGCCTATGCCACCATCGAAAATGAAAGCGGGGTGCATCTCTATCCGGCGGGACAATTGCAGGTAGGAAGGGGCCTTGAAGGCAAGTGGGAACCCGATTACCTCGCGGTACGCCAGGACCTGACCGTGCTGCTTAGCATCCTGAACAAAGCCCTGGAAGCCTTCCCGGCCAAGGACATGCGCGCGCTACGTTCCAAATGGATGGCCGGCAGCACACCCGTCCAGGCGCCATCGATCTGGGAGCGGGTGTCCCGCTGGGGGTACTGGTGCGTGACCGTGGTCGTGGTGTTCGGCCTCCTGTCCCTGCTATGGAACCGTCGCCTGCAGATACAGATCGACCAGCGCCTCAAGGCCGAGGCGGTCCTCAAGGACCAGTTGATGCTCCAGCGGGCCTTGATGGATGCCATTCCCGACCCGATTTTCATCCGGGATCTGGAAGGGCGCCTGATCATGTGCAACAAAAGCTACGAGGACCAGTTTGCGACCCGCTTCGAAAAACTGCGGGGCACGCGGCTGACAGATTCGGCGGCATTCCCGCCGGCCACTGCCGAGTTGCTCCATGGGGAGGTGATGGAGCAATTGCGCACCGGCCAGTCTCGGTTCGTCGACCGGCAATTGATGTTCAGCAGCGGCTTGCGGGAAATCTATCATTGGTCGGTGCCCTTCTATGGGGCTGACGGGCAGTTGCGCGGCATTCTGGGGGGCTGGACCGATGCCGGGCGTCGGTGGCGCCGTTGCGACAAGTTGATGGCCTGACGCCGACCGTCACCACGCCAAGGCTTCAAGAGAGGGCTGTTGTTTGCCTGTCATATTGGGCGCGCATGCTCGGTTGAACAGGTTGAAGGCGTGCCGGTTCGGTGCGCTGACGAACTTTCTGCTGCGGCCCACGGTCACTTACTGTGAACATGCAGTTGTTTTCGGACTATTGAAGGGTGAGCGAATGGAAAGTATCAGCCTATTGCTGGGTGAGGCTTTGAGCCCGTATCAGGTCACGCTGACTCCCTCTGGCGCCAAGGGCGAATGCCTGGTGACGCTGAAGAATGCCTCCGGGGCCATCATGGTCGAGCGAGTGTTCAATCAGGCCCAATTGACCGACAAGCGTCAGTTGACGGATGTGGTCGATGGCCTGCATCGCGATGTATTGATTGCCGAGGGCCGCCTGGAGCCCTGTGTGATTGCGGCGCTGCGCAATCTGGCGCGCGACAAGGTCATGGTCGGGGCGAATTGACTGGGGTTTTGTGGGAACCTTCCTACGTCCTGATGAGTCAGACTCTTTACCAACAAGAGCGAGCATTGTGCTCCGGTGCTTGTCGCTTGTTGTACGGACCATGAGTGGTCACGTTTAACCCCGAGTTGTCTCCCCACTTCTCGGGGTTTCTTTTTGCCTGGCTTTTACGTTTTTAGCGCGGTTTGTCAGGCGCTGGAGTTTTTTGTGGGAGCGAGCTTGCTCGCGATGGCGGCCTGATGGTCGGGTACATATCCATTGCTGCGGTAACGGCGGCTTAGGGTTCCGCCCTGACGGCGGCGCACTTTTGAAAAGCCCGGGAGCCGGCCCAGTCAAAAGTAAGCAAAACGCTCTTGCCCCACCACTCGGTGCCTCGCCTAGGCTCGGCATGCCCGAACGAAGGCATTGCTCCGTGGGCCCGCCGCGAAGGGCCATCCATGGCCCAGCGCGGCTATCCCGGCATCCATGCCGGGATGCCCACTCCACAATGCCTGCGTTCGGCCAGCGTGGTTAACGGGGCGCCGAGATCAACGTCCACCGCGAGGCGGCC
>NZ_JBFREY010000064.1:0-13955 GCF_052114545.1 Pseudomonas sp. KB_12 | reverse complement strand
GATCAAGATCAAGATCAAGATCAAGATCAAGATCAAGATCAAGATCAAGATCAAGATCAAGATCAAGATCAAGATCAAGATCAAGATCARGATCAAGATCAAGATCAAGATCAAGATCAAAAGATCGCAGGCTTCGCCAGCTCCTACAGTGGGTGAGGTGCCTGGTCTTTATTTATGCCGGGTCACTGCGATGCAGCGGGATGTTTTCCAGCTCATAGCGCAGCTCGTCGATCAGCTTTGCGATGCTCTCTTCCGAGCGGACGCTGTCGACACTCATGCCGCTCACCACCAGGTCCACCTCACCGCTTTCACGGTGATACAAACGCACGGTGAGGGTGCCGTCGCCATTGAGGCTGCATTCGCAGGCCAGCGGCGTAAAGCTTTCTTCGAGACGGGCGCGCAAAGGGGCCAGATGGGTCATGCGATGCACCTCAGCCCCGGGGGCGCAAATGAACGGTGGACAGCGCCGACCTCCTGGTCCACCTAGACATCCTGTCGCGCTCATACTGGTTTCGTTCGCTGCACATTGTGGCGTATTCCTTGACTGTTTCGTGGGGACGCGACATCACAGACGATGTCGCACACTGACAGCCTAAGGAACCGAACCCCCATGCAAAACCCGAATTTGCACCAGCATGCCCGGTGCATTTGCACTGGCTATCATGGTGCCTTCATTCGCCATTCGTTCGCGAACAAACCCCGCTCCCGCGCCCAGACAATCGCCTCGCTGCGGCTATGGACATCCAGTTTCGAATACAGCGTCGCCACGTGATTGCGCACGGTGTTGGGCGCCAGCTTCAGGCGCGCGGCGATTTCCTTGTCTGCCAGGCCTTCGCAAATCAGCCCCAGCACGTCACGCTCCCGGGCCGTCAGCTCAGTGAATGACACACTGGGCACCTGGGCGTTGATGCTCTTCACGTTAGCCAATTTTTCAATCAGGGTCCGACTGAACCAGGACGCGTCCTTCATCACCTCTTCGATAGCCGCCACCAGCTCCAGCTCCGAGCGTTTGCGCTCGGTGATGTTCATCAGCACCAACAGATAGCAAGGCTTGTCCTGAATAAGCACCGTATCGGCGGCGACCTCACAGTCGATGAGTTCGCCGCCCTTCTTGTGTACCTTGACGTCGATACTCGAGACAGCGGCGGCCTTTTCCAGCCGCGCAAACAGCGCGGCGCTGGCGTCCTTGTCGAGGAAGCCGATCTCCTCCACGGTTTTGCCCAACAGCTCTTCGCTGGCGTAACCGGTGGTATGGAGAAACGCCTCGTTGATTTCCAACAACTGCTGTTCGGCGCTGCACACCAGGGTGGGTACGGGCGACAGGCGGAACGACTTGGCAAAGCGCTCCTCGCTCTGGCGCAGCGCCGTTTCTGCCTTGCGTCGCGGCTCCATGTCCATGAAGGAAAACAGCATGCAGTCTTCGTCGTGCAGGTCCAGCGGCTGGCCGGCGACGATCACCTGCTTGATGGTGCCGTCGGGCAATTTCAACTCGGCCTGCATTTGCGGAATAGTCGCGCCCTGCCCCAGGCGTTCGATGGCCAGGTCGCGCCTTTCGGCGGCTTCAAGCACGTCAAGCTCATACACCGAACGCCCGATCACCTGCTCGCGACTGTAGCCGGTCATCTCCAGGAACCCCGGATTGACCTTGATGTAACGCAGGTCACTGAGGCGACAGATCACCGCCGGTGCCGGGTTGGCCCCGAAGGTTTTCTCGAAACGCTGCTCGGCGCTGGCCCATTCGGTGGCATCGCTGAGGATCAGCACGAGCAGTTCCGGTTCGCCGTTGCGGTCGGCCAGCACCATGCTGCGGATCCGATGCACCCAGGTCCGATCCGGGTCGGCCTGGGGCGTGACTTCCACCAGCACATCACTGAACTCATCGCCACGGGCAACCCGGGCGATGGGGTAGTTGTCGTCGCTCAGCGGGTGGTTGTTGCGATAACGCAGATTGAAACGCCGGGCGTATTGCCTCGCCGTGGTGCCCAGCTCACTGAGGTCCTTGACCCCATGCATCGCCAAGGCCGCCGCGTTGGCCCAGGCAATGGTCTGGTCGACCTCGATCAACATCACCCCGTCGGACAGTCCGGCAATGATCTGCAGCAATTGACGACGGTTGGTATCGGTGGTCGGGACTTGCTGATTCATTGGGTCTCCATGTGGTCGGAAGCACATGGAGATTACGACCACCCGCAGAGACGACACGTTCCCCATGTGTAGGAGCTGTCGAGTGCAACGAGGCTGCGATCTTGTCCCATACAATTGAGTCGAGAGCGAAAGATCAAGATCAAAAGATCGCAGGCTTCGCCAGCTCCTACATAGGCGTTCCCCTGTGGGAGCTACGATCTTCTAGCCTTCTAGCCTTCTAGCCGCCATGCGCCCCTCGGCAATCGCCTGTGAGGCGGCCAGCATCGCTCGCAGCAGCACCGCGCAACCGGCGGCGAGGTCGTCCGGGGCGGCGTTTTCGATTTCGTTGTGGCTGATGCCCCCTTCGCAGGGCACGAAGATCATCCCGGCCGGGCCCAGTTCGGCGAGGAAAATCGCGTCATGGCCGGCACCGCTGACGATGTCCAGGTTGGACAGGCCCAGCCCCTGGGCAGCGCCGCGTACGGCGTCGACGCAGCCCTTGTCGAAATACAGCGGCGGGAAGTCAGCCGTGGGTTTCAAATCGAAGGTCAGGCCGTGTTGCCGGCAGGTCTCTTCGATCACCTGCTTGACCTCGGCGATCATCGAATCCAGCCGCGCCGGTTCCAGGTGACGAAAGTCCAGGGTCATGCGCACTTCGCCGGGGATGACATTGCGCGATCCCGGATAAGCTTGCAGGCAACCGACCGTGCCGCAGGCATGGGGTTGATGACCGAGGGCGGCACGGTTGACGGCGCCGACGATGATCGAGGCGCCCACCAGGGCGTCCTTGCGCAGGTGCATCGGGGTCGGGCCGGCGTGGGCTTCGACGCCGCGCAACGTCAGGTCGAACCACTTCTGCCCCAGGGCGCCCATTACTACGCCGATGGTCTTGCCTTCGTCTTCGAGGATCGGCCCCTGTTCGATGTGCGCCTCGAAATACGCCCCCACCGGGTGCCCGCTGACCTGGCGCGGGCCGGCATAGCCGATGGCATTGAGCGCCTGGCCCACGGTGATGCCTTCGGCGTCGACCTTGGCGAGGGTTTCTTCAAGGGTGAATTTTTCCGCGAACACGCCGGAGCCCATCATGCACGGGGCGAAACGCGAGCCCTCTTCGTTGGTCCACACCACCACTTCCAACGGTGCTTCGGTTTCGATGTTCAGGTCATTGAGGGTGCGCAGCACCTCCAGCCCGGAGAGCACGCCAAAGCAGCCGTCGAACTTGCCACCAGTGGGCTGGGTGTCGATGTGGCTGCCGGTCATCACTGGCGGCAGGTTCGGATTGCGCCCCGGGCGACGGGCGAAGATATTGCCCACCGCATCGATGCTGACGGTGCAGCCCGCCGCCTGGGACCATTGCACGAACAGGTCGCGGGCCTGGCGGTCAAGGTCGGTCAGGGCCAGCCGGCACACCCCACCCTTGACCGTGGCACCGAGTTGGGCCAGGTCCATGAGCGATTGCCACAGGCGATCGCGGTTGATGTGCTGATGGGTGGATTGCAGAACGTCCATGGCTGCGTTCATGGGGATCTCCATTTTTTCAGGCATTGTTTGGGTGTGTTCGAGGCCGCTATCGCGAGCAAGCTCGCTCCCACAGGGGATCTGCTGTGCATACAGGTTTTGCATCCACCCAAATCCAGTGTGGGAGCGAGCTTGCTCGCGATGAGGCCCTCCTTCACACCGCTGTTTTGGCAACGGACGGGCTTGCTCGCATACTGCACAACCCGTAATAAATCACCCCGCCCAGCGCCGAGCCGGTGAACCAGCCGTAGCTGTAGAACCAGCTGAACGCATCGCTGCCCAGGGACAGCAGCGTCAGCACCACCGGCACGCCAAAGGCGATGAAGCCGTTCCAGTTCCACGCAGGGTAAACGTCGTCGCGGTACAACCCGGCCAGGTCCAGTTGCTGTTTCTTGATCAGGAAATAGTCCACCACCATGATTCCGGCAATCGGCCCCAACAGGCTCGAATAACCCAGCAGCCAATTGGAATAGACCGACTCCAGGCTAACCTCGGACACGATCAGGCCGAGTTTCTTCAGCAGCTCGTGGGCCATCAGCGCCAGCCCCACCAGCCCGGTGAGCATCACCGCCTTGGTGCGGCCGATCAGTTTCGGCGCCAGGTTCTGGAAGTCGTTGGTGGGCGAGACGATGTTGGCGGCGGTGTTGGTCGAGAGCGTGGCGACAATGATCAGCACCATCGCCAGGGCCACCCACACTGGGCTCTGGATGTGCCCGATCAAGGTCACCGGGTCGGAGACGGTCACCCCCACCAGTTTTTCCGAGGCAGCGGTCATGACCACGCCGAGGGAGGCGAACAGGAACATGGTCAATGGCAGGCCGATGATTTGCCCCACGATCTGGTCTTTCTGACTCCTGGCGTAACGGCTGAAGTCAGGAATGTTCAACGACAGCGTGGCCCAGAAACCGACCATGGCCGTCAGACCGGCAAGGAAGTAGCTGGTCACCCCGGCGCCTTCGGGACGCTTGGCCGGGACCGCCATCAGCTCAGTCAACGAGACATTGGGCAACGCCCATAGCAACAGCCCCGCCCCCACCAGCACCAGCAGTGGCGCAGACAAGGTTTCCAGCCACTTGATCGACTCGGCACCGCGCAGCACCACCCACAGGTTGATGACCCAGAACACCATGAAGCCGATCACTTCGCCGGTGCCACCCAGGCTCTTCCAGCCTTCGAACACCGAGCCGAGAAACAGGTGGATCGCCAGCCCGCCGAACATGGTCTGGATCCCGAACCAGCCACAGGCCACCAGGGCGCGAATCAGGCACGGCACGTTGGAACCAATCACGCCGAAGGATGAGCGCAACAGCACCGGAAACGGAATGCCGTACTTGGTCCCGGCAAAGGCATTCAGGGTCAGGGGGATCAGCACGATGATGTTGGCAAACAGAATCGCCAGCAGCGCCTCGCCCACCGTCAAGCCGAAATAGGCGGTGAGCACGCCGCCGAGGGTGTAGGTCGGCACGCAGATCGCCATGCCGACCCACAATGCGGTGATGTGCCATTTGTTCCAGGTTCGCTCATGCACCTTGGTCGGCGCGATGTCGTGGTTATAACGGGGGCTGTCGAGGACGTCGCTGCCGGCTTCAAGCTCGAACAACCCGTCGCGCTCAGTCACTGTTGATCTGGTCATGTCCGCTCCACTGTTTTCATTATTTTTGCTCATCGACTGGCGATGGCCGGAGTACTTGCACGCGTGCTACCGACCACTGCGCCAGACCACGACGGCACTCAATAACCGTGCCGAATAACGCGCCGAGCTGACCAGATGATCGATATAACCTTCTCAAACATTTGATATTTAAAGATTTAAAGCCAATTAACCGCCCTGCTTCACTTCGTGCTCATCAACTTGAGGCTAGATGAGCTGTACGTCCTGTCGAGTTCGAGATTCAAAGTGGTGCACCCCGAATCAAGGCGAGGTGTCTGGACCGCACTTCAAGCGCTTTCAAGCCGCTGATTTACCATGACAAATCTCGCTCAAATAATGATCCTGTCAAGTGCGTCAAAATGGTGAGCACGCTCACCATTTTGGTGATTTCTAAAATTAATCCTTTAATTTCAATTAGTTAATAATCGTATAAGCTAATAAAAAATAATCTTGCTCATTTCAACAACTCCAGCTAGCGTCTAATCCTGACAGTCGTGACAAGAATGAAAATCTGCACGACGTCGTCACTTAATAACCGTGATCGATAAAACATAAAGAACCGGCAACAGTCGGTCATGCCTGCGAGGAACTCGGAATGTCTCTGTTGATCCGTGGTGCCACCGTTATTACCCATGATGAAAGTTATCGCGCCGATGTGTTGTGTGCCGACGGTGTGATCAAGGCCATTGGTGAAAACCTGGATGTTCCGGCCGGCGTCGAAGTGCTCGATGGCAGCGGCCAATACCTGATGCCCGGCGGCATCGACCCCCATACGCACATGCAGTTGCCGTTCATGGGCACGGTCGCCAGTGAAGACTTCTTCAGCGGCACGGCGGCAGGCCTCGCCGGCGGCACCACCTCGATCATCGACTTCGTGATTCCCAACCCCCAGCAGTCGCTGATGGAAGCCTTTCATCAATGGCGTGGCTGGGCCGAGAAAAGCGCCAGCGACTACGGTTTTCACGTGGCAATCACCTGGTGGAGCGAGCAGGTCCGCGAGGAAATGGCCGAGCTGGTCAACCATCACGGCGTGAACAGCTTCAAGCATTTCATGGCCTATAAGAACGCAATCATGGCCGCCGACGACACCTTGGTGGCGAGCTTCGAGCGTTGCCTGGAACTGGGCGCGGTGCCCACCGTGCACGCCGAGAACGGCGAACTGGTCTACCACCTGCAACGCAAGTTGCTGGCCCAGGGCATCACCGGGCCCGAAGCCCATCCGTTGTCGCGTCCTTCGCAAGTGGAAGGCGAAGCCGCGAGCCGCGCCATCCGCATCGCCGAAACCTTGGGTACACCGCTGTACCTGGTGCACGTGTCCACCAAGGAAGCACTGGACGAAATCACCTACGCCCGCAGCAAGGGCCAACCGGTCTACGGTGAAGTACTGGCCGGCCACTTGCTGCTGGACGACAGCGTCTATCGCGACCCGGACTGGCAGACCGCCGCCGGCTACGTGATGAGCCCGCCCTTCCGCCCGCGCGGACACCAAGAGGCGCTCTGGCACGGCTTGCAGTCCGGCAACCTGCACACCACCGCCACCGACCACTGCTGCTTCTGCGCCGAACAGAAAGCCGCCGGCCGTGACGACTTCAGCAAGATCCCCAACGGCACCGCCGGTATCGAAGACCGCATGGCCGTGCTCTGGGACGAAGGGGTCAACAGCGGCAAATTGTCGATGCAGGACTTCGTCGCCCTCACCTCCACCAACACCGCGAAGATCTTCAACCTCTACCCACGCAAGGGAGCGATCCGCGTCGGCGCCGATGCCGACCTGGTGCTTTGGGACCCGCAAGGCAGTCGCACGATTTCCGCCAAGACCCACCATCAGCAAGTGGACTTCAACATCTTCGAAGGCAAGACCGTGCGCGGCGTGCCCAGCCATACCATCAGCCAGGGCCGGCTGGTCTGGGCCGATGGCGACTTGCGCGCCGAACGCAGCGCGGGGCGTTATATCGAACGGCCGGCGTATCCGGCGGTGTTCGATTTGCTGAGCAAGCGGGCTGAACTACAGCGTCCGATTGCTGTGAAGCGCTGAACCCAGGCCTTCGGCCTATCGCGAGCAAGCTCGCTCCCACAGGGATCTGCGGTGCACATAGATTCAGCACCCAGTGTGGGAGCGAGCTTGCTCGCGATGAGGCACAGCCCAGACACCGAAAAAACCACTGCCCACCAGAGGCAGCACCTCAAACACCGTGAGGCCCACTCCATGATCCAGCCCTTGAGTCACCTCCCCCATTCCCAGGAAGACCCGGCCACCCTCGCCGCTCGCTTCAGCGACCTGGCGCCGCCACTCAACGCGCGCCAGGCCCACCTGGAAGCGTCCCGGTGCCTGTACTGCTACGACGCGCCATGTGTGAACGCCTGTCCAAGCGAAATCGACATTCCTTCGTTCATCCGCAACATCCATCAGGACAACGTCCAAGGCGCGGCGCAGAAGATTCTTTCGGCCAACATCCTCGGCGGAAGTTGCGCTCGGGTCTGCCCCACCGAGGTCCTGTGCCAGCAAGCCTGCGTGCGCAACAACGCCCATGAATGCGCGCCCGTGTTGATCGGCTCGTTGCAGCGCTATGCCGTGGACAACGCCCACTTCAGCGAACACCCCTTCCAGCGTGCCGCCGCCACCGGCAAGCGCATCGCCGTCGTCGGGGCCGGGCCGGCGGGCTTGTCGTGTGCACACCGCAGTGCGATGCACGGCCATGACGTGGTGATTTTCGAAGCCCGCGACAAAGCCGGCGGCCTCAACGAATACGGAATCGCCAAGTACAAACTGGTGGACGACTACGCCCAACGTGAACTGGACTTCCTGCTGGGCATCGGCGGCATCGAAATCCGCCATGGCCAGAAACTCGGCGACAACCTGAGCCTGAACGACCTGCACCAGCAATTCGACGCGGTGTTCCTCGGCCTCGGCCTGGCCGCCAGCAAACAACTGGGTCTGAGTGACGAACAAGCGCCAGGGCTGCTGGCCGCCACCGAATACATCCGCGAATTGCGCCAGGCCGACGACTTGAGCCAGTTGCCCCTGGCCGACCGCTGCATCGTGCTCGGTGCCGGCAACACCGCCATCGACATGGCCGTGCAAATGGCTCGCCTCGGCGCCCGGGACGTCAACCTGGTCTACCGGCGCGGCCTTGAAGACATGGGCGCGACCTTGCACGAGCAAGACATCGCCAAGGCCAATCAGGTACGCCTGCTGACCTGGGCCCAACCGCAACAGGTGTTGCTCGACGACACGGGAAATGTGCGCGGCATGCGCTTCTCTCGCACACATCTGGAGAACGGCCGGCTGGTCATCGGCACCGACACCTTCGACCTGCCCGCCGACGCCATTTTCAAAGCCATCGGCCAAGCCTTCGACGACAACGCGCTGGTGGACCCACTGGCCCGGGAGCTCAAGCGCCAGGACGGGCGGATCTTGGTGGACGAACACCTGCGCACCAGCATTCCCGGTGTCTACGCCGGCGGCGACTGCACCAGCCTGGACCAGGACCTCACCGTGCAGGCCGTGCAGCACGGCAAGCTCGCCGCCGAGGCGATCAACGCTCAACTGATGCTCAACGTGGAGGCTGCGTAAATGGCCGATCTATCGATTGTCTTCGCCGGCATCAAAGCGCCCAATCCGTTCTGGCTGGCTTCCGCGCCACCCACCGACAAGGCCTACAACGTCGTGCGTGCCTTCGAGGCCGGTTGGGGTGGCGTGGTCTGGAAAACCCTCGGTGAGGACCCAGCCGCGGTGAACGTGTCCTCGCGTTATTCGGCCCACTACGGTGCCAATCGCGAGATATTGGGCATCAACAACATCGAGCTGATCACCGACCGCTCGCTGGAGATCAACCTGCGGGAAATCACCCAGGTGAAAAAGGACTGGCCGGACCGGGCGCTGATCGTGTCGCTGATGGTGCCCTGCGTTGAAGAGTCCTGGAAGAACATCCTGCCGCTGGTGGAAGCCACCGGCGCCGACGGCATCGAGCTGAACTTTGGTTGCCCCCACGGCATGCCGGAACGGGGCATGGGCGCGGCGGTCGGCCAGGTGCCGGAGTACGTCGAGCAGGTGACCCGCTGGTGCAAGACCTATTGCTCGCTGCCGGTAATCGTCAAACTCACGCCGAACATCACCGACATCCGCGTCGCCGCCCGCGCGGCCCATCGCGGCGGTGCGGATGCGGTGTCGTTGATCAACACCATCAACTCCATCACCAGCGTCGACCTGGACCGCATGGTCGCCCTGCCCAGCGTCGGCAGCCAGAGCACCCATGGCGGTTACTGCGGCTCGGCGGTCAAGCCGATCGCGCTGAACATGGTCGCCGAAATCGCCCGCGACCCGCAGACCCAAGGCCTGCCGATCTGCGGCATCGGCGGCATCGGCAGTTGGCGCGACGCCGCGGAATTCATCGCCCTGGGCAGCGGCGCGGTGCAGGTCTGCACGGCGGCGATGCTGCATGGTTTTCGCATCGTCGAAGAGATGAAGGACGGCCTGTCGCGCTGGATGGACGATCACGGGCATGCCAACCTCCAGGCGTTTTCCGGTCGCGCGGTGGGCAACACCACCGACTGGAAGTACCTGGACATCAACTACCAGGTCATCGCCAAGATCGATCAGCAGGCCTGCATCGGCTGCGGCCGCTGCCACATCGCCTGCGAGGACACCTCACACCAGGCCATCGCCAGCCTCAAGCAGGCTGACGGCACGCACAAATATGAAGTGATCGATGAAGAGTGCGTGGGCTGCAACCTGTGCCAGATCACCTGCCCGGTGCAGGACTGCATCGAGATGGTGACGGTGGACACCGGCAAGCCGTTTCTGGATTGGAATCATGATCCGCGTAATCCCTATCATGTCACTGTCTGAGGGTTAGGGTGCCTGAACTGGCGCCATCGCGAGCAAGCTCGCTCCCACAGTGGATTTGTGTTCACCACCGATCCCCTGTGGGAGCGAGCTTGCTCGCGATGAGGCCATCAGCCCCAACACCAATCTCAAGACTCCCCCTGGACTAACAGTTCTGCTAGTAGACACCCCCCAAAAAATCCCCGAGCCTTAAACAGCCGAACCCACCCACTAGAGCCCAGCCCATGTCGACGTCAACGATGAAGATACTGTGCCGCTACCAATACGACCCCCTGGACCGCCTGACAGGCTTGAAGCCTGCGGAGCATCTGGACACACAGCGCTTCTACCAGAACGACGAGTTGGTCAACGAGATCGAAGGCCAGGTGGAACTCACCATCCTTCGCCATGAAGCCCAGCCCCTGGCGCAACGCTTGCACATCGCCAATGTCACCGAGACGACGCTGTTGGCAACGGACCAGCAGCGGTCGGTTTTGCAAACACTGGCCGGTACTGATACCCAGCCGATGGCATATACCGCCTATGGTCATCGGTCTACGGAAAGTGGCTTGAGCAGCTTGCTGGGGTTCAATGGCGAGCGCCCCGATCCGGTAACGGGGCATTATTTATTGGGACAGGGTAATCGGGCGTTTAATCCGGTGTTGATGCGGTTTAATAACCCAGATGAATTGAGTCCTTTTGGGGACGGGGGGATTAATGCGTATGCATATTGTGGGGGGGATCCGGTTAATCGGTATGATCCGAGCGGGAATAGTTTTATCTATATAATCAAACCATGGAACTTCGTAAAAAATCTAAATGGGTTAAATCTTTCATCAAGAACAATTGCACGAACTGATAGACCAATTGGGTTAAATTTTTCATCGACTGCCTTAGGTAAAAAACGCAGCGTGGCGGCAGGATTACCGCCAGAGCCAGAGATATGGAACAACGCGCCTCATACCTACAAAAAAAAAGCAACCTTAAAGCTACTCCGAGATCGCACCTACGAAAGAAACCTAAGGCAAGATGCGAGAAAATGGGATAGCTATGTGAAAAAAAACCCTCAAACCTCCATAGAAGCCGATATTGAAAGGCTAGATATATACAATAAAGCTTTACGCAACTTAGAAAACGCTAAAAATTTTTCGGTGGCCGACAAATCGGCGTTGAATGCCAGGGTCTACAAAACAAGAATGATAGCCAAGCGCAGTGCTTGGAAAAACCTAAAAAGGTTGAAGACGGAGACTCAACGAGTTCGTAAATAACCGACCTAGTAAATCCACTTACGCTGCGGAGCATCAGCCTGATAGCGGGCTACGGCTCCAACCCAATCCCCCGCAAAATCACACTGGTCACCGTCTGCACCGCCCGCTCGAACTGCATGTCCGACAACGGCTGGTGGTCGTTGAGGATATTGATCTGGTGGTCGAAGTCGGCGTAATGCTGGGTCGAAGCCCAGATCATGTAGAGCAGGCTTGAAGGCTCCACCGGCAGGATGCGTTTGTCCTCAACCCACTGGCGGATTTTCGCTTCCTTCATCTTGGCCCAGTCATAGAGGCTGGCGTCCAGCGCCTGGCCCAGCGTCGGGGCGCCGTGGATGATTTCGTTGGCCCAGACCTTCGAGCCGTAGGGCCGGCTGCGGGAGTGGTTCATCTTGGCGCGGATGTAGCTGCTGAGCACCACCCGCGGGTCGTCGAACATTTCGAAGCACAAGGCGTCCTGTTTCCAGACCTCCAGCAGGTCGAACAGCACGGCGCTGTACAGCTCGCTCTTGGTGCTGAAGTAGTAATGCAGGTTGGAACGAGGCAATTGCACTTCGGCGGCGATGTCGGCCATGGCGGTGCTGCCGAAGCCTTTCTCGGCAAAGACCTTCTCGGCGGCCAACAGGATTTTCTCGACGTTACTGCGACGAATCTCGATCTTGTGATTGCCCATGAGGGCTCCCTGGCAACAGCGTTGAGCAAGACTAGCATTCACCCAACTTTGAAAACACTGGGGATCCCTGTGGGAAGGCTTTTGTGACGAGGGAGCTTGCTCCCGCTCGGTTCTGTAGGAGCTGTCGAGTGCAACGAGGCTGCGATCTTGTCCCAGACAATTGAGTCGCAAGCGAAAGATCAAGATCAAAAGATCGCAGGCTTCGCCAGCTCCTACAGAACCGAGCGGGAGCAAGCTCCCTCGCCACAAAAGCGGGTTTTGCGCTATGTCGGCTGGCGTGCTTCGACGTTGTCCAGCGCACGATTTGCCAGCATTGCGCTCAGTTCGATCAGTTGCTGGATGCCCAGGGCAATGTGGCGCCTGGGACCTTCCAGGTCGAAGGCCAAGTCATTGACCATGGCGTTGGCCGAGGCCAGGTTTTCGCTGAGGTTGGCGAGCAGGGTCTCGGTGTCGACGCCGTTGACGACAGTGAACAGTTGGCCGGGATCGGCCTCGGGTTTGCTGGGTTTGGGCTTGAGGTAGGAATCGAGGATGCGGTCGGCGGCTTTGTCGAACGCTTTTGAGCTGGATGGATCTGTATCCGGTGGGTTGGGTGTTGGTTTGAACATAGATGAAGCTCCGATGCTGTAGATGGGAGCCAACACCCTCTCGCTACCAAACGAATTAGGGTGGCGGCCATACGAAGGTTGGTAGACCGGGCATCGGAGCCGGCGCCTCCGAAGAGGCCCTGCGCATGGCCACCAAAAAGCAAAGTGCATGATTGCACTTGCAAGCGATGACGCTATGCACCGACACCAGGGCTACCAAACCCGATCGCTGATTCAATCAGCGACCCGGAAACGATAAAGCCCTGGCCCCAAGGCGCACAAGCCGGCGGATTCTGGCGCAGTTGTAGGCAACGGCGCAAGACAACGTAGCCCGATCCCGAACGATCCTACATCTGGATAAACACAGGCCTGTTTGGACTGGAAATAGGGTTAACAACACACCCCTGTGGCGAGGGAGCTTGCTCCCGCTGGGTGGCGAAGCCGCCCCAAGATTTTGTGCTGAAATACAGAACCTGGGCCTGCTTCGCAGTCCAGCGGGAGCAAGCTCCCTCGCCACAAGAGTCCGCTTAAGCCTTCTGATCGGGGACATTCGACTAATGTCTTAGACCAGTCATCGCACAACCAAGCACCCTCCCCGCTATTCTCAAGCCCCGAATGTGCCCGGCGCCACGGCCTGCGATCTTGACCTAGATGGGTGACGACCATTGAAATGCCTCATTTTGAAGCACTCCCGAGTTGGATAATTCCGATAATGGCCAGTTGACAACGAGGAGCCGCTTCCAAATAATCCCCTCATGTTGTACGACGACGTATGACAAATAAAAACAACAAAAAAAGTAGGGAGCGTCATAGTGAGCACACGTGTCCGTTTTTTGCCCGACAACCGTCCAAACCGCCGTACCCTTCTCAACACCAGCCCCGCCCTGATTCTGCTCGGTTGCAGCAGCCTTGCGGCGTTTCTGCCCATGACCGCCAGCGCCGAAGGCTTCGTCGATGACGCCAAGGCCACGCTGACCCTGCGCAACGCCTATTTCAACCGTAACTTCACCAACCCGAACGCCGCCCAAGGCAAGGCCGAGGAATGGACCCAGAACTTCATCCTCGACGCCAAGTCCGGTTTCACTCAGGGTGTGGTCGGTTTCGGCGTGGACGTGCTGGGCCTGTACTCGGTGAAGCTAGACGGTGGCCGCGGCACGGCCGGCACGCAACTGCTGCCGGTGCACGATGACGGTCGTCCGGCCGATGACTTCGGTCGCCTGGGCGTCGCCCTCAAGGCCAAGGTGTCGAAGACCGAACTGAAAGTCGGTGAGTGGATGCCGGTGCTGCCGATCCTGCGTTCCGACGACGGCCG
>NZ_JBFREY010000063.1:0-15792 GCF_052114545.1 Pseudomonas sp. KB_12 | reverse complement strand
CTCGGTGTGCCCTCACTCCGGCATTGCTCCGTGGGCCGCCGCGAAGGGCCATCCATGGCCCAGCGCGGCTACCTCGGCATCCATGCCGAGGTGCCCACTGCGCAATGCCTGCGTTCGGCCATCGTGGTTAACGGGGCGCCCCAGATCAAGATCAAAATCGAGGCGGCCTTATAGCCGACCTGGCTCTCCCGGTCATACACTCGTCAGTTCTGTGGGAGCAAAGCTTGCTCGCGAAGAGGCCAGCACATCCAACATCTTCATCGACTGAACCACCGCCATCGCGAGCAAGCTCGCTCCCACAAGGGGTTTGTGGCGAGCACAGGATTTTTGAACGCTCGAGAACCCTGTGGGAGCGAGCTTGCTCGCGATAACGGCAGCACAGCCCACATCACCGCCAACTGACCCTCCGCTATCGCGAGCAGGCTCGCTCCCACATGGATTTACAGGTGTTCACAGCCTCTGTACACGACACAAAAACCTGTGGGAGCGAGCCTGCTCGCGAAGACGTCAGCACAGCCCACATCACCGCCAACTGACCCTCCGCCATCGCGAGCAAGCTCGCTCCCACATGGATTTACAGGTGTTCACAGCCTCTGCACACAACACAAAAACCTGTGGGAGCGAGCTTGCTCGCGATAACGCCGGCACAGCCAACATCACCGCCAACTGACCCTCCGCTATCGCGAGCAAGCTCGCTCCCACAGGAGGAACACGGTCTTACCAAGAGCCAGGTCGGCTGTTAGGCCGCCTCGCGGTGGACGTTGATCTCGGGCGCCCCGTTAACCACGCTGGCCGAACGCAGGCATTGCGCAGTGGGCATCCCGGCATGGATGCCGGGATAGCCGCGCTGGGCCATGGATGGCCCTTCGCGGCGGGCCCACGGAGCAATGCCGGAGTGAGGGCACACCGAGCCAAAGCGAGGTGCCAAGTGGTGGGGCATATAGCGTTTTGCTTACTTTTGCGCTTCTCAAAAGTGAGCCGCCGTCAGGGCGGAACCCTAAGTGGCCGTTACCGCAGCAATGGATATGTACTCAATCAGACCGCCATCGCGAGCAAGCTCGCTCCCACAGTTTGATCGACGTACAACCGGGAGACAGGTCGGCTATAAGGCCGCCTCGCGAGCAAGCTTTGCTCCCACAGGTCCTGCTCAAACAGATCTGATGGGTGTACGACCGGGGGAGCCAGGTCGGCTACTAGGCCGCCTCGCGGTGGACGTTGATCTCGGGCGCCCCGTTAACCACGCTGGCCGAACGCAGGCATTGTGCAGTGGGCATCCCGGCATGGATGCCGGGATAGCCGCGCTGGGTCATCGATGGCCCTTCGCGGCGGGCTCACGGAGCAATGCCGGAGTGAGGGCATGCCGAGCCTAGGCGAGGCACCGAGTGGTGGGGCAGGAGCGCTTTGGTTACTTTCGACTGGGCCGGCTTCCGGGCTTTTCGAAAGTGACCCGCCGTCAGGGCGGAACCCGAAGTGGCCGTTACCGCAGCAATGGATATGTACTCAATCAGACCGCCATCGCGAGCAAGCTCGCTCCCACAGTTTGATCGACGTACAACCGGGAGACAGGTCGGCTGTCAGGCCGCCTCGCGAGCAAGCTTTGCTCCCACAGACCTGACGGGTGTACGACCGGGAGAGCCAGGTCGGCTGTCAGGCCGCCTCGCGAGCAAGCTTTGCTCCCACAGACCTGACGAGTGTACGACCGGGAGAGCCAGGCCGGCTGTAAGGCCGCCTCGTCCAAGAGGCTATACCCAAACCCAACGGTCCCCCTCACTTTTCGATATTTCCAACACCCCCACCCGCAACGCTACTCTCCTGAAAACCTCACCACCCCCCAAGGGATTTCATGGACAGAACCACCTTCAAGCCCCTCCTGCTCACCCTGGCCCTGATCAGCAGCGCCCCAATGGCCCAGGCCGCCACCACCCTGGTCTACTGCTCCGAAGCCAGCCCCGCCGGGTTCGACCCCAGCCAATACACCAGCGGCACCGACTTCGACGCCTCGGCCGAAACCGTCTTCAACCGCCTCACCCAATTCAAACGCGGCGGCACCGAAGTCGAACCCGGATTGGCGACGAGCTGGGACGTATCCCCCGATGGCTTGGCCTACACCTTCCACCTGCGCGACGGGGTGAAATTCCACACCACCGACTACTTCACCCCCACCCGCGAGTTCAACGCCGACGACGTGCTGTTCACCTTCCAGCGCCTGCTCGACCCCCAACACCCGTTTCGCCAGGCCTATCCCACCGAGTCGCCGTACTTCACCGACATGGGCCTGAACACCACGATCAAAAGCGTCGAGAAAGTCGACGAACACACCGTGCGCTTCAACCTGAACAACGTCGATGCCGCCTTCGTGCAAAACCTGGCGATGAGTTTCGCCTCCGTGCAGTCCGCCGAATACGCGGCGCAGTTGTTGAAGGAAGGCAAGGCCGGCGACCTCAACCAGAAACCCGTCGGCACCGGGCCGTTCGTGTTCAAGCGCTACCAGAAGGACTCGCAGATCCGCTACGCCGCCAACACCGCGTACTGGAAACCCGAGGACGTGAAGCTCGACAACCTGATTTTTTCCATCACCCCGGACGCCGCCGTGCGCCTGCAAAAGCTCAAGCGCGGCGAATGCCAGGTCAGCGGTTACCCGCGCCCGGCCGACATCGAGGTGATCGAGCAAGACCCGAACCTGCAAGTGCTCAAGCAGCCCGGTTTCAATCTGGGTTTCCTGGCCTACAACGTCACGCACCCGCCCCTGGATCAGCTCAAGGTCCGCCAGGCGCTGGACATGGCCATCGACAAGCCGGCGATCATCAAGGCCGTGTACCAGAGCGCCGGGCAGCTGGCCCAGAACGCCTTGCCGCCGGCCCAGTGGTCGTTCGACCCGACCATCCAGGACGCGCCTCATGACGTGACCAAGGCCAAGGCGCTACTGAAGGAGGCCGGAGTTGCGCCCGGTACAACCATCGATTTATGGGCGATGACGGTGCAGCGCGCCTCCAACCCCAATGCGCGAATGTCTGCACAGATGATCCAGCAGGATTGGGCCAAGATCGGGATCAAGGCCAACATCGTCAGCTATGAATGGGGCGAGTACATCAAGCGTGCAAAGAATGGCGAACATGATGCAATGATCTACGGCTGGACCGGCGACAACGGCGACCCCGACAACTGGCTGGGGGTGCTGTACAGCTGCGCGGCGGTCAAGGGCAGCAACTACGCCAAGTGGTGCGACCCGGCGTATGACCGCTTGATCCAGCAGGCCAAAGTCTCGACAGACCGCCAGAAACGGATCGATTTGTACCAACAAGCGCAGAAAATCCTCAAGCAACAGGTGCCGATCACCCCGATCGCCAACTCCACGGTATTCCAACCGATAAACAGGCAAGTGGTGGATTTCAAACTCAGCCCATTCGGCCTCACGCCCTTCTACGGCGTGGGTTTGAAGAAGTAACACCTGCCCATTTCCAGTGCGCTGCGGCCGCTCAACGCACCGGGAAAGGGCGCTATTTGCCCCGAAAAAACACGCGCAAACGATCAAATGCGCCGGAAGTTACACAGATGCGACATTAAGGTACGTTCGTGCCACTGTTTCGGACTTGTGACCGTTCTGGATCTTGCATTGGGTATGGGGCCTGCATAAGTATCGGCAGGACGACTCACGAGGTCGCCCTCAAATCAAAAAATGACAACAAATCATGAGGCCAACATGCTTAAACAAGCGGTCATTCCGTTTTTAGTCGGCGCGAGCTTATTAGCCAGCGCACCTTTCGCCCAAGCCGCGACTAACCTGGTGTTCTGCTCCGAAGGGAGCCCGGCCGGTTTTGACCCTGGTCAGTACACCACCGGAACCGACTTCGACGCCTCTGCAGAGACCATGTTCAACCGCCTGACCCAGTTCGAACGTGGCGGCACCGCCGTGATTCCTGGCCTGGCGACCAAGTGGGATATTTCCGAAGACGGCCTGACCTACACCTTCCATCTGCGAGAAGGCGTCAAGTTCCATACCACCCCGTACTTCAAGCCGACCCGCGAATTCAACGCCGACGACGTGCTGTTCACCTTCAATCGCATGATCAGCAAGGATGACCCGTTCCGTAAGGCCTACCCGACCGAGTTCCCGTACTTCACCGACATGGGGATGGACACCAACATCACCAAGATCGATAAAGTCGACGACCACACTGTCAAGTTCACCCTCAAGGATGTCGACGCCGCGTTCATCCAGAACATGGCCATGAGCTTCGCCTCGATCCAGTCCGCCGAATACGCCGCCCAGTTGCTCAAGGAAGGCAAGGCCCCGGACATCAACCAGAAGCCAGTCGGCACCGGCCCGTTCGTGTTCAAGAGCTACCAGAAAGACTCCAACATCCGCTACACCGGGAACAAGGACTACTGGAAGCCTGACGACGTGAAGATCGACAACCTGATCTTCGCCATCACCACCGACCCGTCGGTGCGCATGCAGAAACTCAAGAAAAACGAATGCCAGATCACCCTCTTCCCACGCCCGGCCGACCTCAAGGCCCTGAAGGAAGATAAAACGCTGAAGATGCCTGACCAGGCGGGTTTCAACCTGGGCTACATCGCCTATAACGTGATGGACAAGATCAAGGGCAGCAACGAGCCGAACGTGCTGGCCAACCTGAAAGTCCGCCAGGCGCTGGACATGGCGGTCAACAAGCCGCAGATCATCGATTCGGTCTACCAGGGCGCCGGCCAGTTGGCCGTCAACGCCATGCCGCCGACCCAATGGTCCTACGACACCACCATCAAGGACGCCAAGTACGACCCTGAGAAAGCCAAGGAGCTGCTCAAGGAAGCCGGCGTCAAGGAAGGCACCAACATCACCCTGTGGGCGATGCCGGTCCAGCGTCCGTACAACCCGAATGCCAAGCTGATGGCCGAGATGCTGCAGTCCGACTGGAAGAAAATCGGCCTGAACGTCAACATCGTCAGCTACGAATGGGGCGAGTACATCAAGCGTTCCAAAGGTGGCGAGAACCAGGCGATGATCATCGGCTGGAGCGGTGACAACGGTGACCCGGACAACTGGCTCAACGTGCTGTTCGGCTGCGACTC
Organism: Pseudomonas sp. KB_12; assembly: GCF_052114545.1. Classification (NCBI taxonomy): domain Bacteria; kingdom Pseudomonadati; phylum Pseudomonadota; class Gammaproteobacteria; order Pseudomonadales; family Pseudomonadaceae; genus Pseudomonas; species Pseudomonas sp. KB_12. The sequence goes on along the minus strand of NZ_JBFREY010000063.1, from coordinate 10,719 downwards.
GCTGGCCGGCAACAACTTCTCCAAGTGGTGCGACAAGAAATTCGACGATCTGGTCAAGCAAGCCAAGCGCACCTCCGACCAGTCCAAACGCACCGAACTGTACAAACAGGCACAACACGTCCTCAAGGATGCCGTGCCAATGACACCTATCGCTCACTCGACGGTGTATCAACCCATGCGCGCCAACGTGCAGGATTTCAAGATCAGCCCATTTGGCTTGAACTCCTTCTACGGCGTCAGCGTCAGCAAATAAGGTGACCTGTGGCGAGGGAGCTTGCTCCCGCTGGGCCGGTCCGACGCTTCGGGCGTAGCGGCTCCTTTTTAAGCGCGATGGCGGTGTACCAACAACACCATCGCGAGCAGGGCTCGCTCCCACGGCATGCCGTTGCTTTAAGCCAAGACTCAGGAAATCGCCTACATCCAAAAGCACTGCATACCACAGCAGTTGGTTTAGGACGTATCGCCTTTTCCCACAAGTCTTTCAGGCATTACGCATTTACCGCCTGGCCCACGACTCCTACCGTCGAGGCCTGGACGGCGTGCTGATCCTGCGGCATCGCGACGCAATGGAATGAGCTCAGTGCTCCGGGTCCCCGGAAGGACACCGGTTCACTGTTAAAACACCCAGAACGAGAGAGGGAGCGTCATGCGCCATACCTTGGTTTTATCCGCATTGCTGGGCACCGGCCTGCTGGCCGCGACCTCCGCAGCCCAGGCCGCTGGCGGCAGCCTGGTGTTCTGTTCAGAAGGCAGCCCTGCCGGTTTCGACACCGCGCAATACACCACGGCCACCGACAACGATGCCGCCGAGCCGCTGTACAACCGCCTGGCCGAGTTTGAAAAAGGCGCGACCAATGTCGTCCCCGGCCTGGCGACCAGCTGGGACATTTCCGAAGACGGCCTGAAGTACACGTTTCACCTGCGCGAAGGCGTGAAGTTTCATACCACCGACTACTTCACACCGACCCGGGATTTCAACGCCGACGACGTGCTGTTCACCTTCAACCGCATGCTTGATCCGCAGCATCCGTTCCGCAAGGCCTACCCCACCGAGTTCCCGTACTTCAACGGCATGAGCCTGAACAAGAACATCGCCAAGGTGGAAGCGACCGGGCCGTTGACCGTGGTCATGACTCTCAACAGCGTGGACGCCGCGTTCATCCAGAACATCGCCATGAGTTTTGCCGCGATCCTGTCGGCCGAGTACGCCGACCAGTTGCTCAAGAACGGCAAGCCGAGCGACATCAACCAGAAGCCGATCGGTACCGGGCCGTTCGAGTTCAAGAGCTACCAGAAAGATTCCAACATCCGCTACGTCGCCAACCAGCAGTACTGGGCGCCGGAACGGGTCAAGCTGAACAACCTGATCTTCTCCATCAACACCGACGCGTCGGTACGGGTGCAGAAGCTCAAGGCCAACGAATGCCAGGTCACCCTGCATCCGCGTCCGGCCGACGTACCAGCCTTGAAGAACGACCCCAAGTTGCAGTTGATCGAGAAGCCCGGTTTCAACCTGGGCTACATCGCCTATAACACCCGCCACAAGCCGTTCGACCAGGTCGAAGTGCGCCAGGCGCTGGACATGGCGGTGAACAAGCAAGGCATTCTCAATGCCGTGTATCAGGGCGCGGGGCAACTGGCGCAGAACGCCATGCCGCCGACCCAATGGTCCTACGACGACACCATCAAGGACGCGCCCTACAACCCGGAAAAAGCCAAGGAATTGCTCAAGGCCGCCGGGGTCAAGGAAGGCACCGAAATCACCCTCTGGGCCATGCCCGTGCAGCGTCCGTACAACCCCAACGCCAAGCTGATGGCCGAAATGCTCCAGGCCGACTGGGCCAAGATCGGCCTGAAAGTGAAGATCGTCAGCTATGAATGGGGCGAGTACATCAAGCGCACCAAGAACGGCGAGCACGACATCAGCCTGATCGGCTGGACCGGCGACAACGGGGACCCGGACAACTGGTTGGGCACGCTGTACAGCTGCGACGCCATTGGCGGCAACAACTACTCCATGTGGTGTGACCAGGACTACGACAAGCTGATCAAGCAGGCCAAGGTCGTCACCGACCGCGACCAGCGCACCGTGCTCTACAAACAGGCCCAGCAGTTGCTCAAGCAGCAAGTGCCGATCACCCCTGTTGCCCACTCGACGGTCAACCAGCCGCTGAGTGCCAAAGTCGAAGGGTTCAAAGTCAGCCCCTTCGGTCGCAACGTGTTCTCGGGCGTCAGCCTGAACCCATAACCGCTTAGCCATACAGCGAGGGCTTCCCCTGGAAGCCCTCACGCAGACGTCTTGCCTGAATTCGCCGATCAGGCGCCATGCAAACGTTTGCTAGCTGTGAATGAGTTGCAAAAACCAATAGCCGTATCACCTAAAAAGACCGGCATTAAAAAAGAAAGAAAGGAGCGTTACCCATGAAACTGAGCAGCACCGCGATACTGGCCCTGGCCATCAGCAGCATCACCGCCACGGCCTATGCAGAATCCCAGAGCCAGGCGGTCACCCCGGTGACCCTCAAGACCACCAGCGAGCAAAGCGAAGCCAAGGGCTTCATCGACGGCCAATCCATCAGTGGCAGCACGCGCAACTGGTACGCCAACGAGCAATTCAAGCGCGGCGCGAAACTCACCTATCGCAAGAACGGCGAAGCACGCGAGACCGACCGCCGCATCAACTGGCTGCAAGGCACCATCATCAAGTACAACTCGGGCTTCACCGAAGGCACCGTGGGCTTCAGCACCGAACTGGCCGCCTACAACGTCATCGCCCTGGACCAGGATCGCAAGGACCTGGCGTCCAACAATGGCGGTGCCCCGACCACCCGTCCTGGTGCCGGCAACAACCGTACCCTGACCCGCGAAGGCGGCGACGCCGTGGGCCAGTGGAGCAAACTGGGCCTGGCCAACGTCAAGGCCCGCGTTTCCAACACCACCCTGACTGCCGGCCGCCAGAACTTCAGCAGCCCGATGGTCGACGTCATCGGCAACCGTGCCCTGCCCTCCAGCTTCCAGGGCGTGAGCCTGCACAGCGAAGAGTTCGAAAACCTGGGTTTCGACATCGCCACCTTCGACCGCAACTCGCCACGTACCGAAGAGAGCCAGCGCAAATTCCGTTCCGAATACGGCGACAGCAGCGTTGAAACCGATCACGTCAACACGGCAGGCATCACCTACCAGCCTCTGGCCAGCCTGAAAACCAGCCTGTGGGCGACCCAGGCCGAAGACCTCTGGAACCAGTACTACTTCGGCGCCACCCATGAACTGGGCGACAGCTCGGTGCTGAGCCTGACCACCGGCCTGAACTACTACAAGACCGTGGATTCGGGCAAAAGCAAACTGGGCGAGATCGACAACGACACCTACTCCCTGTCGTTCGGCCTGACGCATCAGGCCCATAGCCTGACCTTCTCCTACCAGGAAGTGAACGGTAACGAGTACTTCGACTACCTGCACGAAACCAACGGCATCTACCTGGCCAACTCCCTGCTGTCGGACTTCAACGGCCCGAACGAGAAATCCTTCCAGATCGCCTACGGCCTGAACATGGCCGAATACGGCGTGCCGGGCCTGAAGTTCAACATCTACCAGGCTCGCGGCTGGGGCATCGACGGTACTCACTACAACAGCACCGGTTATAGCGATGTCCGCGCCATGGACGGTGAGCACCACTACGAATACGGCATCGGCGCGTCCTATGCCGTACAAAGCGGCCCACTGAAAGCCACCGCGGTCCGTGCGACCTACACCGCACACCGCGCCAGCGAAAACCAGGCCGACGGCAGCCTCAACGAGTTCCGCCTGGTCACCACCATTCCGTTCAACATTCTCTAAACTGCCACTGGGCGGTCGACTCACAAGGTCGCCCGTCCGGTCTTTTGCCATTTACCCGATTGCAGAGGATTGACGATGAACATGATCCCCCTACGCGCCGCCATCGCCGCCGCATTGCTGAGCGTCGCCGTTGGCGCCACGGCCAAACCCTTGGTGGTTTGCACAGAAGCCAGTCCGGAAGGCTTCGACATGGTCCAGTACACGACTGCAGTCACCGCCGATGCCGTGGCGGAAACCATTTTCAATCGCCTGGCCGACTTCAAGCCCGGCACCACCGAGGTGATTCCGGCCCTGGCCGAATCCTGGGACATCAGTGACGATGGCCTGACGTACACCTTCCACCTGCGCAAGGGCGTCAAGTTCCACACCACCGACTACTTCAAGCCGACCCGCGACATGAACGCCGACGACGTGGTCTGGAGCTTCCAGCGCCAGCTGGACCCGAACCACCCGTGGCACAAACTGTCGAGCGTGGGCTTCCCCTACTTTGAAAGCATGGGCTTCAAGGAACTGCTCAAAAGCGTCGAGAAAGTCGACGAGCACACGGTCAAGTTCAGCCTGACCCGCCGCGAAGCGCCATTTTTGGCCGACATCGCCATGGCCTTCTCCTCGATCTACCCGGCCGAATACGCCGACCAGTTGCTCAAGGCAGGCAAGGCCGGGGACCTCAACAGCAAGCCGGTCGGCACCGGGCCGTTCGTCTTCCAGCGCTACAACAAGGACGCCCAGGTTCGCTTCAAGGCCAACCCGGACTACTTCCGTGGCAAGCCGCCGGCCGATGCGCTGGTATTGGCCATCGCCACCGACAACAACGTGCGCATGCAGAAACTCAAGACCAACGAGTGCCAGATCGCGCTGTACCCCAAACCCGATGACATCCCCAGCATCAAGAAAGACCCGAACCTGAAGGTCGCCGAGCTGGATGCGATGACCGTTTCCTACACCGCCCTGAACACCAGCCACAAGTACATGAGCGACGTGCGGGTGCGCAAAGCCATCGACCTGGCCTTCGACAAGGAAGCCTACGTCAACGCACTGTTCGGCAAGGGCAACGCCACCGTAGCGGTCAACCCGTACCCACCGACACTGTTGGGCTTCAACCACGACCTGAAGAACCCGACCCGCGACCTGGACAAGGCACGCCAGTTGCTCAAGGAAGCCGGCGTGCCGGAAGGCACCGTGTTCACCCTGTTCACCCGCAACGGCGGCGGCCCGACCAACCCCAACCCGATGCTCGGCGCGCAGATGATGCAGGCGGACCTGGCCAAGGTCGGGATCAAGGTCGACATCCGCGTGATGGAATGGGGCGAAATGCTCAAGCGCGCGAAAAACGGCGAGCACGACATGGTCTCCGCCGGATGGGCGGGCGACAACGGCGACCCGGATAACTTCCTGACGCCTATGCTCAGTTGCGAGGCCGCCAAGAACGGCGAAAACTACGCGCGCTGGTGCAACGAGAAGTTCCAGGCGCTGATCGACCAGGCTCGCGCCACAGTGAACCCCGAGGAGCGCATCAAGCTCTATGAGCAGGCCCAGGTGATTTTCAACCAGGACCAACCCTGGATCAGCATGGCCCACACCCGCATGTTCACTGCAATGCGCAACAACGTAGAGGGCTACGTGATTAGCCCGCTCACCACCAACAACTTCGCCACCACCCAGGTGAAGTAGATAAGAAAACGCCCGGCAACCCTAACCCAGGGATTGCCGGGCACGCCTAACCGGCTGATGAGGTACACCTGAAGATGTTTAGTTTTATTGCCCGCCGACTGGGATTATTGATCCCCACGTTCTTCGGCATCACCTTGCTGACCTTCGCGTTGATTCGCATGATCCCCGGCGACCCCGTGGAAGTGATGATGGGCGAACGTCGGGTCGATCCCGAAATGCATGCACAGGCAATGGAACGCCTTGGCCTCAACAAACCGCTGTATGCCCAGTACCTGGACTACATCGGCAAACTGGCCCACGGCGACCTCGGCGAATCGCTGCGTACCCGTGAAAGCGTATGGACCGAGTTCAGTTCACTATTTCCCGCGACCCTGGAACTGTCCATGGCCGCGCTGTTGTTCGCCGGTATCCTGGGCCTGCTGGCCGGGGTGATCGCGGCACTCAAGCGAGGGTCCCTGTTCGACCATGGGGTGATGGGCATCTCCCTGGCGGGGTATTCGATGCCGATCTTCTGGTGGGGCCTGATCCTGATCATGTTCTTCTCGGTGTCCCTGGGCTGGACGCCAGTGTCGGGACGGATCGACCTGCTCTACGACATCGAGCCGAGAACCGGCTTCATGCTGATCGACACCTTGTTGGCCGATGAGCCGGGCGCGTTCCTCGATGCGCTGCACCACCTGATCCTGCCGGCCATCGTGCTGGGCACCATTCCGCTGGCGGTGATCGCCCGCATGACCCGTTCTTCGATGCTCGAAGTACTGCGCGAAGACTACATCCGCACCGCCCGCGCCAAGGGCCTGTCGCCGTCGCGCGTGGTGTTCGTGCACGGCCTGCGCAACGCGCTGATCCCGGTGCTGACCGTGGTCGGCCTGCAGGTCGGCACACTGCTGGCCGGTGCGGTCCTGACCGAAACGATCTTCTCCTGGCCGGGCATCGGCAAGTGGCTGATCGAAGCTATCGGCGCCCGGGACTATCCCGTGGTGCAGAACGGCATCCTGTTAATCGCCTGCCTGGTGATTCTGGTCAACTTCGTCGTGGACATCCTCTACGGCTTTGCCAACCCACGCATTCGTCACCAGCGCTGAGATCAAAACCATGAGTACTCCAACTACCGCGGTAGCAGTCGATCAAAGCCTGCTGTACCCGTCCCCGTACAAAGAATTCTGGCACGCGTTTTCCCGCAACAAGGGCGCCGTGGCCGGGCTGCTGTTCATGATCCTGGTGGTGTTCTGCGCGCTCTTTGCGCCGTGGGTCGCGCCTCACGACCCGAGTGAGCAATACCGCGACTTCCTGCTGACGCCGCCGGCGTGGCTTGAAGGCGGGCAGATCCAATTCCTGCTGGGCACCGACGAGCTGGGCCGCGACTTGCTGTCGCGCCTGATCCAGGGTTCGCGCCTGTCGCTGCTGATCGGCTTGTCGTCGGTGGTGATGTCGCTGATCCCGGGCATCCTGCTGGGACTGTTCGCCGGGTTCTTCCCGCGCCTGCTCGGCCCGACCATCATGCGCCTGATGGACATCATGCTGGCCCTGCCTTCGCTGCTGCTGGCCGTGGCGATCGTCGCCATCCTCGGCCCTGGCCTGATCAACACCGTGATCGCCATCGCCATCGTTTCGCTGCCGTCCTACGTGCGCCTGACCCGTGCCGCCGTGATGGGCGAGCTGAACCGCGACTACGTGACCGCCGCCCGCCTGGCCGGTGCCGGCCTGCCACGCCTGATGTTCATCACCGTGCTGCCTAACTGCATGGCCCCGCTGATCGTCCAGGCGACACTGAGCTTTTCCTCGGCGATCCTCGACGCCGCCGCCCTGGGCTTCCTCGGCCTCGGCGTCCAGCCGCCGACCCCGGAGTGGGGCACCATGCTGGCTTCGGCCCGCGACTACATCGAACGCGCCTGGTGGGTCGTGAGCCTGCCTGGCTTGACCATTTTGCTCAGCGTGCTGGCAATCAACCTGATGGGCGACGGGCTGCGCGATGCGCTGGACCCGAAACTCAAGAATGCCGCCTGAGGAGATTCCCATGTCACTGCTAGAAATCAAGAATCTCAACGTCCGCTTCGGCGACGCCACCGCTGTGCCGGTGGTCGACGGCCTGGACCTGAGCGTGGAAAAAGGCGAAGTCCTGGCCATCGTCGGCGAATCGGGCTCGGGTAAATCCGTGACCATGATGGCGCTGATGGGGCTGATCGAGCACCCCGGCATCGTCACCGCCGACGCGCTGAACTTCGACGGCAAGAACATGCTCAAGCTGAGCAACCGCCAGCGCCGGCAGATCGTCGGCAAAGACCTGGCGATGGTCTTCCAGGACCCGATGACCGCGCTCAACCCCAGTTACACCGTGGGCTTCCAGATCGAAGAAGTCCTGCGCCTGCACCTGAAGATGTCCGGCAAGGCCGCCCGCAAACGCGCCATCGAATTGCTGGAAAAAGTCGAGATCCCCGGCGCGGCCAGTCGCATGGACGCCTACCCGCATCAACTGTCCGGCGGCATGAGCCAGCGTGTGGCGATTGCCATGGCGATTGCCGGCGAGCCGAAGCTGCTGATCGCCGACGAACCGACCACCGCCCTGGACGTGACCATCCAGGCGCAGATCATGGACCTGCTGCTGGCCCTGCAAAAAGAACAGGACATGGGCCTGGTGCTGATCACCCACGACCTCGCCGTGGTGGCTGAAACCGCCCAGCGCGTGTGCGTGATGTACGCCGGCCAGGCCGTGGAAGTCGGCCAGGTGCCCGAACTGTTCGACATCCCCGCCCACCCCTACAGCGAAGCGCTGCTGGCGGCGATTCCGGAGCACAGCATGGGCGCCGAGCGCCTGGCGACCTTGCCCGGCATCGTGCCCGGTCGCTACGACCGTCCACAAGGTTGCCTGCTGTCGCCGCGCTGCCCGTACGTGCAGGACAACTGCCGTCAACAACGCCCGGCCCTCGATCCGAAATCCAACAGCCTCGCCCGCTGCTTCTACCCGTTGAACCAGGAGGTGGCGTGATGGCCGTCGTACTTACCGCCCGTGACCTGACCCGTCATTACGAAGTGTCCCGCGGCATGTTCAAGGGCCATGCGACCGTGCGCGCCCTCAACGGTGTGTCGTTCGAACTGGAAGCCGGCAAGACCCTGGCCGTAGTGGGCGAATCCGGCTGCGGCAAATCCACCCTCGCCCGGGCCCTGACGCTGATCGAAGAGCCGTCCTCCGGCTCCTTGAAAATCGCCGGCCAGGAAGTGACCGGCGCCAACAAGGCCGAACGCAAGCAATTGCGTAAAGACGTGCAGATGGTCTTCCAGAGCCCGTATGCGTCCCTCAACCCACGGCAGAAAATCGGTGATCAACTGGCCGAGCCATTGCTGATCAACACCAGCCTGTCGGCCACCGAGCGACGGGAAAAAGTCCAGGCGATGATGAAGCAGGTGGGCCTGCGCCCCGAGCATTACCAGCGCTACCCGCACATGTTCTCCGGCGGCCAGCGCCAGCGCATCGCCCTGGCCCGCGCCATGATGCTGCAACCCAAGGTGCTGGTGGCGGACGAACCGACGTCAGCGCTGGACGTGTCGATCCAGGCCCAGGTGCTGAACCTGTTCATGGACCTGCAGCAGGAATTCAACACCGCCTACGTGTTCATTTCCCACAACCTGGCGGTGGTGCAGCACGTGGCCGACGACGTGATGGTGATGTACCTCGGCCGTCCGGTGGAAATGGGCCCCAACGAGTCCATCTACAGCCGCCCGCTGCACCCGTACACCCAGGCGCTGCTGTCGGCCACCCCGACCATCCACCCGGACCCGAACAAGCCGAAGATCAAGATCGTCGGCGAACTGCCCAACCCGCTCAACCCGCCGTCCGGCTGCGCCTTCCACAAGCGCTGCCCGTACGCCACCGAGCGCTGCAAGACCGAAGAACCGGCGTTGCGGCCACTCGATAACCGTCTGGTGGCGTGTCACTACGCCGAGCAGTTTCTCGACGGTGCGGCGTAAGGCATAAGGAAAAGGCAGATAGAGCACTTGTGGCGAGGGAGCTTGCTCCCGCTGGGCCGCGAAGCGGACCCAAAACAGCCTCCCCGGTGTATCAGCCTGACACATGAAAAAACCCTCCCCCGACCAGCTGTTTGATCGGGTAGGAGGGCTTTTCTTTCCAAGGGTCTTAAGTCTGGCTATCACCCTCTTCATTTTCATCTTCATCACCGTCCGGCGTATCGATTGGCGCGCCATCATCGTCCTCGCCATCATCCGGATCATCGGCGTCCGAATCGGACGCAGCAAGCATCAACTCACCCTGCGCCACCGAGCCACTCGACGCGTGCTGCTCGTGCTCATCGCATTCCGCCCACGCGGCGGTGGAACCCAGGGACAGCATCACCAAGACCTTCAGCAAAAACATCATGCGTAGCAGCTTGTTCATAGCCAATTCCTTCTTTTCCGGATAAAGCCGGGGGCCTGACGGCGCTCAAGAAAATCTAGTTCTGAACAGGCCGGTTCACCAGATAGGACGCTCCAGAACCACCATAAATGCCACCGCCCGACAGATTGGTTTCGAATAAGCGTTATCTCCAAACCTGCTAACGCCAGGAACCCATGTGGGAGCAAGGCTTGCCCGCGATGGCGCCCGTACATTCAGCCCCCCCGCTATCGCGAGCAAGCTTTGCTCCCACAGGGGATCTGTGCCGAACACAAGTTTCTTGCCCACTGAAGATCCACAGGGGCTATGGATAACCGGGAGATTGAGGACTGACACAAGACAAGTGTGGGAGCGGGCTTGCTCGCGAAGAGGCCGGCACATCCAACATCCTGGCAAGCTGACCCACCGCTTTCGCGAGCAGGCTCGCTCCCACAGGGGCTATGGATGACCGGGAGATTGAGTACTGACACAAGACCAGTGTGGGAGCGAGCCTGCTCGCGATGACGGCGGTACATCCAACATCCAGGCAAGCTGACCCACCGCCATCGCGAGCAAGCTTTGCTCCCACAGAGGGATCTGTGCCGAACACAAGTTTCTTGTCCGCTGAAAATCCAGTGTGGGAGCGAGTTTGCCCGCGAAGAGGCCGGCACATCCAACATCCAGGCAAGCTGACTTGCTGAGGTGGTCAACTTTTTCCGGACACCTCAATCGGTGTTTTCAGGCTGTTTGCCGCTCGTACTGATTGGGCGGCAAATAGTCTAACGATGAATGCATTCGTCGTTCATTGTAGAACCGCACAATGTAATCCGTGACGTCCTTGATTG
>NZ_JBFREY010000062.1:0-16482 GCF_052114545.1 Pseudomonas sp. KB_12 | reverse complement strand
CTCCCTCGCGGGTGCTGACACACCAGTGATAGCTACGGCCTCTTTCCCCGCGCGCACCCAATCTTAAGCCGAGCACTTGTTTGCTGCGCGACAGCGCAGCGTCGGCGACGCGGCGGGGACTCCCTCGCCACAAAAGCTGCTCTCCATCATCGCGGTGTCCTTGCAACAACCCACCAAAACCATCGGAGATTCTTGATCGCCATCAAGCGGTTTCCCGCCCCTCGCTTCCTAGAATGAACACGCCAAGCAATGAGGAAGTGACCATGTCAGATACTTTCACCAAAGGCATGGCCAGGAATATTTATTTCGGGGGAAGCATCTTCTTTTTCCTGATATTCCTGGCCCTGACCTACCACACGGAACAGACCTTTCCAGAACGCAGCAACCAGGCGCAATTGACGGAATCGGTGATACGCGGCAAGGGCGTCTGGGAGCGCAACAACTGCATCGGCTGCCATACCCTGCTGGGCGAGGGCGCGTACTTTGCGCCGGAGCTGGGCAACGTGGTCAACCGTCGCGGTGGCGATGAAGCCTTCAAGCCGTTCCTGCAGGCCTGGATGAAAATGCAGCCGCTGAACGTTCCGGGTCGTCGGGCCATGCCGCAGTTCAACCTGAGCGAGCAGGAGGTCGACGACATCGCCGAGTTCCTCAAGTGGAGCTCGAAAATCAATACCAATGGCTGGCCGCCAAACAAGGAGGGCTGAGAGATGAGCATGGCTAATCCGCATCTGAAATTCGCCTCGCAGGCCGTCGCCAAACCCTACTTCGTGTTTGCCCTGATGCTGTTCCTGGGGCAGGTGTTGTTCGGTTTGATCATGGGCCTGCAATACGTGGTCGGCGACTTCCTGTTCCCGCTGATCCCTTTCAACGTGGCCCGCATGGTCCACACCAACCTGCTGATCGTCTGGCTGCTGTTCGGCTTCATGGGCGCGGCGTATTACCTGATACCGGAGGAGGCCGACCGCGAACTGCACAGCCCGAAACTGGCGATCGTGCTGTTCTGGGTGTTCGCCGCCGCGGGTGTGGCGACGATCCTGGGCTACCTCTCGGTGCCTTATGCCACGCTGGCGAAGTTCACCGGCAACGACTTGCTGCCGACCATGGGCCGCGAGTTCCTGGAGCAGCCGACCATCACCAAGATGGGCATCGTGGTGGTGTGCCTGGGGTTCCTCTACAACATCGGCATGACCCTGCTCAAAGGTCGCAAGACCACGGTCAGCATGGTGATGATGACCGGGCTGATCGGCCTGGCGGTGTTCTTCCTGTTCTCCTTCTACAACCCCTCGAACCTCGCCCGCGACAAGTTCTACTGGTGGTGGGTGGTGCATCTTTGGGTGGAAGGCGTCTGGGAACTGATCATGGGTTCGATGCTTGCCTTCGTCCTGATCAAGATCACCGGTGTGGACCGCGAAGTGGTCGAGAAATGGCTCTACGTGATTATCGCCATGGCGTTGATCACCGGGATCATCGGCACCGGCCACCACTTCTTCTGGATCGGTGCGCCCGAGGTCTGGCTGTGGGTGGGCTCGATCTTCTCGGCGATGGAACCGCTACCGTTCCTGGCCATGGTGGTCTTCGCCTTCAGCATGGTGAAAAACCGTCGTCGGCAACACCCGAACCGCGCTGCCACGTTGTGGGCCAAGGGCACCACGGTCACCGCGTTCTTCGGCGCGGGCGTCTGGGGTTTCCTGCACACCCTGGCACCGGTCAACTACTACACCCACGGTTCGCAACTGACCGCGGCCCACGGGCACCTGGCCTTCTACGGCGCCTACGCAATGATTGTGATGACGCTGATCAGCTACGCCATGCCACGCTTGCGTGGGTTGGGTGAAGCAGCGGACGAACGCTCGCAGCGCCTGGAGATCTGGGGCTTCTGGTTGATGACCTTGTCGATGGTGATGATCACCTTGTTCCTCACCGCAGCCGGTGTGGTCCAGGTGTGGTTGCAACGCTGGATGACGGATGGCAGTGCCTTGCCATTCATGGCCACGATGGATCATTTGAAGCCGCTGTTCTGGGCGCGACTGGTCAGCGGCGTCGGGTTCCTGGCCGGGTTGCTCTGCTACCTGTTCAGCTTCCGTCAACGTGGCCGTGCGGCCCTGCGTGCACCGGCGGCGGTGGTGCCTTCGTAAATCCTCACCACTGAGACTGTGGCGAAGGAGCTTTTGTGGCGAGGGAGCTTGCTCCCGCTGGGCTGCGCAGCAGACCCTTTTTGATGGGCGCTTCGCACCCAAGCGGGAGCAAGCTCCCTCGCCACAAAAGCAGTATGAGCCAGTCTCTTCACTGCAATGGGTCGATAGGAGAACAACCATGGCATTCACCCTGGAGCTGGAAGAATGGGTCGGCAGTGTCTGGCACCGTTTCATCACCCGCCGGGCCAGTGCTGATTTTCCTGAGGCCCGGGTCGAGCTGGTCCCCCGGCAACGCGCGTTGCAGGTGCTGTTTCGCGCCACCGGCGGTGCGCCTCACCTGGGGGTGGAAGCGGTCAGCGACCGTGACCTGTTGCTGCGTCGCAACCTGTTGCAGCAGATCGCCGGCACCTGCAAGCAAGTGCCCCTGGCCTGTTGCGATGGCGATAACCTGCGGCTGCCGGCGAGCCTGGCGACGTTCCCCGATGTCGGGCTCAACGAAGAGCTGTATCGCTGGCTCGCCTTGCTGGCCGCGCAGTCGGGGCCGATGAAGCACTGGGGGCGGGACAATCAGCGCTGGACCCTGGCGGTGTTGAAACGCTATCCGGCGCTGCGCCCTCGCTACCGGCGGTTGGTGGACGCGCACCTGTCCCTGCGCCCCGATCCGGCCACGCTCAACCCGGCCGAAGCCGCCCTGGAGCGGGCGTTGTGCCAAGCCTTGCGCGAACCGGGCAGTGTCGAACATTTTCCACGCAGCGAGCGGGCGGCCTGGCCGTTGCCGCTGTGGCTATACCCACCCCAACACCTGGCCAATCCCCAGGCCGCCAACCTTGAGGAGTCCGAGCAATACCTGGCGACGCCGCCCGGTGAACAGCAGGGCGGGCGCAAGCGCGCCGAGCGAATCGACGACACCACCCGTGACGGTGGGCTGCTGATCGTGCGCCTGGAAAACCTGTTCAGCTGGACCGAACACGTGGACCTGGATCGCTGGGCGGATGACAGCGAAGACCCGGACGCCGCTCGCGTCGCCGAGGACTTGGATCAGTTGACCCTGTCGCGCACCCGCTTGCGCAAGGGCGGTGGTTTGAAACTGCACCTGGACCTGCCGCCGGCCGATGTGGATGACATCCCGTTGGGCGCAGGCATCCTGTTGCCGGAATGGGATTACCGCAAGCAACGGCTGCAGGACGACTTCGTCAGCCTGCAAACCTTCACCTCTCGCGATAGCCAGCCCCAGCCGTTGCCCGCACGCCTGCGAAGCTCGGCCCAGCGCTTGCGTCGCCAGTTCGAACACTTGCGCAACGATCGCCAATGGTTGCGCCAGCAAACCCAAGGCTCGGAACTGGATCTGCAAGCCTGGCTGGACTTTCATGTCGAGCGCCAGCACGGGCAGTGCAGCGAACGCGGACTGTTCATGGACCAGCGCCAGACTCGCCGCGACCTGGCCTGCCTGCTGCTGGCCGATCTGTCGATGTCCACCGATGCCCACCTCAACGACGAGCACCGGGTGATCGACGTGATCCGCGACAGCCTGTTGCTGTTCGGCGAAACCCTGTCGGTGCTGGGGGACGATTTTGCCTTGTACGGGTTCTCTTCCTTGCGCCGCCAGCAGGTGCGCATGCATGAACTCAAGGCGTTCAACCAGCGCTATGACGACCACACCCGCGGACGCATCCAGGGGCTCAAGCCCGGTTACTACACGCGCATGGGCGCGGCGATTCGCCAGGCCACGCAACGGTTAGCGGGCTGCAAGCGGCGGCGCAAATTGTTGTTGCTGCTCAGTGACGGCAAGCCCAATGACCTGGATCTTTACGAAGGACGCTACGGTGTGGAAGACACCCGCCAGGCAGTGCTGGAAGCCCGGCGCCAAGGGTTGACGCCGTTCTGCATCACCATCGATCGCGAAGCGGGGGATTACCTGCCGTACATGTTCGGGGCCAACGGCTACACCTTGATTCGCCAGCCCGAGCAACTGCCGCTGCGTTTACCGCAGTTGTATCGGCAGTTGACTCAGGATTGAGGGCTCAGGCGATGCTGCGGGGCAGCCAGAAGAACATGACGATGCAGAAGATCGTCAAGCCGACACAGAACCAGGTGAAGCGCCGCAACCGGCGCTCGCCGGCCTTTGCGGCCTCGACTGGCAGGGGCATGCCGCACTGGCGGCATTCGGTTGCATCACCGGGTTGGGTCTGTTGGCAATACAGGCAAGTGGGCTGCGCGCTCATTCGAATTGTTCCAGACGCAGGCGATCGAGAATGGCGATCTGGCGACCGTCCTGGGTGATGATTTTTTCATCGATCAGGCGGCGGATGATCCGCGAGAAGGTTTCCGGCTGGATCGACAAGTGTCCGGCGATCAACTGCTTGGCCATCGGCAATTCGAACTGGCTGTCCACGGTTTGCAGGCGCACCAGTTGCGTCAGCAGGTAGCGCACCACGCGGTGAGTGGCGTTCTTCAGCGACAGGGTTTCAATCTCGTTGACCCGTTGGTGCAGGCGCACACAGAGCTTGCCGAGCAGGGCGAAGGTCAGCCGGCTGTTGCTTTGCAGCAGACGCATGTAGGTGGCGTTGGACAGCCGGTAGACCTGGGTCGGGCCGACGGCTTCGGCGGACGCGACGTAGTTGGGGGTGTCCATCAGCATCATGGCTTCGGCGAAGGTCTGGCGCTCGCCGATCACCTCGAAGACCTTTTCCTGGCCATCCGGGGTCAGCCGGTAGATTTTCACCGCGCCGGAAATCACGAAGTAAAACGCCTGCGCCGGTTCTCCCTGGCGGAACAGCGGATCGCCCCTGTCGATGTTCAGCAGTTGGCTGTTGCTCATCAATTCGTTGAGCTCTTCTTCGTTCAACGGCTCGAACAGGTGATGGCTGCGCAGAATCTGGTGATGGACGCGGTGGAGCACCATGGCATGGAATCCTTGTAAGGGCGAAAGAGGTGAACGGGGTCAGACCAGGCTCAGGGACAGGCCGCTGGCAAGCGCCACGACGCAGGAGAGCAAGACGAACCAGGTAAGCGGCAGGACGACGGATTTCATGGATGACCCCGACAAGAAAGGTGATGCCGTGCCTGAGCAAGAGACGGGCCATGCCTGCGGGGGTTGATTCCTGGGGTGTTGAGGTTGGGGTGGGTACAAATGACCCTGACGTTTAAGGGTAAAAATAACCATGAAAGGGTCATAAATACCCTTTGTGGCTATAGTCCTTGTGGGAGCGAGCTTGCTCGCGATGACGGTAGCACACCCAACATCAATGCCACCTGACCCACCGCCATCGCGAGCAAGCTCGCTCCCACAGGGGGCCGAGGTGTTTTAGCAGACAGTTAGACCCGGTTCGGCAAGCCCCTTGCAAGTACCTGTTCGAGGCGATGCGCTGGCTTGATCTGAGACAAGGCCGGCCGGCGTCGATAGCCGATCATTCGAACCCTGGTTTGTCGTACCTCGCTGGCGGTTCAGCGAGGCAAAGGAGTGATGTATGCAAGTGCTTGACCGTCGCAAGGCCATGGCCATTTTGCCGTTGTGGCGCCTGGCGTTCCGGCCGTTTTTTTTGGCCGGGTGTGTATTGGCGCTGTTGGTCGTTCCACTTTGGCTCGCGGCGTTCACCGGGCGCTTGTCCACCTGGCAGCCGGCCGGCGGCTGGTTGGCCTGGCATCGGCATGAACTGTTGTTCGGTTTCGGCCTGGCGATCATTGCCGGGTTCCTGCTGACGGCGGTGCAAACCTGGACTGGAATCCCGGGCCTGAGCGGCAAGCGCCTGGCAACCCTGGCGTTGTTGTGGTTGGGCGCGCGGCTGGCCTGGTTGGTCGATGCGCCCTGGCCGTTACTGACGCTGCTGGAGCTGGGTTTTGCCCTGGCGGTCGCCGCGTTGATGGGCGTGATGTTGTGGCGTGTGCGGCAGAAGCGCAATTACCCGATTGTGCTGGTATTGCTGCTGTTGGCCGCCGCCGATGCGTTGTCCGTATACGGCCTGGTGCAGCACAACGAGGGCTTGCAGCGCCAGAGCGTGCTCACCGGCCTGTGGCTGGTGGCGGCGATGATGGGGTTGATCGGCGGTCGCGTGATTCCATTCTTTACCCAGCGCGGCCTCGGACGGGTCGAGGGCGTTTCCCCTTGGCCGTGGCTTGATCGCCTGTTGCTGGCAGGGTCGGCGCTGGTGGCGTTGTTGTATGCCTTCGGTCCGGCGCTGGTGGCCAGCGTCTGGGTCGGCCTGTTGTTCGCCGCGTTGGCGGTGGGCCACGGGATTCGACTGGTGCGTTGGCATGATCGGGATTTGTGGCGGGTGCCGCTGCTGTGGTCGTTGCACCTGGCCTATGCCTGGCTGGCGGTGGCTTGCCTGGGCATGGCGCTGTGGCACTTCGGCGTGCCAGTGAACCCGAGCCTGGCGGTGCACGGCCTGACCATCGGCGCCATGGCCGGGCTGATCCTGGCGATGGTTGCCCGTGTCAGCCTGGGCCATACCGGGCGCGCCCTCGAGCCGCCGGCGGGCATGACCCTGGCGTTCATCCTGCTGAACCTGGCGTGCCTGAGCCGCGTGCTGTTGGTGCTGCTGTTGCCGTTGGCCGGGCTGTGGCTGGCGGCGCTGTGCTGGACGCTGGCGTTCGGTCTATACGCCTGGCGCTATGGGCCGATGCTGCTCAAGGCCCGGGTGGATGGGCATCCGGGATGAGCCGGTTGGGCAGAGGGAATCGATAATGTACGGGGTCTTGCTGGTTACCCACCTGTTGGCGGCCATCGCTTTCATTGGCACGCTGTTTTTCGAGGTCTTCATCTGGCATAGCGCCCGCCGGCCCTTGGCCCAAGGCGTCAAGGACGCTGCCGACCAGGCCATCGCCCAGCGCTCGCGGCATGTGCTGCACGGCGTCGTGCTGGTGCTGTACGGCGCCGGCATGGCTCTGGCCTGGCAGCATCGCGGCGCATTGAGCCAGCCGTTGAGCAACAGCTTCGGCCTGCTGCTGAGCCTGAAGATCCTGCTGGCGCTGAGCATTATCGGTCACTATTTGTGGCTGGCGTACTGGCTCAAGAGCGGTCGCCTGACACCCGGCCGCGCCTGTTGGTTGCGCCGCAGTATCCTGGGGCACATGGTGCTGATCGTGGTGTTGGCGAAGGCGATGTTCTATTGGCAGTTTTGAGCTGCGGATGAGGGCGGCAAATGAGAGCTGCGAATGAGAGTTGCAAATGAGAGTTGCAAATGCCTGTGGGAGCAAAGCTTGCTCGCGATGGCGTAGTGTCAGTCAACATTGATATTGACTGACACTACGCCATCGCGAGCAAGCTTTGCTCCCACAGGAGTCACACAGGAGTAATGGGCAATGTTTGAGGGTTAGCGAGCAGGCTTCATCGCAGTGACGAACAACACATTGTTTTCCAGGTGGATGTGCTGCATCAGGTCATCACGAAACTCCACCAGTCCGCGATACAGGGCGCGCCAGGTGTTGCAGGCGTCGGCGGGTGGGGTGATCTGGTCGGTCAGGGTGAGCATGGTTTCCAGGGCTTCACCGTGCTGGTCGTGTTCGTAGCGCAGCACCTGGATCGGCGCCGAGGCCCGTTCGCCAAGGCCTTGTTGCAGCATCGGGAACAGCACCTGTTCTTCCTTGAGCATGTGGCCTTCGAGTTCCTGGTACATGTCCTGCAGGTGATCGGCCAGGCCGTTGGGGCAACTGGGGCGTGCACCGTGGACCTGCTCGACGCGCCGGGCCAGGCGGATCAGTTCCGGCAGCTGTTCGCGATGGCGCGCGTGGTAGCGCTCCAGGATGTGGGCAATCAAGGTCGCCTGGGGCTCGTCGCGCCAGTCATGGCCCAGCTCCCCGGCGGCTTGCAGGGTGCGCAGGGCGTCGGCGATCAGCAGCGGGTTCAGGCCTTTGCCCAGCGCGGCTTCGCGCAAGGATTTTCGCCCGCCGCAACAGAAGTCGAGGTTGTAATGATGGAAGGTACGGGTAGCACCGGGAATGTCGCAGGCCAGTTGGCCGAGGCTTTGTTCCAACAGATCGAGGCTCATCATGTTTCCTTGGGTTGAATCCCGGCAGGGACAGATGAGCGAACTTTGCAGTCGACGTGCCAAATTCAACTGATTGAAAACAAAGCATTAAATTTTTGTCAGGGTGATTGTCACCCTGATTGTGAAGGGTCAAACGAACCCTGGAGGGTCATCACTACCATGCTGCGTGAAAGCCTGGCCGCCGACCTGATCGTCGAGCTGCCCAATGCGGTGCGATTGCAGCGCCTGGTGCAGACCCTGCGCGAATACTTCAACAGTGGCGCCGTGGGGCTGCTGCGCCTGGACGATGACAGTCTCAGGCCCGTGGCCACCGTGGGCCTGGTCCACGAGGCGCTGGGACGGCGCTTCGTGATTGCCCAGCACCCGCGCCTGGCGGCGATCATGGCGTCGCGCGAACCCACCTGGTTCGAGCCGGACAGCCGTTTGCCGGATCCTTATGACGGCTTGCTCGACAACCACGTCGGTGAGCCACTGCCGGTGCATGACTGCATGGGCGTGAGCCTGTACGTGGAAGGCCGGCTCTGGGGCGCGATCACCCTGGATGCGTTGCACGCCGGCACCTTCGACAGCCGTGCCCGCGAGGAACTCAAACGCTGTACGTTGCAGATCGAGGCGGCGGTGCGGGTCACTCGCCTTGAGCAGGAAAACCGTAGTCTGCGAGCATCGCGCAGCGACCAGACCGACCTGCGGCTACCCGCCGAAGAGGGCGAGATCCTCGGGCGCAGCGAGGGGTTGCAGCAGTTGCTCAACGAGCTGGATGTGCTGGCGGACTCCGAACTACCGGTGCTGTTGCTGGGCGAAACCGGCGTCGGTAAAGAGCTGTTCGCCCGGCGGCTGCATCGCCTGTCCCGGCGCGGCCACAAGCCGCTGGTCCAGGTCAACTGCGCGGCGTTGCCCGAGTCCCTGGCCGAAAGCGAGTTGTTCGGCCACGTCAAGGGCGCGTTTTCCGGGGCGACCACCGACCGGGCCGGGCGCTTCGATGCGGCCAATGGCGGCACGCTGTTTCTCGATGAGGTTGGTGAATTGCCGTTGAGCGTCCAGGCCAAGTTGCTGCGCACCCTGCAGAACGGCGAGATCCAGCGTCTGGGGGCGGACAAGCCGCTGCACGTCGATGTGCGGATCATCGCCGCCACCAACCGGCACCTGCCCGACAGCATTCGCGACGGGCTGTTTCGCGCCGACCTGTATCACCGTCTCTCGGTCTATCCGGTGCCGATCCCACCGCTGCGCGAGCGCGGCCACGATGTGTTGATGCTGGCCGGGCACTTTCTCGAACTGAACCGCACGCGCCTGGGCTTGCGTGGGTTGCGCCTGTCACCGGCGGCTGAACAGGCGTTGCTGGCGTACAGTTGGCCCGGCAATGTGCGGGAGCTGGAGCACGTGATCAGTCGCGCGGCGTTGAAACAGCTGAGCCGCGGCGCCAGTCGCAGCCTGATCATGACCCTGGAACCCCAGGTGCTGGACCTTGACGTCAACGCCAGCGCCGCTTCGGCGCAGGCGCTGCCGGAACAGGCTCTGCAAGCGTTGGAGGCGCCCGTGCAACCCTTGAGCGAGGCCGTCGACGGTTGCCAGCGACAGGCGATCCTCAAGGCCCTGGAACGCTGCGGGCAGAACTGGGCGGGGGCGGCGCGGCTGTTGGAGGTTGACCCGAGCAATCTGCATAAGCTGGCGCGGCGGTTGGGGCTTAAGTAGCCGTTGACCGGCTAGACCGAGTTGCCTTCATCGCGAGCAAGCTCGCTCCCACAGGGATCTTGTGAACACAGCAGATCACCTGTGGGAGCGAGCTTGCTCGCGATAGCGCCCTTCAACCCACCACAAGAACCGCCATTGACAACGATCAAGGCCCGCCACCGCCACAGAATCCACACTGGCCAAAATCCATCGTGGAGATCACCGTCATGCCCCTTTCCCTGGCCAAAATGCGCCGCCAGTACACCCTCGATGGCCTGGATGAAGCCCAGGCCCCCGACGACCCCATGGCGTTGTTCGCACTCTGGATGCAACAGGCCCGCGACACCGAAAGCCCGCCGGTGGAAGCCAACGCCATGGCCTTGGCGACGGTGGACGAGCAGGGCCGGCCTCACTGCCGGGTGTTGTTGCTCAAGGGCTTCGACGCCCAGGGCTTTTCTTTTTTCGGCAACTATGACAGCGCAAAGGGCCAGGACCTGGCGGGCAACCCCTGGGCGGCCATGACGTTTTTCTGGCCGGGGCTGGAGCGGCAAGTACGCATCGAAGGGCCGGTCGACAAACTCGATCCGGCGCTGTCGGATGCCTATTTCGAATCCCGTTCCGTCGCCAGTCGCCTGGGGGCCTGGGCGTCGCCACAAAGCCGACCACTGGAGGACAGGGCCGCGCTGGAGACCTTGCTGGCGCAAACCGAAAAACGCTTTGCCAATCAACCCGTGCGGCGCCCCGGCCATTGGGGAGGCTATTGCCTGCGGCCCGAACGGATGGAGTTCTGGCAGGGCCGCACCGACCGTTTGCACGATCGTCTCGACTACCGCCTGCAGGATGGCGGCTGGCAGCGTTGCCGCCTGGCGCCTTGAGTGGATGCCTTGTAGGAGCTGCCGAGCGTAGCGAGGCTGCGATCTTTTGATCTTTTGATCTTTTGATCTTTTGATCTTTTGATCTTTTGATCTTTTGATCTTTTGATCTTTTGCTTGAGACTCAAGTGGCCCGGGAAAGATCGCAGCCTCGCTTCGCTCGTCAGCTCCTACTGGGACAGGATCGTTCTTGCATGGGGTGCCAAGGGAGGTACCTCCAACGAGGAATAGGCCCGGCAACGATTGCGGTTCAGGCTGGGCCATCTTTTCTGACAGGACGGCTGATCATGGCCCATCTGACGCAACGCCTCTTTCAACCGCTGAACATCGCGGTCCTTACCATCAGCGATACCCGCACCTTCGACACCGACACCTCGGGCCAAACCCTGGCGGACCTGTTGCAAACGGCCGGACACGTGCTCATCGACCGTGGGTTGGTGAAAGACGATATCTACCAGATCCGCGCCCAGGTCTCCCAATGGATCGCCGACCCCAAGGTGCAGGTGGTGTTGATGACCGGCGGCACCGGGTTCACCCCGCGCGACAACACCCCCCAAGCGGTGGCGCCACTGCTGGACAAACACGTCGACGGTTTCGGCGAGCTGTTCCGCCAGGTGTCGCTGGCGGAGATCGGCATGTCCACCCTGCAATCGCGCGCCTTGGCGGGCATGAGCAATGGGGTGCTGGTGTGCTGCTTGCCGGGTTCGCCGGGGGCGTGCCGGACCGGGTGGGAGCAGATCCTGGCCGGGCAATTGGACAGCCGCACTGGCCCGTGCAATTTCACCCCGCACCTCAAGCCCCAGGACGGCATCGCCCCAACGGCTTGCGAGACCCGCTCGTGAGCGGCCGGGTCTGCGACAGCGGCGTGCTGATGCCGGTGGATGAGGCGATCCGTCATCTGCTCGACCAGGCACCGCCGCCACCGCCCGTGCAACGGGTTGGCCTGGACCAGGCCCTGGCGCGTGTGCTGGCCACTGACATTGTGTGCCCGATGAACCTGCCGGCCTGGGACAACAGCGCGATGGACGGCTATGCCCTGCGGGTCGCTGACCTGCCGGGTGACGGCGGCTACCTGCTGTTGGGTGGGCGGATCGCCGCGGGTGAAGAACCGGGCGAGCCGTTGCAAGCCGGGCACGTCGTGCGGATTTTTACTGGCGCGCCGCTGCCACCGGGGGCCGACACGGTGGTGCCGCAGGAAAGCTGTCGCGTCGATGGCGAGCGGGTCTGGTTGCCGCCGGTCAACGGCGGTGACCATGTTCGCAAGGAAGGCGAGGAACTGCGTCGAGGAGACCGGCTGCTCGAAGCCGGCACGCGCTTGCGCGCCCAGGAATTGGGTTTGCTCGCCGGTGCCGGGGTCGGCCAGGTGGACGTTTACCGCCGCTTGCAAGTGGGCTTGCTCAGCAGCGGCGATGAGCTGCGCGAGCCGGGCGAGCCACTGGCGCCAGGACAGATCTACAACAGCAATCGCCATAGCCTCGCCGCACTGTTGCGCGGTTGGGGTGTCGAGGTGCATGACTTCGGGGTGATGCCCGACCAGCTATTGGCCAGTCGACAAGCGTTGCGCCTGGCCGCCGCCGAATGCGATGTGCTGATCACCTCGGGCGGTGTCTCGGTGGGTGAAGAAGACCACCTCAAGCATGCCATCGAAGCCTTGGGCAGCATCGACCTCTGGCGCCTCGCCATCCAGCCGGGCAAGCCCCTGGCCTTTGGCGATGTGGAAGGCAAGCCTTGGATCGGGCTGCCAGGCAACCCGTCGGCGGCATTGATTACCGCACTGATCGTCGTGCGTCCGTTCCTGTTCCGGGCCCAGGGCATGGGCGACGTGTTACCTGTGCCGTTGCAGGTGCCAGCCGGGTTCGACTGGCTCAAGCGCAACCGACGCCGGCAGTACCTGCGGGCCAGGTTGGTTCCGGATGCCAGCGGCCACCTGTGTGTGGAACTGCACCCTCAGCAAAGTTCGGCGATGCTGACGGCCGCTTGCTGGGCCGATGGGCTGGCGGTGGTGGAGTGTGAGGCGCAACTGCACAAGCACGACAAGGTGCTGTACCTGCCATTCGCCGAGCTGATGCATTGACGGCAATTGATTGTCGTCAAGGTCGCCGGCCGAGGGCTGGCTAGACTGGCGGCGCTTGAGTTTTTCTCATGAGGATGCCCCATGCAACTGGTTTGCCCGGCAGGGAATCTGCCTGCCCTCAAAGCGGCGGTGCGCCAAGGCGCCGATGCCGTCTATGTCGGCTTTCGCGATGACACCAATGCCCGGCATTTTGCCGGGCTGAACATGGACGACAAGCAGTTCGACGCGGCTGTCGCACACATCCGTCAGCATCAACGCAAGCTGTACGTGGCGGTCAATACTTACCCGCAGCCCAAGGGCTGGGAGCGCTGGCAACGGGCGGTGGACCGCGCCGCCGATTTCGGCGTGGATGCCCTGATTGCCGCCGACCCTGGCGTGCTCAGCTATGCCAGCCAGCGCCATCCTCGGTTGGCGCTGCATCTTTCCGTACAAGGCTCGGCCACACACGCAGCGGCCCTGGCGTTCTACGCGCAGCGCTATGACATCCGTCGCGCCGTGCTGCCGCGGGTACTGTCCCTGGCCCAGGTGCGACAGGTGGCGGCGGGCAGTCCGGTGCCGATCGAAGTTTTCGGTTTCGGCAGCCTGTGCATCATGGCTGAAGGCCGTTGCCACTTGTCTTCCTACATCACCGGCGAATCGCCGAACCTGTGCGGCGTCTGCTCGCCCGCCAAGGCGGTGCGCTGGAGCGAGGATGCCCAAGGCCTCAGCGCACGCCTGAGCGAGGTGCTGATCGACCGCTACACCCCCGAAGAACCGGCCGGTTATCCGACCCTTTGCAAAGGCCGCTTCCTGGTCGGCGGCAAGCGCTTCCATGCGCTGGAAGAACCCACCAGCCTCGACACCCTCGACCTGCTGCCGGAGCTGGCGGCCATCGGCGTTGAAGCGGTGAAGATCGAAGGTCGCCAACGCAGCCCGGCCTACGTTGAGCAAGTGACCCGGGTCTGGCGCGCCGCACTGGATGCCCATAAGGCCGCGCCGCAACGGTTCCGGGTGCAGGAAGAATGGCGCCAGGTGCTGGCTGGCTTGTCCGAAGGCAGCCAGACCACCCTGGGTGCCTACCATCGATCATGGCAATGAGGGGAGGCCAGATGAAACTCAGCCTGGGACCGGTCCTGTTTTACTGGGACAAAGCGCAACTTGGGAATTTCTATGCCGAGATGTCGGCATTGCCGCTGGACGTGATTTACCTGGGGGAAACCGTGTGTTCGAAACGCCGGGCGTTCTCCCTGGATCAGTGGCTGGGCTTGGCACGCGAGCTGCAAGCGTGCAGCCAGGCACAGATTGTGTTGTCGAGCCTGACGCTGATCGAGGCAGCCTCGGAGCTGTCCTCGCTGCGACGCCTGTGTGACAACGGCCAGTTGTTGGTGGAAGCCAACGACATGGGCGCGGTGCAGTTCATGGCCGAACGCAAGCTGCCTTTCGTCGGCGGCCCGGCGCTGAACTTGTACAACGGCCACGCCCTGGGGCAATTGCTCGACAGCGGCATGATCCGTTGGGTGCCGCCCGTGGAGTGTTCGGCGGCGCTGATCGGCGATGTGTTGGAGCAGGTGCGGGACATGGACCGCGAGGTGCCCGAGGTGGAAATCTTCGCCTACGGTCATCTGCCCTTGGCGTACTCGGCGCGCTGCTTTACCGCCCGAGCCGAAAACCGCCCCAAGGACGACTGTCAGTTCTGCTGCATCAACTACCCCGACGGCCTGGCGTTGAGCAGTCAGGAAGGCCAACAGTTGTTCACCCTCAACGGCATCCAGACGATGTCCGGCGAGGTGACGAACCTGCTGGCCGACTACAACGCGTTGATGGCCTGCGGCGCCGATGTGCTGCGCCTGAGTCCGCGTGCCCAAGGCATGGCCGAGGTGGTCACGGCCTTCGACAAAGTTCGCCAGGGCGAGGCACCGCCGCTGTTCGTGGACGGTTGCAATGGTTACTGGCACGGCCATGCCGGCATGTTGAAGGTAGAGGAGGCGGGCCTGTGTTGAGTCCGAAGAAGTGGGTGCTCAAAGGCGCCGACCGCTTGCTGCCGTTGGTGGGCAAGGTGCCGTTCGTGGTGCAGCGACTGGCGTTGCAGCAGGCGCTCAATCGCTGCCTGGCCGAGCCGCTGCGCGATGGCGGGTTCGAGGTGCTGCGTGGGCGCTGGTTGTGCCTGCGCGTGCCCGACCTGAAGCTGTGCTGGTACCTGACCTTGGCACGGGACGGATTGCGCATTGCCGAGCACGCCGAGGCTCAGGTCACCATCAGCGGTAACTGGCGCGAGTTCCTGTTGTTGGCCAGTCGGCAGGAAGACCCGGATACGTTGTTCTTTCGTCGGCGGTTGGTGATCGAGGGGGATACCGAGTTGGGGCTGGCGTTGAAGAACTTGATCGACAGTCTTGATCCGGAGGTGTTGCCGCCGTGGCTTTGGCGCAATCTGGAACGGGCGGGCAAGGGGTTGGCGACGGTCTGATGAAAGCCCCGAGTTTATTGCCTCTGGTGTATTCGTGTTCCGGTTGTTCCAACGTGGCGCAACTGGCCAACACCGTCGCCCTGCGGTTGGACCGTGCGGGTTTGGCGGAGATGTCTTGTATTGTCGGGGTGGGTGGGCATGTGGCGCCGCTGGTTGACAAGGCGCGGTCGGGGCGGCGGATCATTGCGTTGGATGGTTGTCCATTGCAGTGTGTTCAGGCGTGCTTGCGGCAGCACGATTTGGTGGCGGATGTGCATGTGATTCTGAACCAGCTGGGGTTGCGCAAGCGGTTTGGGGTGGATTGTAGTGAGCCTGAGATGGAGTTGGTGTTTTCGCGGGTAGTGGGGTTGATTGATGTGGGTTAGGTTGGGTGAATATCCATTTCTTTGGTAATGGCGGCTTATGGTTCCGCTCTTACAGCGGCTCACTTTTGAGAAACGCAAAAGTAAGCAAAACGCTTTATGCCCCACCACTTGGTGCCTCGCTTAGGCTCGGCATGCCCTCACTCCGGCATTGCTCCGTGGGCCGCCGCGAAGGGCCATCCATGGCCCAGCGCGGCTATCCCGGCATCCATGCCGGGTTGCCCACTGCGCAATACCTGCGTTCAGCCATCGTGGTTAACGGGGCGCCCGAGATCAACGTCCATCGCGAGGCGGCCTAACAGCCGACCTGGTTCTCCTGGTCGTACACCCATCAGATCTGTGGGAGCAAAGCTTGCTCGCGAGGCGGCCTAGTAGCCGACCTGTTTCTTCGGCTGTCCCCAATCCAAATTGTGGGAGCGAGCTTGCTCGCGATAGAGGTGGGTCAGTTTGCAGTGATGTTGGCTGTGTTAACGCCTTCGCGAGCAAGCTCGCTCCCACAGGTTCTTGTGTCGTATGCAGATGCTTTGAGCGCCCGAAAACCCATGTGGGAGCGAGCCTGCTCGCGATAGCGGTGGGTCAGTTTGCGGTGGTGTTGGCTGTGCCGACGCCTTCGCGAGCAAGCTCGCTCCCACAGGAGAAACACGGTCCCACCAAGAACCAGGTCGGCTATAAGGCCGCCTCGTGGTGGACGTTGATCTCGGGCGCCCCGTTAACCACGCTGGCCGAACGCAGGCATTGTGGAGTGGGCACCTCGGCATGGATGCCGAGGTAGCCGCGCTGGGCCATGGATGGCCCTTCGCGGCGGGCCCACGGAGCAATGCCGGAGTGAGGGCATGCCGAGCCTAGGCGAGGCACCGAGTGGTGGGGCAGAAGCGCTTTGGTTACTTTCGACTGGGCCGGCTTCCGGGCTTTTCGAAAGTGACCCGCAAGTGACCCGC
>NZ_JBFREY010000061.1:0-16677 GCF_052114545.1 Pseudomonas sp. KB_12 | reverse complement strand
ATGTCAGCCTTGTTCAGGAAGACAACGATGTACGGAACGCCTACCTGACGGGACAGCAGGATGTGCTCACGGGTTTGCGGCATCGGACCATCAGCGGCCGAGCAAACCAGGATCGCGCCGTCCATCTGGGCAGCACCGGTGATCATGTTCTTCACATAGTCAGCGTGACCTGGGCAGTCAACGTGAGCGTAGTGACGAATCGAAGAGTTGTACTCAACGTGCGCGGTGTTGATGGTGATACCACGAGCCTTTTCTTCCGGAGCGCTGTCGATCTTGTCGAAAGCAACAACGGCCGAACCGAAAACTTCGGAGCAGACGCGAGTCAGAGCAGCAGTCAGAGTGGTTTTACCGTGGTCAACGTGACCAATGGTGCCAACGTTGACGTGCGGTAGGGAACGATCAAATTTTTCTTTAGCCACGACAATTAACTCCTTGCCTAAAGGGCTGAATCAGCCTTGTTTTTTGGTAACAGTCTCGACGATATGCGACGGAGCTGTATTGTATTTTTTGAATTCCATAGAGTAGCTTGCGCGACCCTGAGACATGGAACGAACGTCGGTCGCGTAACCGAACATTTCACCCAACGGAACCTCGGCACGAATAACCTTGCCGGAAACCGTATCTTCCATACCCAGAATCATGCCACGACGACGGTTAAGGTCGCCCATGACATCACCCATGTAGTCTTCAGGCGTAACGACTTCTACTGCCATGATCGGCTCGAGCAACTCACCACCGCCCTTCTGGGCCAGTTGCTTGGTTGCCATGGAAGCAGCCACCTTGAACGCCATCTCGTTGGAGTCGACGTCGTGGTAAGAACCGTCAAACACAGTCGCCTTCAGGCCGATCAGCGGATAGCCGGCAACAACGCCGTTCTTCATCTGCTCTTCGATACCCTTCTGGATCGCCGGAATGTATTCCTTAGGAACCACACCACCTACGACTTCGTTCACGAATTGCAGACCTTCCTGACCTTCGTCAGCCGGTGCAAAACGGATCCAGCAGTGACCGAACTGGCCACGACCGCCGGATTGGCGAACGAACTTGCCTTCGATTTCACAGTTCTTCGTGATGCGCTCACGATAGGAAACCTGAGGCTTACCGATGTTGGCTTCGACGTTGAACTCACGGCGCATCCGGTCAACCAGGATGTCCAGGTGCAACTCGCCCATGCCGGAGATGATCGTCTGACCAGTCTCTTCATCAGTCTTGACGCGGAAAGACGGGTCTTCCTGAGCAAGCTTGCCCAGAGCGATACCCATTTTTTCCTGGTCGTCCTTGGTCTTAGGCTCAACGGCAACCGAAATAACCGGCTCCGGGAAGTCCATACGAACCAGGATGATTGGCTTGTCGCCATTGCACAAGGTTTCACCAGTGGTGACGTCCTTCATGCCGATCAAGGCCGCGATGTCACCAGCGCGCACTTCCTTGATCTCTTCGCGGGCGTTTGCGTGCATTTGCACCATACGGCCTACGCGCTCTTTCTTGCCTTTTACAGAGTTGATCACGCCGTCGCCGGAGTTCAACACGCCCGAGTAAACTCGAACAAAGGTCAAGGTACCCACGAATGGGTCGGTAGCGATCTTGAACGCCAGAGCCGAGAACGGCTCGTTGTCGTCTGCATGACGCTCCAGCTCGATAGTCTCGTCATCCGGGTCGGTACCCTTGATGGCAGGAATATCGGTTGGCGCAGGCAGGAAGTCGATAACGGCGTCGAGAACCAGGGGAACACCCTTGTTCTTGAAGGAAGAACCGCAAACAGCCAGGACGATTTCACCAGCGATAGTACGCTGACGCAGAGCGGCCTTGATTTCCTCGTTGGTGAGTTCTTCACCCTCGAGGTACTTGTTCATCAGCTCTTCGTTGGCTTCGGCCGCAGCCTCAACCATGTTGCCGCGCCACTTCTCGGCTTCTTCCAGCAATTCAGCAGGAATATCCTTGCGAACAGGGACCATGCCCTTGTCAGCATCGTTCCAGTAGACAGCTTGCATGTTGATCAGATCGATCTGACCCTGGAAGTTGTCTTCGGAACCGATAGCCAGCTGGATAGGCACCGGAGTGTGGCCCAGACGCTGCTTGATCTGACCGATCACGCGCAGGAAGTTGGCACCAGCACGGTCCATCTTGTTTACATAAACAAGACGCGGAACGCCGTATTTGTTGGCTTGACGCCATACGGTTTCCGACTGAGGCTCAACGCCCGAGGTACCGCAGAATACAACCACAGCGCCGTCGAGTACGCGCAGGGAACGTTCTACTTCAATGGTGAAGTCAACGTGGCCCGGGGTATCGATGACGTTGAAGCGGTGCTCGTCCTTGTACTGCTTCTCGGAACCCTTCCAGAAAGCGGTAATGGCAGCAGAAGTAATGGTAATACCACGCTCCTGCTCCTGCACCATCCAGTCGGTGGTCGCGGCGCCATCATGCACCTCGCCCATCTTGTGACTTTTGCCGGTGTAAAAAAGGACGCGCTCAGTGGTGGTGGTTTTACCAGCATCCACGTGAGCAACGATACCGATGTTACGGTAGCGGTTAATCGGTGTAGTACGAGCCATAAAGCCCTCGCAAATTGAGTGACGCTAAAATTAGAAGCGGTAGTGCGAGAAAGCCTTGTTGGCTTCAGCCATACGGTGCACGTCTTCACGCTTCTTAACTGCAGCACCTTTACCTTCAGCAGCGTCCAACAGTTCGCCAGCCAAACGCAGGGCCATGGACTTCTCGCCGCGCTTGCGGGCGAAGTCTACCAACCAGCGCATTGCCAGGGCGTTACGACGGGACGGACGAACTTCGACCGGAACCTGGTAAGTAGCACCGCCTACACGGCGCGACTTCACTTCGACCAGCGGAGCGATGGCGTCGAGAGCTTTCTCGAAGATTTCCAGGGGATCGCTGTTCTTGCGTTCCTTAACTTTGTCCAGTGCGCCATAAACGATACGCTCGGCAACGGCTTTCTTGCCGCTTTCCATTACGTGGTTCATGAACTTGGCGAGAATCTGGCTTCCGTATTTCGGATCGTCCAGAATCTCACGTTTGGCTGCTACGCGACGTCTTGGCATTGATAAGCCCTCAAACGGTCTTCAGGTTAGCCCGGGACAGCAGATGCGTGCCCGACCTTACTCTTATCGACTCAATAAAATTAAAAACTGCAAAACGGCCGATTATTTCGGACGCTTGGTACCGTACTTCGAACGACCTTGGTTACGACCTTTAACGCCGGAAGTATCCAAAGAGCCGCGAACGGTGTGGTAACGAACACCTGGCAAGTCTTTTACACGACCGCCGCGGATCAGTACCACGCTGTGCTCTTGCAGGTTGTGGCCTTCACCGCCGATGTACGAGGAAACCTCGAAACCGTTGGTCAGACGCACACGGCATACTTTACGCAGTGCCGAGTTAGGTTTTTTCGGCGTGGTGGTATACACACGGGTGCATACGCCACGACGTTGCGGGCAGTTCTGCAGCGCAGGCACGTCGGATTTCTCGACGATACGCTTACGCGGCTGACGTACCAGCTGGTTGATAGTTGCCATCTACTAGCTCCACTGTTGTCTTGCGACGCTATTGTCTTACAAGAAAAGCAAAATGGCAGGAACGAATTCCCGCCAAATTTAGGGGATCAAGAGTCTAAAGAGGATCTTGCCCCCAGTCAAGGCAAGGCCCCGACCTCCCCGCCCGCCGGATCTCGACAATTTGTCTCGATCCGCCGAACGGGGTGACCAGGGCCAGGCACTCAATTACCGCAGAACTCAGTTACCACTCGAGTTCAGTGCTTCGGTCAGTGCAGCTTCCACTTCACTGGCGCTTACGCGCAACGGCTTGTCAGCTTCACGGCGACGCTTGCGTTCGCTGTGATAGGCCAAACCGGTACCGGCCGGGATCAGACGACCCACGACCACGTTTTCTTTCAGGCCGCGCAGGTAATCGCGCTTGCCGGTTACCGCCGCTTCGGTCAGTACGCGAGTGGTTTCCTGGAAGGAAGCCGCCGAGATGAACGATTCGGTGGACAACGACGCCTTGGTGATACCCAGCAGAACGCGAGTGAACTTGGAGACAAACTTGTCTTCGCCGCTCAGACGCTCGTTCTCTACCAGTACGTGAGTCAATTCCATCTGGTCGCCCTTGATGAAACTGGAATCGCCGGATTCAGCGATCTCAACTTTACGCAGCATCTGACGCAGGATGGTCTCGATGTGCTTGTCGTTGATCTTCACGCCTTGCAGACGGTAAACGTCCTGGATCTCGTTCACGATGTACTTGGCCAGCGCACTCACACCCAGCAGACGCAGGATGTCGTGTGGATCGCTCGGACCGTCCGAGATAACTTCGCCGCGGTTTACCTGTTCGCCTTCGAACACGTTCAGGTGACGCCACTTCGGAATCAGCTCTTCGTACGGATCGGTACCGTCGTTCGGGGTGATAACCAGACGGCGTTTGCCTTTGGTCTCTTTACCGAACGCGATGGTGCCGCTGACTTCAGCCAGAATCGAGGCTTCTTTCGGACGACGGGCTTCGAACAAGTCGGCAACACGCGGCAGACCACCGGTGATGTCGCGAGTTTTCGAAGTCTCTTGCGGGATACGAGCGATAACATCACCGATCGCGATCTTCGCACCATCCGCTACACCGACCAGGGCGTTGGCTGGCAGGAAGTACTGAGCGATAACGTCAGTGCCTGGCAGCAACAGATCCTTGCCGTTGTCGTCGACCATCTTCACAGCAGGACGGATGTCCTTGCCGGCAGCTGGACGATCTTTCGCATCGAGTACTTCAATGTTGGTCATACCGGTCAATTCGTCGGTCTGACGCTTGATCGTGATGCCTTCTTCCATGCCCACGTAGGTCACGGTACCTTTCATTTCGGTAACGATCGGGTGAGTGTGCGGGTCCCACTTGGCCACGATGGCGCCAGCGTCGACCTTGTCACCTTCTTTAACCGAAATCACAGCACCGTACGGCAGCTTGTAGCGCTCGCGCTCGCGACCGAAGTCGTCAGCGATGGCCAGCTCACCGGAACGGGACACAGCAACCAGGTGACCATCCACTCGCTCAACGTGCTTCAGGTTGTGCAGACGGACGGTACCGCCATTCTTCACCTGAACGCTGTCGGCCGCGGAGGTCCGGCTTGCCGCACCACCGATGTGGAACGTACGCATCGTCAGCTGGGTACCCGGCTCACCGATGGACTGGGCAGCGATAACGCCGACCGCTTCACCGATGTTCACTTGGTGACCACGTGCCAGGTCGCGACCGTAGCACTTGGCGCAGATGCCGTAGCGAGTTTCGCAGCTGATCGGCGAACGTACGATCACTTCGTCGATGCTGTTGAGTTCGATGAACTCGACCCACTTCTCGTCAACCAGGGTGCCCGCAGGAACGATCACGTCCTCGGTACCCGGCTTGAATACGTCACGGGCGATGACACGACCCAATACGCGTTCACCCAACGGCTCTACAACGTCACCGCCTTCAATGTGCGGAGTCATTACCAGGCCATGTTCGGTGCCGCAATCGATCTCGGTCACGACCAGATCCTGGGCAACGTCTACCAGACGACGAGTCAGGTAACCGGAGTTCGCCGTTTTCAAGGCGGTATCCGCAAGACCCTTACGAGCACCGTGAGTGGAGATGAAGTACTGAAGTACGCTCAAACCTTCACGGAAGTTCGCGGTAATCGGGGTCTCGATGATGGAACCGTCCGGCTTGGCCATCAGGCCACGCATACCGGCGAGCTGACGGATCTGCGCAGCAGAACCCCGTGCGCCCGAGTCGGCCATCATGTACATCGAGTTGAAGGACTCCTGGTCGACTTCGTTGCCATGACGGTCGATGACTTTCTCTTTCGAGAGGTTGGCCATCATCGCCTTGGAAACTTCGTCGTTCGCCTTGGACCAGAGGTCGATCACTTTGTTGTACTTCTCGCCCTGGGTTACCAGGCCGGAGGCGTACTGACTTTCGATCTCTTTCACTTCTTCGGTAGCTGCACCGATGATGCGGGCTTTTTCATCCGGGATAACGAAGTCGTTAACACCGATGGAAACGCCGGAAATGGTCGAATAGGCAAAACCGGTGTACATCAACTGGTCAGCGAAGATCACGGTCTCTTTCAGACCAACCACGCGGTAGCACTGGTTGATCAGCTTGGAGATCGCCTTTTTCTTCATCGGCAGGTTGACGACGTCGTAGGACAGACCTTTTGGCACAACCTGGAACAACAGCGCACGGCCGACGGTAGTGTCGACAATACGAGTGTTGGTCACGCTGCCGCCGTCACGATCGTTCACGGTTTCGTTGATCCGCACCTTGACCTTGGCGTGCAGTGCGGCTTCGCCGGCACGGAACACACGGTCAACTTCTTGCAGATCCGCGAACACACGACCTTCGCCCTTGGCGTTGATCGCTTCACGCGTCATGTAGTACAGACCCAATACAACGTCCTGCGACGGAACGATGATTGGCTCACCGTTGGCTGGCGACAGGATGTTGTTGGTCGACATCATCAACGCACGCGCTTCCAACTGGGCTTCCAGTGTCAGCGGTACGTGCACGGCCATTTGGTCGCCGTCGAAGTCGGCGTTGTACGCAGCACAGACCAACGGGTGCAGCTGGATAGCCTTACCTTCGATCAGTACCGGTTCAAACGCCTGGATACCCAGACGGTGAAGGGTCGGTGCACGGTTGAGCAGAACCGGGTGTTCGCGAATCACTTCGGCGAGAACGTCCCAGACCTCTGGCAGCTCGCGCTCGACCATCTTCTTGGCGGCCTTGATGGTAGTCGCGAGACCACGCATTTCCAGCTTGCCGAAAATGAACGGCTTGAACAGCTCCAGAGCCATTTTCTTAGGCAGACCGCACTGGTGCAGACGCAGGGTCGGACCTACGGTAATTACCGAACGACCGGAGTAGTCAACACGCTTACCGAGCAAGTTCTGACGGAAACGACCCTGCTTACCCTTGATCATGTCAGCCAGGGATTTCAGAGGACGCTTGTTGGAACCGGTGATAGCGCGGCCACGACGACCGTTGTCGAGCAGTGCGTCGACCGCTTCCTGCAACATACGCTTTTCGTTGCGCACGATGATGTCCGGAGCGGACAGATCGAGCAGACGCTTCAAGCGGTTGTTACGGTTGATCACTCGACGATACAGATCGTTGAGGTCGGAAGTCGCGAAACGACCGCCATCGAGCGGAACCAGTGGACGCAGATCTGGCGGCAGAACCGGCAGAACGGTCAGCACCATCCACTCCGGCAGGTTGCCGGAACCCTGGAAGGCTTCCATCAACTTCAGACGCTTGGACAGCTTCTTGATCTTGGTTTCGGAGTTGGTTTGCGGAATTTCTTCGCGCAGACGGCCAATCTCGTGTTCCAGGTCGATAGCGTGCAGCAGTTCGCGGACAGCTTCGGCACCCATGCGGGCATCGAAATCGTCGCCGAACTCTTCCAGCGCTTCGAAGTACTGCTCGTCGTTGAGCAGCTGACCTTTTTCAAGGGTGGTCATGCCTGGATCGATAACGACATAGCTCTCGAAGTAGAGAACGCGTTCGATATCACGCAGGGTCATGTCCATCAGCAGGCCGATACGGGACGGCAGCGATTTCAGGAACCAGATGTGAGCAACCGGCGAGGCCAGTTCGATGTGCGCCATGCGCTCACGACGAACTTTTGCCAGCGCGACTTCAACGCCGCACTTCTCGCAGATCACACCACGGTGCTTCAAGCGCTTGTACTTACCGCACAGGCACTCGTAATCCTTGACCGGGCCAAAGATCTTGGCGCAGAACAGGCCGTCACGCTCAGGTTTGAACGTACGGTAGTTAATGGTTTCCGGCTTTTTAACTTCACCGAACGACCACGAACGGATCATCTCAGGCGATGCCAATCCAATACGGATGGCGTCGAACTCTTCGACTTGACCCTGGTTTTTCAGCAAATTCAGTAGGTCTTTCAAGGCCTTTCCTCCTGGCGGAGCAGAGAGCGGGCAAAACAGCCCCGCTCTCGATTCGCGTCACGTGTTATTCGGTTTCCAGATCGATATCGATGCCGAGGGAACGAATTTCCTTGATCAACACGTTGAAAGACTCGGGCATGCCCGGCTCCATACGGTGATCGCCGTCCACGATGTTTTTGTACATCTTGGTCCGGCCGTTCACATCGTCCGACTTCACTGTGAGCATTTCTTGCAGAGTGTATGCAGCACCGTACGCTTCCAGTGCCCAGACCTCCATCTCCCCGAAACGCTGACCACCGAACTGCGCCTTACCACCCAGCGGCTGCTGAGTAACCAGGCTGTAAGAACCGGTAGAACGAGCGTGCATCTTGTCGTCTACCAAGTGGTTCAGCTTCAGCATGTACATGTAGCCAACGGTAACCGGGCGCTCGAACTTGTTGCCGGTACGGCCGTCGAACAGCTGCATCTGGCCGCTTTCTGGCAAGTCTGCCAGTTTCAGCATGGCCTTGATTTCGCTTTCCTTGGCACCGTCGAACACCGGAGTAGCCATTGGAACGCCGCCGCGCAGGTTCTTCGCCAGATCCAGGATTTCCTGGTCGGTGAAGGTGTCCAGCTCTTCGTTGCGGCCGCCGATCTCGTTGTAGATCTCGTGCAGGAACTTACGCAGGTCAGCGACCTTGCGCTGCTCTTCGATCATACGGTTGATCTTCTCGCCCAAGCCCTTGGCCGCGAGGCCCAGGTGGGTTTCAAGGATCTGACCAACGTTCATACGCGAAGGTACGCCCAACGGGTTGAGGACCACATCGACCGGGGTGCCATTGGCATCGTGCGGCATGTCTTCAACCGGCATGATCACGGAGACCACACCCTTGTTACCGTGACGACCGGCCATCTTGTCGCCCGGCTGGATGCGGCGACGGATTGCCAGGTAAACCTTGACGATTTTCAGCACGCCTGGAGCCAGGTCATCGCCCTGCTGCAGTTTGCGCTTCTTGTCTTCGAACTTGTCGTCCAGCAGACGGCGGCGATCAACGATGTAGGCCTGAGCCTTCTCGAGCTGCTCGTTCAGAGCATCTTCAGCCATGCGCAGTTTGAACCACTGGCCATGCTCAAGACCGTCGAGAACTTCGTCGGTGATTTCCTGACCTTTCTTCAGGCCGGCGCCGCCTTCGGCTTTGTGGCCGACCAGAGCGGAGCGCAGACGCTCGAAAGTTGCGCCTTCGACGATACGGAACTCTTCGTTCAGGTCCTTGCGGATCTCGTCGAGTTGAGTCTTCTCAATGGACAGTGCACGAGCATCACGCTCAACACCGTCGCGAGTGAAGACCTGTACGTCGATGACGGTACCCTTGGTGCCGGTAGGCACGCGCAGGGAGGTGTCTTTAACGTCGCTGGCTTTTTCACCGAAGATGGCACGCAGCAGTTTTTCTTCCGGAGTCAGCTGGGTCTCGCCTTTCGGAGTGACCTTGCCCACCAGGATGTCGCCTGCGCCTACTTCAGCACCTACGTAAACGATACCGGCTTCGTCCAGCTTGTTCAGTGCAGCTTCACCCACGTTCGGGATGTCCGCAGTGATTTCCTCTGGGCCAAGCTTGGTGTCACGGGCCACACAGGTCAGTTCCTGGATGTGGATCGTGGTGAAGCGGTCTTCCTGAACCACACGCTCGGACAGGCAGATGGAGTCTTCGAAGTTGAAGCCGTTCCATGCCATGAACGCGATGCGCATGTTCTGACCCAACGCCAGTTCACCCATATCGGTGGACGGACCGTCGGCCATGATGTCGCTGCGCTGAACCCGATCACCCTTGCTCACCAGCGGACGCTGGTTGATGCAGGTGTTCTGGTTGGAGCGGGTGTATTTGGTCAGGTTGTAGATGTCGACACCGGCTTCGCCAGTTTCAACTTCGTCATCGGCAACACGAACCACGATACGGCTGGCGTCGACGGAGTCGATCACGCCACCACGACGAGCCACGACGCAAACGCCGGAGTCACGGGCAACGTTACGCTCCATGCCGGTACCTACCAGCGGCTTGTCGGCACGCAGGGTGGGTACAGCTTGACGCTGCATGTTCGAACCCATCAACGCACGGTTGGCGTCGTCGTGCTCGAGGAACGGGATCAGCGACGCTGCAACCGAAACTACCTGCTTCGGCGATACGTCCATCAAGGTGACGTCTTCCGGCGCCTTGACGGTGAACTCGTTCAAGTGACGAACAGCTACCAGCTCGTCGATCAGGACTTTCTTGTCGTTCATCGTGGCCGAAGCCTGAGCGATCACGTGATCTGCTTCTTCGATGGCGGACAGGAACACGATCTCGTCGGTCACCAGGGCGTCTTTCACCACACGGTACGGGCTCTCGAGGAAGCCGTACTGGTTGGTGCGCGCATAGGCAGCCAGGGAGTTGATCAGACCGATGTTCGGACCTTCCGGCGTTTCGATCGGGCATACACGACCGTAGTGCGTCGGGTGTACGTCACGAACCTCGAAGCCTGCACGCTCACGGGTCAGACCGCCCGGGCCGAGTGCGGAGACACGACGCTTGTGGGTGATCTCGGACAGCGGGTTGTTCTGGTCCATGAACTGGGACAGCTGGCTCGAACCGAAGAACTCCTTCACCGCCGCAGCCACAGGCTTGGCGTTGATCAGGTCTTGCGGCATCAGGCCTTCGCTTTCAGCCATCGACAGACGTTCCTTGACCGCACGCTCTACGCGCACCAGGCCAACACGGAACTGGTTCTCGGCCATCTCGCCTACACAGCGAACACGACGGTTACCCAGGTGGTCGATGTCATCGACGATGCCCTTGCCGTTACGGATGTCGACCAGGGTCTTGAGGACAGCAACGATGTCGTCCTTGTTCAGTACACCCGAACCTTCGATTTCGGTACGACCGATACGACGGTTGAACTTCATCCGGCCGACCGCAGACAGGTCATAACGCTCAGGGCTGAAGAACAGGTTGTTGAACAGGGTCTCGGCTGCATCCTTGGTTGGCGGCTCGCCAGGACGCATCATGCGATAGATCTCGACCAGGGCTTCCAGTTGGTTGCCGGTGGAGTCGATCTTCAGCGTGTCGGAGATGAACGGGCCGCAGTCGATGTCGTTGGTGTACAGCGTCTCGATGCGAACGACCTGGGCCTTGGCGATTTTTGCCAGGATCTCGGTGTTCAGCTCGGTGTTGCACTCTGCCAGGATTTCGCCGGTGGCCGGATGCACGATGACCTTGGCCGTGGTGCGACCCAGGACGTAGTCCAGAGGCACCTGCAGCTCTTTGATCCCGGCTTTTTCCAGCTGGTTGATGTGGCGAGCGGTGATACGACGACCCTGCTCGACAATAACCTTGCCTTTGTCATCCTGGATATCGAGGACAGCGATTTCACCGCGCAGGCGCTGAGGCACCAGTTCCAGGCTGAGGTTTTCACCTTGCACATGGAAAACGTTGGTGGTGTAGAACGCGTCCAGCACTTCTTCGGTGGTATAGCCGAGCGCGCGCAGCAGTACCGATGCAGGCAGCTTGCGACGACGGTCGATACGCACGAATACGCAGTCTTTCGGGTCGAACTCGAAGTCCAACCACGAACCGCGGTAAGGAATGATGCGCGCGGAGTAAAGCAGTTTGCCGGAGCTGTGCGTCTTGCCACGGTCGTGGTCGAAGAACACGCCCGGAGAACGGTGCAGCTGGGAAACGATTACACGCTCGGTACCGTTGATTACGAAGGTACCGTTCTCAGTCATCAGGGGGATTTCACCCATGTAGACTTCTTGCTCTTTGATGTCCTTGATCGCTTTGTTCGACGATTCTTTGTCGAAAATGATCAGGCGCACTTTTACCCGCAAAGGTACGGCGTAAGTAACACCGCGCAATACGCATTCTTTGACATCAAATGCCGGTTCGCCCAGGCGATAACCGACGTACTCCAGCGCAGCATTGCCGGAGTAGCTGATGATCGGGAAAACGGATTTGAAGGCCGCATGCAGGCCCACGTCGCGGAACTGATCTTTAGTCGCTCCCGCTTGCAAGAATTCACGATACGAATCCAGCTGGATGGCCAGGAGGTACGGCACATCCATGACGTCCGGCAACTTGCTAAAGTCCTTGCGGATACGTTTTTTCTCAGTATATGAGTAAGCCATCAGCGTTCCCCAGCTTGGTCACCTGCTTGTTTGGCCCCTCCCGACGGGAGCAGCCAGAAAATCGTGCAAACCCCATGGTTTGCGCCACCACATCGGGTGGTTACAGCTCGCGATCAGCACCGACCCAGTCGGCTGCCAATAACGGAAAAAGGCCGGTGGCAAGAGCCACCAGCCATCAGCCTGTCGCTTAACGCTCGGGCTGGAGACGCAAAGTCGATGCTTACTTCAGCTCGACTTTAGCGCCTGCTTCTTCCAGAACTGCTTTGGCTTTGTCAGCTGCGTCTTTGGCAACAGCTTCCAGAACCATGGCAGGAGCGCCGTCAACTACAGCCTTGGCTTCTTTCAGGCCCAGACCGGTCAGTTCACGTACTGCCTTGATCACGTTTACTTTCTTCTCGCCAGCTTCGGTCAGCATGACGTTGAATTCGGTTTGCTCTTCAACAACGGCGGCAGCAGCAGCTGGGCCAGCGGAAGCAGCGGCAGCGGAAACGCCGAATTTCTCTTCGAAAGCTTTGATCAGCTCAACAACCTGCAGAACCGACATTTCAGCTACGGCGTTGAGGATATCGTCTTGGGAGATAGACATTACTGTATTTCCTGAATTGGGGGACGGCCTACGCGGCCATCGAAATAAACAAAAAAGCGCGAGAGGAAGTGCTCAGCCTTAGGCTGCGGCAGCTTCTTTTTGCTCGCGAACTGCAGCCAGAGTACGAGCCAGCTTGCTGGTAGCGCCTTGAATCACGCTCATCAGCTGCGAAATGGCTTCGTCGCGGGTCGGCAGTGTTGCCAGTACATCGATCTGATTAGCTGCGAGGAACTTGCCCTCGAACGCAGCTGCCTTGATCTCGAACTTATCCTGACCCTTGGCGAATTCCTTGAACAAACGGGCAGCAGCGCCTGGATGATCTTTGGAGAACGCGATCAGGGTCGGGCCGGTGAACACGTCGTTGAGAACACTGTATTCAGTGCCAGCAACAGCGCGCTTGAGCAGGGTGTTACGTACGACACGTACGTAAACGCCAGCTTCACGAGCCTCTTTACGGAGTCCGGTCATTGCGCCTACTGTTACGCCACGGGCATCAGCCACGACAGCGGACAGAGCGACTTTGGCAGCCTCGTTGACTTCAGCGACGATGGCCTTCTTGTCTTCGAGATTAATTGCCACGGGTTTAACTCCTGCTTGTTACCGTTTCATTCAGTCGAAACCGAATGTCGTTTTGGTGTCTGATTCGGTAAGGAACCGGGAGCACCATCTGCGTAGGCTTGTGGTTTAAGACTTGCGCCGCCTACGGTCTTGGACAGCCCCCGCCAGGCAGGGACCCCAATTTTTTGATTGGCGCAATTACTTGCGCCAATCTGAGTCTTACGCGTCGAGCGAGCTCTGATCGATGACCAGACCTGGGCCCATAGTGGTGCTCAGGGTAACGCGCTTGACGTAGATACCTTTCGAAGAAGCTGGCTTGATACGCTTCAGATCAGCGATCAGGGCTTCAACGTTTTCCTTCAGCTTGACGGCGTCGAAGCCGATCTTGCCAACGGAAGTGTGGATGATGCCGTTTTTGTCGGTGCGATAACGAACCTGACCAGCCTTGGCGTTTTTAACCGCGGTGGCTACGTCTGGGGTTACGGTGCCGACTTTAGGGTTAGGCATCAGACCACGTGGACCGAGGATCTGACCCAACTGACCTACAACGCGCATGGCATCCGGAGATGCAATCACTACGTCATAGTTCAGGTCGCCGCCCTTCATTTCAGCAGCCAGATCGTCCATGCCTACGCGATCAGCACCAGCAGCCAGAGCAGCTTCAGCTGCTGGGCCCTGGGTGAAGACAGCTACACGAACGGTCTTGCCAGTGCCGTGTGGCAGCACGGTAGCGCTACGAACGACCTGGTCGGATTTACGTGGGTCAACGCCCAGGTTTACAGCAACGTCGAACGACTCGCTGAACTTGACAGTCGACAGCTCAGCCAGCAGAGCGGCGGCGTCTACAAAGTTGTAGGCCTTGCCTGCTTCGATTTTGCCGGCGATAGCCTTTTGACGCTTGGTCAGCTTAGCCATTACACACCCTCCACGTTAAGGCCCATGCTACGAGCAGAACCGGCGATAGTACGCACGGCTGCATCCATATCAGCTGCAGTCAGATCCGCGTTTTTGGTTTTCGCGATTTCTTCCAGCTGAGCACGGGTAACGGTGCCAACCTTAACGGTGTTTGGACGAGCGGAGCCGCTGGTCAAACCTGCAGCCTTCTTCAGCAGAACCGAAGCTGGGGTGCTTTTTGTTTCGAAAGTGAAGCTACGGTCGCTGTAGACAGTGATGATCACTGGAGTCGGCAGACCTGGCTCAAGACCCTGAGTACGGGCGTTGAAGGCCTTGCAGAATTCCATGATGTTCACGCCGTGCTGACCCAGGGCAGGACCAACAGGTGGGCTTGGGTTAGCCTGAGCGGCCTTCACTTGCAGCTTGATGTAAGCGGTAATTTTCTTGGCCATGAGGCACTCCAATTACGGGTTCGAACGCCTCGAAAGGCTCCCCGGTTACTTGCGCGTTTATCCCAGTGACGACAAAACCCCACAGCCTTGGGCTGCGGGGTTGGGATGCCTGCTCAATCAGACCTTTTCGACCTGACTGAACTCTAGCTCTACCGGAGTAGAGCGACCGAAAATGAGCACTGCCACTTGGATCCGGCTCTTTTCGTAGTTAACTTCTTCAACCGTGCCGTTGAAATCAGCGAATGGACCGTCGGTGACGCGTACAACCTCACCTGGTTCAAACAGTGTCTTCGGCTTCGGCTTGTCGCTACCATCAGCGACGCGACGCAGAATCGCTTCTGCCTCTTTATCCGTGATCGGTGCAGGCTTGTCGGCGGTACCGCCAATGAAGCCCATCACCCGAGGGGTATCCTTGACCAAGTGCCAAGTCCCTTCGTTCATATCCATCTGTACCAGCACGTAGCCCGGAAAGAACTTACGTTCACTTTTGCGCTTCTGGCCATTACGCATCTCAACCACTTCTTCAGTGGGGACCAGAATCTCGCCAAAGCCATCTTCCATGCCAGCCAGCTTTACGCGCTCTACCAG
This sequence comes from Pseudomonas sp. KB_12, assembly GCF_052114545.1. NCBI lineage: Bacteria > Pseudomonadati > Pseudomonadota > Gammaproteobacteria > Pseudomonadales > Pseudomonadaceae > Pseudomonas > Pseudomonas sp. KB_12. The sequence continues at coordinate 1,515 of NZ_JBFREY010000061.1, read as the reverse complement.
CGAGCGCATAACATGCTTCTCGTAACCCGAGTAAGCATGCACAACGTACCAACGCTTAGCCACGGGACACCCTTAGCCAACAATCAAGGAAACAAGCCAGCCGAGCAGGGAATCGAGCCCCCACAACAGCAACGCCATTACCAGAACAACAGCCACAACGATCAACGTGGTCTGCGTGGTTTCTTGGCGAGTCGGCCATACGACTTTACGAATCTCAGTGCGAGCTTCCTTAGCGAGTACAAAGAAAGACTTGCCCTTGGCTGTCTGCAGGCCTACAAAGGCAGCAACAGCAGCAATGGCGAGCAATGCAAGTACGCGGTACAGGATCGGCGAAGCAGAATAATACTGATTGCCAACAACGCCAATAACCACCAAAGCAACTACCACTAGCCACTTGAGCAGATCGAAGCGAGAGCCTTGAGCTTCAGCTTTAGGAGTCATCTATGAAGATCCTGTGAAAAGAAAGCCAGACACACTGAGTGAATCTGGCAGGTCAGGAGGGAATCGAACCCCCAACCTACGGTTTTGGAGACCGTCGCTCTGCCAATTGAGCTACTGACCTAAAACAAAATCAGGCCGACCATTATGCCGGCCCGAAAAAGACATTACAACTGTTTACTCGATGACTTTGGCTACGACGCCGGCGCCGACGGTACGACCGCCTTCACGGATAGCGAAACGCAGACCGTCTTCCATCGCAATGGTCTTGATCAAGGTAACAGTCATCTGAATGTTGTCACCTGGCATTACCATTTCAACGCCTTCTGGCAGCTCGCAGTTACCAGTCACGTCAGTTGTACGGAAGTAGAACTGTGGACGATAGCCTTTGAAGAACGGAGTATGACGACCGCCTTCTTCCTTGCTCAGAACGTAAACTTCTGCGGTGAACTTGGTGTGCGGCTTGACGGTGCCCGGCTTGACCAGAACCTGGCCACGCTCAACGTCGTCACGCTTGGTGCCGCGCAGCAGCACGCCGCAGTTCTCGCCAGCACGACCCTCGTCGAGCAGCTTGCGGAACATTTCAACGCCAGTGCAGGTAGTTTTCTGAGTATCGCGCAGACCGACGATCTCAACTTCTTCCTGGATACGGACGATGCCACGCTCAACACGACCAGTCACAACAGTACCGCGACCGGAGATCGAGAATACGTCTTCGATCGGCATCAGGAACGGCTTGTCGATAGCACGCTCTGGCTCTGGGATGTAGCTGTCCAGAGTTTCCACCAGCTTCTTGACAGCAGTGGTACCCATTTCGTTGTCGTCTTGGCCGTTCAGAGCCATCAGAGCCGAACCGATGATGATTGGAGTGTCATCACCCGGGAAATCGTAAGTGCTCAGCAGATCGCGCACTTCCATCTCAACCAGCTCCAGCAGCTCAGCGTCGTCAACCATGTCAGCCTTGTTCAGGAAGACAACGATGTACGGAACGCCTACCTGACGGGACAGCAGGATGTGCTCACGGGTTTGCGGCATCGGACCATCAGCGGCCGAGCAAACCAGGATCGCGCCGTCCAT
>NZ_JBFREY010000060.1:0-18616 GCF_052114545.1 Pseudomonas sp. KB_12 | reverse complement strand
GCCGTCGGCGTGCCGGGCCTGACCCTGATGAACCGCTACATCAGCGGTGACAACGTGCACACCGCCACTGTTGACGACGGCAAGGAGTGGGGCCGCGAAACCGAGCTGGCCTACACCGTGCAAAGCGGCGCGCTGAAGAGCCTCAATGTGAAGTGGCGCAACTCGACGATGCGTCGGGATTACAGCACCAATGAGTTCGATGAGAACCGGTTGATCATCAGCTATCCGATCAGCTTGCTGTAAAAGCCAAACCTGGATGGAGGCTGTACCACCGTCATCGCGAGCAGGCTCGCTCCCACAGGGAATCGGTGCCGAGCACAAAACCTGTGCTCACTGAAGATCCCGTGTGGGAGCAAAACTTGCTCGCGATCGCGGTGGGTCAGTGGCATTTCTGGTGAGTGTGGCATTGCATCGCGAGCAAGCTTTGCTCCCACAGCATTGACTCCCACAGGGATTGGCGGTGGTTCTCAAGCCCGCGATTCGACGCCCAATTCATCCCACACCGACTCGGCCAGGTGGAAGGTGGCGTTGGCCGCCGGGATGCCGCAGTAGATGGCGCTCTGCATGATCACTTCCTTGATCTCGCTGCGGCTCACACCGTTGTTGGCGGCGGCGCGCAGGTGCAGCTTGAGTTCTTCGTTGCGGTTCATGCCGATCAGCATGGCAATGGTGATCAGGCTGCGGGTGTGGCGCGGCAGGCCCGGGCGGGTCCAGATGTCGCCCCAGGCGTGGCGGGTGATCATCTCCTGGAACTCGCTGTTGAACTCGGTCAGGGCATTGAGGCTGCGATCGACGTGGGCATCGCCCAGCACCGCGCGGCGTACTTGCATGCCTTCGTCGTAACGTTGTTTCTCGTCCACAAAAAACTCCTCAGGCACGGCTAGAATCAAGCAGGAAATCCAGCACCCGCGCGCTGAACGCGGCGCCGGCCTGGACGTTGGACAGGTGCGCGGCGTAGAACTCGGCGTACTCGGCCCCACGGACCCGCTCCTGGATAAAGTGCCCACCCGACGGCGGCGTCACGGCATCTTCGGTGCCAGCGATCACCAGCAACGGTACGCGAATCGACGACAACTGCTCGCGAAAATCGGCATCACGCACCGCCGCACAGTTGGCGGCATAGCCCTGAGGCGAAGTGGCGGCGAGCATGTCGGTGATTTTTTTTGCCATCGCAGGCTGGGCTTCGGCAAAGTCAGGGGTAAACCAACGGGCAATCGAGGCATCGCGCAACGCTACCATCGCCGCCTTGCCGTCGCGCAGCACGGTTTCGATGCGCGGGTTCCACACCGACGGATCGCCGATCTTGGCCGCGGTGTTGCACACCACCAGTTTGTGCAGGCGCTCGCCGGCGTTGATCCCCAGCCACTGGCCGATCAAACCGCCCATGGACAAGCCACAGAAATACACCTTGTCGAGGTTCAACTGATCAAGCATCGCCAGCACATCGCGGCCCAGTTGTTCGATGCTGTACGGTCCTTCGGTGACCAGCGACTGGCCATGGCCGCGCGTGTCAAAGCGCAACACGCGAAAGTGTTCGCTGAAGGCCGCGACCTGCTCGTCCCACATGTGCAGATCGGTGCCCAGGGAATTGGAGAGCACCAACACAGGGGCGTCTTGCGGCCCATCAAAACGATAGTTCAGATCGCCCTCGGCGAGTTTGACGAATCCCACAACAATCTCCTTTCAGGCATTCAAGGCAAGGTGTTCGGCCACGGCCCGGGCGACCCAGGTCTGGGCTTGTCCGAGGTAGTGCGCCGGGTCGAGCAGATGATCAAGCTCGGTCGCGGATAGCTGCGCAGTGACCTGAGGTTCATCCCCCAGCACATCACGCAAATGCCGTTGCTCGGCCACGGCGCGCTTGCAACATTGCTCCAGCAGATGGTGCGCCGTGTCGCGCCCGACACGCTGGGCCAGGACGATGCTCACCGCTTCGGCCAGCACCAACCCCTGGGTCAGTTCCAGGTTGCGGGCCATGCGCGCCGCGTCCACTTCCAGCCCTTCAGCCAGCAGCCGCGCCTGTTGCAAGGCACCGGACACCAGGCAGCAGATCTCCGGCAGGGTTTCCCATTCGGCGTGCCACAGGCCCAGGCTGCGCTCGTGTTCCTGAGGCATGGCGCTGAACAACGTCGACAACAAACCAGGCACACGCGTCGCCGCGCCGATCAGCACTGCCGCACCCACCGGGTTGCGCTTGTGCGGCATGGTGGACGAACCGCCCTTGCCCGGCGCCGACGGCTCGAACGCTTCGCCGGCCTCGGTCTGCATCAACAGGCTGATGTCACGGCCCAGCTTGCCCAGGCTACCGGCGATCAAACCCAGCACCGCGCCGAACTCCACCAGGCGATCGCGCTGGGTATGCCACGGTTGTTCCGGCAGGTTCAGTTGCAACTCGGCGGCCAGGGCTTCGGCGATGGGCAAGGCCTGTTCACCCAAGGCGGCGAGCGTCCCGGAGGCGCCGCCGAATTGCAGCACCAGCAAGCGCGGCTTGAGTTCATTCAAACGTTGGCGACTGCGGGTGATCGCCCCCAGCCAACCGGCGATTTTCATGCCCAGGGTCACCGGCGTCGCGTGTTGCAGCCAAGTGCGCCCGGCCAGCGGCGTAGCGGCGTAGCGTTCGGCTTGTCGGGCCAGGGTGCCAGCCAGTTGCGCCAGTTCTGCCTCGATCAAGCCCAACGCCTGGCGCAGTTGCAGCACCAGCCCGCTGTCCATCACATCCTGGCTGGTCGCGCCCAGGTGCACATAGCGCTCGGCCTCGGCGTTCTCGGTGGCGATGCGCTTGCCTAATGCCTTGACCAACGGGATCGCCGAATTGCCGGCACTGGCAATCGCCTCGCTCAATGCCGAAAAATCGTACAACTGGGCACGGCAGGCGTTCTCGATCGGCGCCACCGCATCCCGGGGGATCAACCCTACCCGCGCCTCGGCCCGGGCCAGCGCGGCCTCGACATCCAGCATGGCCTGGACCCGCCCCGCATCGCAGAACACCTCGCGCATGTCGCGGGCCGTGAAATAGGCATCGAACAGCTGATTGCCCGGTCGTTCGCTCATAAACAGTCCTTGGGTGCGTCGGCCTCACGGCCGGCGCGGTAGGGTCAAAGGTCGTGGTGCAAATACGCCGGCTGCTTGGGCAGGCGCAGGCTGAACAGGAACGCCACCACCATCATCACCGTGACATACCAGTAAAAAGTGTTCTCCATGCCCTGGGCCTTCAGGCTCAAGGCAACGTACTCCGCCGAACCGCCAAAAATCGCATTGGCCACCGCGTAAGCCAACCCTACTCCCAGCGCCCGCACTTCAGGTGGAAACATTTCCGCTTTCACCAGGCCACTGATGGAGGTGTAGAAACTGACAATCGCCAGCGCCAACGTAATCAGGACAAACGCCAGGAACGGGCTGCTGATGCTTTTGAGGGTCAGCAGGATCGGCACCGTGCACAACGCTCCCAGGGCTCCGAACCAGAGCATGGAATTACGCCGGCCGATCCTGTCCGCCAACATGCCGAACAACGGCTGCATGCACATATACAGGAACAGCGCGCCGGTCATGATGTAGCTGGCGGTCTTGGCGTGCAGGCCAGCGGTGTTCACCAGGTATTTCTGCATGTAGGTGGTGAAGGTGTAGAAAATCAGCGAGCCGCCGGCGGTGTAGCCCAGCACGGTGATGAACGCGGCCTTGTGATTGCGAAACAACGCCATGATGCTGCCGGCGTCCTTGTTCTCGCGCATTTCCTTGCTGCTGGTTTCCTTCAGGGAGCGCCGCAGGAACAGGGAAATCAATGCAGCCACGGCGCCCACCACGAATGGAATCCGCCAGCCATAGGCACGCAGTTCGTCTTCACTGAGGAACTGTTGCAGGATCACCACCAGCGACACCGCCAGCAATTGCCCGCCGATCAGCGTCACGTACTGGAACGAAGCAAAAAAGCCGCGTTGGCCCTTGAGGGCGACTTCGCTCATGTAGGTGGCAGTGGTGCCATATTCGCCACCCACCGACAGGCCCTGCAGCAAGCGCGCAAACAACAGCAACAGCGGCGCCCAGACGCCGATGTCCTTGTAGGTGGGCAGGCAGGCGATGAGCAACGAGCCGAAGCACATCATCAGCACCGAGATCATCATTGAATTCTTGCGCCCATGACGGTCCGCCACCCGGCCGAAAATCCAGCCGCCGATGGGTCGCATCAGGAACCCGGCGGCGAACACACCGGCCGTGTTGACCAGTTGCACCGTAGGGTTGTCCGAGGGGAAGAACGCCGGCGCGAAATAAATCGCGCAGAACGCGTAGACGTAGAAGTCGAACCATTCGACCAGGTTGCCGGATGAAGCACCGACGATGGCGAAGATGCGCTTGCTGCGTTCTTCACCGGTGTAGTGGCTGATTGGGGTGGTCATGGGTTATTCACTCGTTGGGGACTTAACAAAGTCTAGACACACTTAGTAACAGCCCCGTTCCACAAACAGACTTTCAAGCAGCAGCGCCTGTACCGTCGCCATCGCGAGCAAGCTCGCTCCCACAGGGCGTGCGTCATCTCTGTGGCGAGGGAGCTTGCTCCCGCTGGCTTGCGCCCGTAGGAGCTGTCGAGCGAAGCGAGGCTGCGATCTTTTCCCAATCACTTGAGTTTCAAGTGAAAGATCAAAAGATCGCAGGCTTCGCCAGCTCCTACAGAGCCGAGCGGGAGCAAGCTCCCTCGCCACAAGAAGCCGCGGCTCAGTAATCGAAGAACACCGTCTCGGCATCTGTGCCCTGCAGGATCACGTTCCACTGATACACGCCCGATGCATCAGGCTTGCTCACGATCGTGGCGCGACGCTCCTCGGGTACGCAGGCCAGCAGCGGGTCGGTTTCGTTGGCCTGTTCGCCGTCGAAATAGATACGCGTCAGCAAATGCTTGACCAGCCCGCGAGCGAACACCAGCACCACCAGGTGCGGTGCCTGGGTCGTACCGTTCAACCCTGGCACAGTGCCCGGCTTGATGGTGGTGAACCGGAAACGCCCTTCGGCATCCACCGGCACCCGGCCGAAACCTTCGAAGTGCGGGTCCAGGGGTTTGTCCTGGTCGTCTTCCGGGTGGGCGTATTTACCGGCGGCGTTGGCCTGCCAGACTTCCAGCATCGCGTCGTTGACGAACTGGCCATTGCCGTCGACCACCTGGCCGGTGATCGCCACGCGCTGGCCGAGGGTTTGTGTGTCGGTCAGGTCTTCGCGGTTTAGCCAGGTCAGGCCGATGTGGTAGTACGGGCCAACGGTGTGGGACGTGGTGGCGGTGAGCGTCATCTTATTTCTCCATCGGCGTGGCATCGCGGCCGCGCAAGACGATGTCCCAGCGGTAACCGAGGGCATAGTTAGGGACGGTTTTTTCCAGGTCGAAACTGGCGATCAGACGTTCCTTGGCACGGGTGTCCGGCACGCAGTTGTAGATCGGGTCGTATTCGAGCAACGGATCGCCCGGAAAATACATCTGCGTCACCAGGCGCGTCAGGATGCTCGGCCCGAACAGTGAGAAATGGATGTGCGCCGGGCGCCAGGCGTTGTGGTGGTTGCCCCACGGATAGGCGCCAGGCTTGATGGTCTGGAACTGATACCAGCCGTCGGCGTCGGTGACGGTACGACCGGTGCCGGTGAAATTCGGGTCCAGCGGCGCGTCATGGTTGTCGCGGTCGTGGTTGTAGCGACCGGCGGCGTTGGCCTGCCAGATCTCCACCAGAATGCCCGGCACCGGCTGGCCATGCTCATCCAGCACGCGCCCGTGAATGATGATCCGCTCCCCCAGCGGCTCGCCGGCATGCTGGGCGGTCAGGTCGTGGTCCTTCTCTTGCACGCGGTCGGCACCGACAGTCGGGCCGGTAATTTCCGACAGCGAATGAGGCAGGAACACCAACGGCTTGGACGGCGAGCGCAGGTTGGTGGACTGGTACGGCGGATGCAGATACTCCGGCTGGGTGCCCGCTTGGGGGCGACGATAACCAGGCTTGTCAGTCATGCAGCGTTCCTCGATTTCTTATTAGTAGGACGACGCGTCAGACGCGTTCGATCGCCAGCGCCAGCCCTTGGCCGACGCCGACACACATGGTCGCCAGGCCTTTCTTGCCGCCGGTCTTTTCCAAGTGATGGAGCGCCGTCATCACCAAGCGCGCCCCGCTCATGCCCAGTGGATGGCCGAGGGCGATGGCGCCGCCGTTCGGGTTGACCTGGGGTGCATCGTCCGCCAGGCCGAGATCGCGCAACACCGCCAGGCCCTGGCTGGCAAACGCTTCATTGAGTTCGATCACATCGAAATCCGCGACCGCCAGGCCCAAGCGCTCAATGAGCTTGCGCACCGCCGGCACCGGACCGACGCCCATCACTCGGGGCGCCACGCCGGCACTGGCCATGCCCAGCACTTTGCCGCGCGGCGTCAGGCCGTGTTTCTTCACCGCCTCGGCCGACGCCAGGATCAGTGCAGCCGCGCCATCGTTGACACCCGAGGCGTTGCCAGCCGTGACGGTCTTGTCGGGGCCGTTGACCGGTTTGAGTTTGCTCAAGGTGTCCAGCGTGGTGTCGGCGCGAGGATGCTCATCCTGCTCGACAACGGTTTCACCCTTTTTATGGGTGATGCGCACTGGAACGATTTCTTCGGCGAAAAAGCCTGCTGCCTGGGCCGCTGCCGTGCGCTGTTGGCTGCGCAAGGCGAAAGCGTCCTGGTCGGCGCGGGACACGGCGTAGTCATCAGCCACGTTATCAGCGGTCTGCGGCATCGCATCAACACCGTACTGGGCTTTCATCAATGGGTTGATGAAACGCCAGCCGATGGTGGTGTCTTCCAGCTTCATGTTGCGGGAAAACGCCGCGTCGGCCTTGCCCATTACGAACGGCGCACGGGACATCGACTCCACCCCACCGGCGATGGCCAGTTCCATTTCACCACTGGCGATGGCGCGGAACGCCGTGCCAATGGCATCCATGCCCGAGGCGCAAAGGCGGTTGAGGGTCACGCCGGGAATGCTCTCCGGCAGGCCCGCCAGCAGCAGCGCCATGCGCGCCACGTTGCGGTTGTCTTCGCCGGCCTGGTTGGCGCAGCCGAGAAACACTTCGTCCACCGCGCTCCAGTCCACCGATGGGTTGCGCTCCATCAGCGCCTTGATCGGCACGGCCGCCAAGTCATCGGCACGCACGGCGGACAAACCGCCGCCAAACCGACCGATGGGGGTTCGAATCGCATCACAGATATAAACGTCGCGCATCAGGCTTCTCCCGGTGCCTGGCCATGGGCCGCCGCGGTACGAGCTTCCAGGTCGCGCAGTGCGCGCAGCTCCACTTCGGTCGGCTCGGCGGTGGTTTGCACCTGGTCGGCGAAACGGATCGCCCACCCGGTGGCCGCAATGACTTGCTCGCGGGTCACGCCGGGGTGCAGCGCAGTGACCACGAACTCATGAGTGCCGGCTTCCGGTTCCATGATGCACAAGTCGGTGATGATACCGACGGGACCGGCGCCTGGCAGGCCCAGGCGTTTGCGCGAATCGCCGCCTTCACCGTGGCCGACCGAAGTGATGAAATCCAGCTTGTCGACAAACGAGCGAGCCGACTGCTTGAGGATGATCAACACGCTCTTGGCCGAACCGGCGATTTCCGGCGCGCCACCGGCACCTGGCAGGCGGACTTTCGGCTGATGGTAGTCGCCCACCACTGTGGTGTTGATGTTGCCGAAACGGTCGACCTGGGCTGCGCCGAGGAAACCGACGTCGATACGCCCGCCCTGCAGCCAGTAGCGAAAAATCTCACCGGTCGGCACGACAGTATCGGCGGTTTCCGCCAGTTCACCGTCACCGATGGACAACGGCAGTACGCTGGGCTTGGCACCGATCGGGCCGGATTCGTAGATCAGCACGACGTCCGGCGACGACGTCAGCCGCGCCAGGTTGGCCGCTTTCGACGGCAGGCCGATGCCAACGAAGCACACGGCATTGTTCTTCAAGCGACGCGCCGCGGCGACGGTCATCATTTCGTTGGTGGAGTAAGTCATGGTTTCACCTGCGAAGCGGCTGCCAGTCTGGCCTGGAATTCACTGAAGTCTTTAGTGCCATGGATGTATTCGTTGATCCATGCGGTAAAGGTCTCACGGTCCCGGGCGATCGGATCCCACGCCTGGTAGAAACGGTTGTCACGCTCGGTGTAGCCGTGGGCGTAGGACGGATGAGCGCCACCCGGCACGAGGCACACGGCGCTCAATGCCCAGGTCGGCAGTACGCAAGCGTTCATCGGTGCGTTCAAGTCGTCGACGATTTCTTCCACGGTGACGATGCAACGTTTGGCGGCCAGGGCGGCTTCTTTCTGCACACCGAGGATGCCCCACAGCAGCACGTTGCCCTTGCGGTCGGCTTTCTGGGCGTGGATCACCGTGATGTCCGGGCGCACCGAAGGTACAGCGGCCAATACTTCACCGGTGAAGGGACAGGTCACGCTCTTGATCAGCGGGTTGACCTTCGGCAGGTCGGAACCGGCGTAGGCTCGCAGCACCGCGAACGGCAGGCCGGAAGCGCCGGCGACGTAGGCGTTGGCCAGGTCGGCGTGGCTGTGTTCCTCGATCTCCAGCGGGTGCGGCCACTGTTTCTCCACGGCATCGCGCAAGCGGTGCAACGACCCTACGCCAGGGTTGCCACCCCAGGAGAAAATCAACTTGCGAGCACAACCGGCGCCGATCAACTGGTCATAGATCAGGTCAGGTGTCATGCGCACCAAGGTCAGATCTTTCTTTCCCTGACGAATGATTTCATGACCCGCCGCCGTAGGAATCAGGTGAGTGAAGCCTTCGAGCGCGACGGTATCGCCGTCGTTGACGAATTGCTTCACCGCGTCGTGCAGCGAAAGGATTTCAGCCATGGGGCAGGCTCCCGTTTTCCAGTAGACCGACATGAAGAAAAAGGCGCGAGGTTAAGCGCCGCAGTGACTGAAGATTAAGCCTGAGGGAAAAGCCAAACAATCCGATAATCGACTGAGTGTTCGTTTATCGAACAGATTGTTGTTGAGCTATCGATTCATCCAAGGACACAGAGCCCCCTGTGGGAGCGAGCTTGCTCGCGATAGCAATGTGTCAGCGATGGATGCATGTCTGATCCACCGCTATCGCGAGCAAGTTCGCTCCCACAAGTGCCCTGCATGCCCTCAGATTTGTTTCCACTGGAGTTAGATCGTGGGCTCAGGTCGCATCCGCATGACTGACCATGCCCTTGATCACCACCGCCGTGGTCGCCAGGGCCGCCGGGATCACCAAGGCGGTCAGGACCTGTTCGAAGTTCCAGCCCAGGCCCAACAGGGTCGCGCCCATCCAGGCGCCGAGGATCGCACCGAAACGACCGATGCCCAGCATCCACGAGACACCGGTGGCCCTACCCTGGGTCGGGTAGAAACGCGCGGCCAGGGAAGGCATCGCCGATTGCGCGCCGTTGACGCACATGCCGGCCACCAGCACCAGGGTGGCGAGCAAGGTGATGTTGCCCAGGCTCTGCCCCACTGCGTAGGCAAACACCCCGGCCATCAGATAGAAAAGGCCGATGACCTTGTGCGGATTGAACCGATCCATCGCCCAACCCACACCGACGGCGCTCAACACGCCGCCGAATTGGAACAGCGCACCGATAAACGCGGCCTGCTCCATGCTCGCGCCGCTGTCGCGCATCAGGGTCGGCAGCCAACTGGTCAACAGGTAGACGATCACCAGCCCCATGAAATAGGTCAGCCACAGCAGCAAGGTGCCAGCGCTGTAGGTGCCGGAAAAAATCACCGCCAGCACATTGCGGGCTTTCACGGTTTTCTGTTCCGGCACACTGAAGCTCGCCGCTTGGGCCACCGTGTTCGGTTCGATCGGTGCCAGGGTCTTGCGCACCTTGTCGGTGCCGCGATTGCGCACCACGAGGTAACGCGCCGACTCCGGCAGCCAGAACAGCAACACGACGGTCAGGATCAACGGCAGGATCCCACCAATCAGCAGCAGGCTGTGCCAACCGAACGCCGGTATCAGCTTGGCGGAGATGAACCCACCGCCGGCCATGCCCAGGTTGAAACCGCAGAACATACTGGTCACCAACAGGGATTTCTTGCGTTCCGGGGTGTATTCCGAGAGCAAGGTGGTGGCGTTCGGCATCCCGGCGCCCAATCCCAGGCCGGTCAGGAAACGCAATACCAACAGTTGATCGACATTGGTGCTGTAGGCCGACGCCAGGCTGAACGCGCCGAACAGCAGGACCGCGCCCACCAGTACGACTTTTCGCCCGAAGCGGTCAGCCAGTGGCCCTGAGCCCAGCGCGCCGAACACCATGCCGATCAGCGCGGCGCTCATCACCGGGCCAAGGCTGGCGCGATCGATGCCCCAATCCTGGGACAGCGCCGGGGCGATGAAGCCCATGGCCGCTGTATCAAGACCGTCGAGGAAAACAATCAGGAAACAGAGAATCACCACCCTCCACTGGTAGCGCGAAATGGGTTGGGCATTGATGAAGGATTGCACATCGAGGCAGTTGCCTACGGAGGTCTGGGGCTGGTTCATTTTATTTTTATTCCACGCGATAAACGCAGGCGAACGATCAGGGACCGGCGAAACACGCCGGATGACGCTGCGCGACATTAATGAGGGCAAGCAAATACCGTCAATTCATCGCCGCCGACTGTGTGCGTTTATCGAACAGCTTAAGTGAACAGTTGCGCGCTCAAGTCGCGGCTGGCGCCCAGCAGGCCTGGCAGGAAACGCTGTTCCAGCTCATTGCGGCTGACCCGCCCGGCATGGGTGCTGACGTTGAGCGCGGCCACCACTTGACCGGAAGCGTCGTACACCGGCACGGCAATCGAACGCAGGCCCTGTTCCAGTTCCTGGTCGACGATGCACCAGCCTTGCTGCCGCACCTGTTGCAGGCATTCAAGCAATGCCTCGGGGGTGTGCAAGGTGCGGCTGGTCTTGGCTTGCAGGTCGGCATGGTCCAGGTAGTCGCGCAGCGAAGCATCATCCAGGGCCGCCAGGAGAATCCTGCCCATCGAAGTGCAATAGGCTGGAAGACGCCCGCCGACCGACAGATCGACCGAAATCAGGCGCTGGGTGGTGGCTGACCGGGCGATATAGAGGATGTCGTCGCCTTCGAGCGTCGCCATATTGCAGGCTTCGTGCAGTTGCTCGCTCATGCGGTCCAGGTACGGCTGGGCAGAAACGGCCAAAGGCGTCGAGGACAGATAGGCGTGCCCCAGGGTCAGCACTTTGGGCAGCAGTGAGTAGGTCCGTCCATCCGTGGTGGCGTAGCCAAGCTTGATCAAGGTATGCAGGCAACGTCTGACGGCGGCGCGAGGGATTTCCGTGCGATGACTGATCTGGGCGATGGTCAGGTGCCGCTTGCGCTCCTGGAAGGCCTGGACCACAGCCAACCCGCGGGCCAGGGAGGTCATGAAATCAGGATCGCCGGTCAGGGCCTGGATCCGCTTGGCCGGTGAGGCGACGATCGGTGGCGCGACTGAAGTGAAAGCATTGCGCAATTGGTCGTTCATGTCTGATCCTTCCCCGGGAATGACGGCTATTACAAGCGGCTGTCCGACGGACAGACAAGGCTCGGACCGTCAACAGTGTTCGATTATCGAACCAGCAACCGATAATCGCAATCCTGCCCGGCATCATGAGTTCGCCAGCCGTCGAACGCGCCATAACAAGTTGAGCGAGAGTGACAAGCGATTTGACGTGAAGACGTCGGCGATATTGAACTTGTCGCCTTGAACGGCATCAGGATATCGGCACTAGCAAGCATCTTCTGAAACCTGATTGACACAAGTTTGCACATACAAACATCGTTTCACACAACAACAGGCCCCCTTTAAATATTTCCCGATAGTGTTATTCAGCTGGACCGCTATAATGCAACTCAGCGACGGTACGGCCAATCGACCGCTCCCGTACGCAGGCACCTTGGTTAATACCCTGGTGCCCGAAGCACCTTTAGGGTCGCTGCCCCTGTATTGGCAACAACACGAAGCCCTGATGCTACGTCAGCTGTCAGCTCTGGTGCCGTGGCCGTCTGCATGTCTACATGCAGTGCGTATCACCAGATTCAATTTCAATTAATTAGGTACAACTGTGACGAAAGACGAACTGCGCGCGGAACTTGAGCGCCAGGAACAACGTTACAAGGAAGTTTACGGCGGGGAAGTCACCACCTACGCCGCACAACCTGAACCGGAACGCAAACCCTGGCGTAAGCGCGCCACCGTTCAGGACCAGGCCTTCACCCAGGAACTCCAGAAAATGGAAAAAGAACTCAAAGCCGAAGAGCAGTGACGCTCTGGGCCTGATGTTCTTGTGAAGAGGTCTCCGGCCGCCACCCAGGCCGGAAACCGCAGCGCACGCCCGCCATGAGCGGGCCGCCATCCGCTCCCGTCCGACGGCCGGGAAGGCTCATGGCCGACCTTCTTTTCAGATATTTCATACAACCGCTCGAAGTGCTCTACAGCGGGCGGCGATCAGGTTCCGGGAGGCTTTGCGCCCCTGAATCAAAGGGTTACGCGCCCCACGGAAAACCTCGCGCCAAAGGTATTCCTACAAATTATTTCGTTGAAGAATGTTGCCGATGAGCAGGCAATGCATCGATTGCCATGGTTTTCTGGCATAATCGCGCCCCCTTATGACCGGGTCAGAAAACCTTCATGATCGATTTATTCAGCGGACTGGATGCTTGGGTGCTTGTGAGCCTCTTGCTCGCCCTGGCTTTTGTCCTCGCCTTCGAGTTCATCAACGGCTTTCATGACACCGCTAACGCGGTTGCCACTGTTATCTACACCAAAGCCATGCCGCCCCATCTGGCGGTGTTCTTTTCCGGTGTGTTCAATTTCCTCGGCGTGCTGCTGGGCGGTGTGGGGGTGGCGTACGCCATCGTTCACTTGCTGCCCGTAGAGCTGCTGATCAATGTGAACACCGGACACGGGCTCGCCATGGTGTTTTCGCTGCTCGCAGCGGCCATTACCTGGAACCTGGGCACCTGGTACTTCGGTATCCCGGCGTCCAGCTCCCACACGTTGATCGGCTCGATCCTCGGCGTGGGCCTGGCCAACGCGTTGATCAACGATATCCCGTTGGCCGATGGGGTGAACTGGCAGAAGGCGATCGATATCGGTGCCTCCCTGGTGTTCTCGCCGATGGCCGGCTTCCTGATCGCTGCCCTGGTGCTGATCGGCCTGAAATGGTGGCGTCCGCTGTCGAAGATGCACAAGACACCGGAACAGCGCCGCAAGATCGATGACAAGAAGCACCCACCGTTCTGGAATCGCCTGGTGCTGGTGATTTCGGCCATGGCCGTCAGCTTTGTGCACGGCTCCAACGATGGCCAGAAAGGCATCGGCCTGATCATGCTGGTGCTGATCGGTATCGTGCCTTCGCAGTTCGTACTCGACCTGAGCAGCACCACGTATCAGATCGAGCGGACCCGCGACGCGACCCTGCACCTGAGTCAGTTCTACCAGCGCAACAACGAATCCCTGGGTGAATTCCTGGCACTGGGCAAGAGCGTGGAAGGCGATCTGCCGGAAAAATTCCGTTGCAACCCACAGCAGACCGAACCCACCATCGATGCCCTGCTCAGTACCCTCAAGGGCGTGGCGGACTACCATTCGCTGCCGTCGGAAAGCCGTATCGAAGTGCGTCGCTACCTGCTCTGCCTGGACGACACGGCGAAGAAGGTCGGCAAGTTGCCAGGCCTGGCAGCTCGTGAGAAAGACGACCTGAACAAACTGCGCAAGGACCTGACCGGCACCACCGAGTACGCCCCGTTCTGGGTGATCCTGGCGGTCGCACTGGCACTGGGCCTGGGCACCATGGTTGGCTGGAAGCGTGTGGTACTGACCATCGGCGAGAAGATCGGCAAGCAAGGCATGACCTACGCCCAGGGCATGTCGGCGCAGATCACCACCGCGTGCATGATTGGCATGGCGAACATCTTCAGCCTGCCGGTTTCCACCACCCACGTACTGTCCTCGGGCGTAGCCGGTACCATGGTCGCGAACAAGAGCGGCCTGCAAGGTGGCACCGTGCGCAATATCCTGCTGGCCTGGGTGCTGACCCTGCCAGCAACGGTGGCGCTGTCGGCCGGGCTGTTCTGGCTGGCGTCCAAGGCCTTGGGCAGCTGATTCCAGCGGCTCAAAAAAGAAGGTGCGATCCTTGCGGTTCGCACCTTTTTTTATGCCCTGACGTCAGACATCTATGGGAGCGAGCTTGCTCGCGATAGCGGTGGGTCAGTCAACACATGTATCTACAGGCATACCGCTATCGCGAGCAAGCTCGCTCCCACAATGGCTTTGTGTAAAACAGAAAACTTGCCCCAAAAAAAAGGGCGACCGAAGTCGCCCAAAATGCCTTGCGTGCTCGTTTTAGCCGGAAAGACCTACGGTTTTTTCCGCTTGTGTGCGTCTTTCCAGATGAATAATCCAAAGCCTGCGAAAAATACGAACATGAGGCCGACCGTCAACACCCCGGCAAACACCACATTATCGAAAAACATGACTGGCCTCCTGGTCTTGCCCCTGTTG
The DNA here is from genome assembly GCF_052114545.1 of Pseudomonas sp. KB_12. Lineage (NCBI taxonomy): Bacteria > Pseudomonadati > Pseudomonadota > Gammaproteobacteria > Pseudomonadales > Pseudomonadaceae > Pseudomonas > Pseudomonas sp. KB_12. Next base: position 4,096 of record NZ_JBFREY010000060.1, on the reverse strand, counting down.
CGATGGGTTCAAGTTAACCAATCAGGCCCGGATGAAAATTGACCGGGGTCAATAACGCCCGCAACGGGGCGAAAAGGTGGGGAAATAACTGATCTGCATCAATGGATCGAGGGGGTTCAGCGCTTTTTCGGTTTGTTTTTCGACTTTTTCTTGGGCTTGCCCAACGGCATGGCCTGCTCGAAAGCCTGGCGGACTTCATTGAGGCGTTTTTCGTTGAGGTCGTGAACGCGCTTGGCGCGCTCGGCACTGAGGTCGATCAGCTTGTCGTCTTGGCTCATGGCGTGTGGGCATCGTGCAGTGAATTGCGGATGCGTCCATGATGCGGGCTGTCGGCGGCGTTGACCAGCCTGCGTACGTCGGCAAACGCCTGAATCAGATCTGGATATCGACCCACAAGCCCTGGCGCGACTCTTCGTCTATCAGCGGCACCACCGGCACGGTGTTGTCGGCGTTGAGTTCGGTACCCGGTACGGCCAGATGTTCTTCAGGATCTTCATTGGCCTCGCGGTGGCGCTTGTCGCGCTCCTGCCGGCGACGCTGTTCCTCGCGCAACAGCAGCGCGGCCTCTTCCGGGTCGCGGTTTTGCAGGTCGATGGTGCTTTCGTTGGAACTTTGCTGCACCGGGACCACGGGCGGTATGTCCGGTCGCTGGCGAACCGGATCCTGTTGAGCGGTGATGGGTACGGCGCTCAAAGGGAGCATGGGTGGCAACATAAAGGTCTCCTGTCTTCAGGTTGTCGGCTGATAAAGTGGCAGCTTGAACCGCCGGTCTGAAACTTGTGACCCAGTTGGCATTACAGCGATCCCCAGGGCCGAGCTTGTTTGATCGCTGGGCACGCGTAAGTTCCGTGCCGTCGCTCACTAATCAACGTACGTAATTCCTTTGGTCTGAGGGATCCTTCCGTTAAGATAACCGGCTTTTTCAAGGCGGGAGTCAGGCAGCATGGCGCAGCAGTATCAACCGGGGCAACGCTGGATCAGTGACAGCGAAGCCGAGCTGGGTTTAGGCACCGTTCTGGCACAGGACGGCCGCTTGTTGACCGTGCTCTATCCGGCCACTGGCGACACTCGCCAGTACGCGCTACGGAATGCGCCGCTCACCCGTGTACGGTTTTCGCCGGGCGATGTGATCACTCACTTCGAAGGCTGGAAAATGACCGTGCGCGAAGTCGATGACGTCGACGGGCTGCTGGTCTATCACGGCCTTAACGGACAGAACGAAGTCGTCACCCTGCCGGAAACCCAACTGTCGAACTTTATCCAGTTCCGCCTGGCGAGCGACCGTCTGTTCGCCGGCCAGATCGACCCATTGGCCTGGTTCTCCCTGCGCTACCACACCCTGGAACACACCAGCCGCCAGTTGCAGTCTTCGCTTTGGGGCCTGGGCGGCGTCCGTGCCCAGCCTATCGCCCACCAATTGCACATTGCCCGTGAAGTAGCCGACCGCATTGCGCCGCGGGTGTTGCTGGCGGACGAAGTGGGCCTGGGCAAGACCATCGAGGCCGGCCTGGTCATCCACCGTCAGTTGTTGTCCGGCCGCGCCAACCGCGTCCTGATCCTGGTGCCGGAAAACCTCCAGCACCAATGGCTGGTGGAAATGCGTCGACGTTTCAACCTGCAAGTCGCGCTGTTCGACGAAGAGCGCTTCATCGAAAGCGATGCCAGCAACCCGTTCGAAGACACTCAACTGGCCCTGGTGGCGCTGGAGTGGCTGGTGGACGACGAGAAGGCCCAGGACGCGCTGTTCGCCGCCGGCTGGGACCTGATGGTGGTCGACGAGGCCCATCACCTGGTGTGGCACGAAGACCAGGCCAGCCCGCAATACGCACTGGTCGAACAACTCGCCGAGACGATCCCGGGCGTGCTGCTGCTGACCGCGACCCCGGAACAACTGGGCCAGGACAGCCACTTTGCTCGCCTGCGCCTGCTGGACCCGAATCGCTTCCACGACCTCAAGGCCTTCCGCGCCGAGAGCGAAAACTATCGCCCGGTGGCCGAAGCCGTGCAGGAGTTGTTGGACAAAGGCCGTCTTTCGCCTGAGGCCCACAAGACCATCCACGGCTTTTTGGGCAACGAAGGCGAAGCCTTGCTGACCGCCGTCAATGATGGCGATGTCGAAGCCAGTGCCCGCCTGGTGCGTGAACTGCTGGACCGCCACGGGACCGGCCGCGTGCTGTTTCGCAACACCCGCGCCGCTGTGCAGGGCTTCCCCGAGCGCAAGCTGCACGCCTACCCGCTGCCGTGCCCGGACGAGTACCTCGAGCTGCCCCTGGGCGATCACCCCGAGCTGTACCCGGAAGTCAGCTTCCAGGCCCAGCCGGACGCCAGCGAAGAAGAACGCTGGTGGCGTTTCGACCCGCGGGTCGAGTGGCTGATCGACACCCTGAAGATGCTCAAGCGCACCAAAGTACTGGTGATCTGTGCCCACGCCGAAACCGCCATGGACCTGGAAGACGCCCTGCGCGTACGTTCCGGCATTCCGGCCACAGTGTTCCACGAAGGCATGAACATCCTGGAGCGCGACCGCGCGGCGGCCTATTTCGCCGACGAAGAGTTTGGTGCCCAGGTGCTGATCTGTTCGGAAATCGGCAGTGAGGGGCGCAACTTCCAGTTCGCCCATCACCTGGTGCTGTTCGATCTGCCAGCGCACCCGGACCTGCTCGAGCAACGTATCGGCCGTCTGGACCGGATCGGCCAGAAGCACACCATCGAGCTGCACGCGCCGTACCTGGAAACCAGCCCACAGGCGCGGCTGTTCCAGTGGTATCACGAAGCCCTGAATGCCTTCCTCAACACCTGCCCGACCGGCAACGCCTTGCAGCATCAGTTCGGCCCGCGCCTGCTGCCATTGCTGGAAGAAGCCGACGATGGCCAGTGGCAAGCGCTGATCGACGAAGCCCGCACCGAACGCGAGCGCCTGGAGGCCGAACTGCACACCGGTCGCGACCGTTTGCTGGAGCTCAACTCCGGCGGTGCCGGTGAAGGCGATGCGCTGGTGGAAGCCATTCYCGAGCAGGACGACCAGTTCGCCCTGCCGATCTACATGGAAACCCTGTTCGACGCCTTTGGTATCGACAGCGAGGATCATTCGGAAAACGCGCTGATCCTCAAGCCGAGCGAAAAAATGCTCGACGCCAGCTTCCCGCTGGGCGACGACGAAGGCGTGACCATCACCTACGACCGCAACCAGGCGCTGTCGCGCGAAGACATGCAGTTCATCACCTGGGAGCACCCGATGGTGCAAGGCGGCATGGACCTGGTGCTGTCCGGTTCCATGGGCAACACCGCCGTGGCGCTGATCAAGAACAAGGCCCTCAAGCCCGGCACCATGTTGCTGGAGCTGCTCTACGTCAGTGAGGTAGTGGCCCCGCGCTCGCTGCAACTGGGCCGCTACCTGCCGCCGGCCGCCCTGCGCTGCCTGCTTGACGCCAACGGCAACGACCTGGCCGCCCGGGTTTCGTTCGAAACCTTGAACGACCAGCTCGAAAGCGTGCCACGCGCCAGCGCCAACAAGTTCATCCAGGCCCAGCGCGACCAGCTCACGCCACGGATCAATGCCGGCGAAGAAAAGATCGCCCCGCGTCACTCCGAACGCGTGGCCGAGGCCCAGCGTCGCCTGGCCGCCGATACCGACGAGGAGCTGGCCCGCCTGACCGCCCTGCAAGCGGTCAACCCGACCGTGCGCGACAGCGAACTGGTAGCCCTGCGCCAACAGCGCGAGCAAGGGCTGGCGATGCTTGAGAAGGCGGCGTTGCGTTTGGAGGCGATTCGGGTGTTGGTGGCGGGCTGAGTTTGGCTGGGGCCGTTGTGGTGGTTTTATCGGGTGTATATCCGTTGCTGCGGTAACGGCTGCTGACGGTTCCGCTCTTACAGCGGCTCACTTTTGAGAAGCCCGGGAGCCGGCCCAGTCAAAAGTAAGCAAAACGCTTCATACCCCACCACTCGGTGCCTCGCCTAGGCTCGGCATGCCCTCACTCCGGCATTGCTCCGTGGGCCCGCCGCGAAGGGCCATCCATGGCCCAGCGCGGCTATCCCGGCATCCATGCCGGGATGCCCACTCCACAATGCCTGCGTTCGGCCAGCGTGGTTAACGACG
>NZ_JBFREY010000059.1:0-22958 GCF_052114545.1 Pseudomonas sp. KB_12 | reverse complement strand
GCGAGCAAGCTCGCTCCCACAGTGGATCGTTGGTGTTTGTAATATCTGGGTACACCACCCAACCCTGTGGGAGCCGAGCTTGCTCGCGATGACGGCGGCACAGCCAACATCACCGGCGCTGACCCACCGCTATCGCGAGCAGGCTCGCTTCCGCAGTGGATCTTTGGTGTTTGCAATATCTGGGTACACCATCAAGCCCAGTGGGAGCTGAGCTTGCTCGCGATGGCATCGCCTGGGTCTATCCGCTAGACCGAGGTGTTTGCATCGCGGGCAAGCCTTGCTCCCACAAGCTCAGCTCCCACATGAGGGTGTTTGATGGCCTGGCATTAGTCGTCAGGCATCTCTAATGGCTCAACAGGCGCTTTTTTTATTGCACCTTCGCCAAATCCCCTTTCAACGCAACACCCGCCATGATCGCGCCGGCGTGGCATTCGTAGGTGGTGGAGTCCTTGCGTTCGTTGCTCTTGTAGAAGCTGACGATGTTGGTGACGGCGTTGGCGCCGGCGTTCTTGGCGGCCTGGTGCAGGCTGATCAGGGCTGATTGCAGGACCCATTCGCAGGCTACTTCATCGGATTTGTTGAAGGCGTTGGTTTTCTTGTTGGTCACCGCGCCAGGGCTGACCACGGTGACGTTGCCGGCTGGTTTGTTGCCGGCCAGGTAGAACTTCACGCTGCCGTCGATTTTGCCGGTGCGGATGGCTTCGGCGACGACTTTGTCGAACGGCAGGAACAGCGCGGTATCACGGGCCTGGCTGAGGCTTGGCAGGGTGCTGAGCAACAGGGCGGCGGTCACAGCGATTTTTTTCAACGACATCATGGTCTCCTTGACGAGGGGCAGCAGGGTTTTGAATCCGATTCAGTGCCAGCGGCGGAAAATCAGCGAGGTGTTGACCCCACCAAAGGCGAAGTTGTTGTTCATCACGTATTCGTTGCTCATCGACCTGAACTCGTTACGCAGGTAATCGAGCTTGCCACATTGGGGATCAACCTGATCGAGGTTGAAGGTGTGCACGTAGAGGTCGCGGTTCATCATTTCGATGCTGAACCAGGACTCCAGCGCCCCGCAGGCACCCAGGGTGTGGCCGAGGAAACTCTTCTGTGAGCTGATGGGCATGTGTTCGCCGAACAGGCTGCTGGTGGCCAGGGTTTCGGCAATGTCGCCCTGTTCGGTGGCGGTGCCGTGGCCGTTGACGTATCCGATGGCCGAAGGTTCGAGGCCGGCATCTTCCAGGGCCAGTTCCATGGCCCGGCGCATGGTGAGCAGTTCGGGGCGGGTGGCGTGCTGGCCGTCGGCGTTGCTGCCAAAGCCGACGATCTCGGCATGGATCCGTGCGCCACGGGCCAGGGCGTGTTCCAGTTCTTCAAGCACGAGCATGCCGGCGCCTTCACCGATCACCAAACCGTCGCGGTCCTTGTCGTAGGGGCGCGGGCTGGTTTGCGGTGCTTCGTTTTTCAGGCTGGTGGCGTAGAGCGCATCGAAGACCATCGCTTCGGTCGGGCACAGCTCTTCGGCGCCACCGGCGAGCATCAACGGCAGGCGCCCGAACTTGATGGCCTCGTAGGCATAGCCGATGCCATGGCTGCCGCTGGTGCAGGCACTGGAGGTGGGGATCAGGCGCCCGGTCAGGCCGAAGAAGATGCTGATATTGGCCGCCGTGGTGTGGGGCATCATCCGCACGTAGGAGTTGGCGTTCAGCCCTTCGGCCACGCTGTTGAGCAGCATGTTGCCAAAGGCCTTGATCTCGTCGGTGCTGCCGGTGGACGAACCGCAGGACACGCCCATGCGCCCGTCCTTGATCGACTCGTCGCCCAGCAGGCCGGCGTCGGTCAGGGCCCGTTCCGCCGACGCGACCGCCAGGCGCGAAACCCGGCCCATGCTGCGCAGTTGCTTGCGGGTCCAGTGGGCCGGGACCTGGAAGTCGTCGATGGGCCCGGCCAGGCGGGTGTTCAGTTCGGTGAAACGGTCCCACTCATCCATGCGCCGGATGCCGCTGCGGTTGGCGGCGAAGTTGGCGGCAATGGTCTCCCAGTCGCTGCCTATGGAGGTGATACCGGCCATGCCGGTGACGACGACGCGCTTCATCAGCACAAGCCTCCGTTGACGGCCAAGACCTGCCGGGTGATGTAGCCGGCTTCGGCGGACATCAGGAAATTCACCGCACCCGCCACTTCTTCCGGGGTGCCCATGCGCTGGGCGGGGATCATCTTCATCAGTTCTTCCACGGGTACGTTTTCATCGAGCATGGCGGTGTCGATCAGGCCTGGCGCGACGCAATTGACGGTGATCTTGCGCTTGCCCAGCTCGATTGCCAACGCCTTGGCCGCGCCGATCAAACCGGCCTTCGAGGCGCTGTAGTTGACCTGGCCGCGATTGCCGATCAGTCCGGAAACCGAGGTGATGCAGACGATCCGTCCAGCGGCGCGACGACGGATCATCGGCATCATCACCGGATGCAGCACGTTGTAGAAACCGTCGAGGTTGGTGCGCATCACCACATCCCAGTCGTCTTCGCTCAGGGCCGGGAAGGCACCGTCGCGGGTCAGGCCGGCGTTGAGCACCACGCCGTAATAGGCGCCGTGGGTTTCGACATCGGCTTCGAGAATGGCCTTGCACGCGGCACGGTCGGCCACGTCGAATTGCAGCACCCGGGCGTTGCGGCCCAGGGCCTGGATTTGCGCCTGGACCGTCTCGGCCTCGGCGCGGCCGCTGCGGCAGTGCAGCACGATGTCGTGCCCGGCCTGGGCCAGGCGCAGGGCGATGGCGCGGCCGATGCCACGGCTGGAGCCGGTGACCAGTACGGATTCAGTCATGACGGGTTTCCTGTTGCGGACGGTTCATGAAGGTAATGGGCGGCCTGGGGCGGACGGAATACGTTGAGCCGGGCCGTGGCATGGATGCCGGGGGCGTGGATGTGGCATTCGAACACGCCCATGCCGTTGTCGTCTTCCAGGGAGCGCACGCCATGGATGGTCAGTTCGGTGCCGGCGGGAAAACACTCGACGTTGCATTCGAACTTGCGGGTGCCGAGCAAAAAGCCCAGGGCCACGGCATCACCCCGTTGGCGTGCATGGCAACCGGCAAAGGCGGCGACGCTTTGGGCCATCAGCTCGATGCCGACCCAAGCCGGCAGCGCGCCATCGTCGCGGTTGAACAAACCGCCGGGCTTGACGGTGACATGGGTATGGATCTGTTCGTCATCGAACGACAGGATCCGGTCGATGAGGATCATGTCGCCGGCATGGGGCAGCAGTTCGGCGAGCGGCCAGTCAATCATGGGGCGTCTCCGATAATCAGGCTGGCGTTGTTGCCGCCGAAGGCAAATGAATTGCTCATCAGGCGGCGCGGGGTGGCCGGGTTCAGGCGGGTGGTGGCGGTGACCCAGTCCAGCGCCGGCAGCGCCGGATCGGCCTGGCCGTCCCAGACATGCGGCGGCAGGGCCAGGGCAGTGTTTTCTGCGCTCAGGGCCAGCCAGCAGAACGCCGCTTCCAGCGCCCCGGCCGCGCCGAGGGTATGGCCGGTCATGGGCTTGGTGGACGAGCAGGGCACGCCCGCCGGAAACAGCCCGGCCACCGCTTGGCTTTCCATGGCGTCATTGTGTTGCGTGGCGGTGCCGTGCAGGTTCAGGTAGTCGATCTGGCTGGCCTCGAGGCCGGCGCAACGCAGGGCCTTTTCCATGGCCTGGCGAGCGCCGCGACCACTGGGTTCAGGTGCGGAAATATGGTGGGCATCGGAACTGGCACCGTCGCCGAGCAAGGCAATCGGTGTCCCGTCGCCTGGCGTCTTGGTCATGAGGAACAGCACGGCTGCTTCGCCAATGTTGATGCCGCTGCGGTTCACCGAAAACGGATTGCAGCGTTCGTTCGACACCGCTTCCAGTGCGGAAAAACCGTTGAGGGTCAGTTTGCACAGGCTGTCCACGCCACCGCACAGCACGGCATCGCACAGGCCCAGGTCGAGCAGGCGCCGGGCGCTCATCAAGGCGCGGGCGCTGGAGGTGCAGGCCGTGGAAATCACGTAGGACGGGCCGCTCAGGCCGAGCCAGTCGGAAAGAAAGTTGGCCGGCGCGCTGAGTTCCTGTTGCTGGTAGTCGTAGCCGTCGGGGAAGTGTTGCTCGCGCAGGTAATGGGCAATGCCCTGGCTGGCCTCATCGATCCCCGAAGTGCTGGTGCCCAACACGATGCCGATGCGGGCGCGACCGTAGGTCTGGATGGCCTGGTCGATCTCGGCGCGAATCTGCAGCCCGGCTTCCAGCAGCAGTTGATTGTTGCGGCTGCGGTGCGCCAACAGGGGTGGGGGAATGGGGGCGAGTTCACCCGGCACCGCGGCAACCGGCAACGTACGTTCGGCGACCCAGCCGTCCTTGATACGCACGCCCGAGCAGTCGCCGGCAAACAGGTTGCGCGCGACGCTGTGCTTGTCGCGGCCCAGGGCACAGATCACCCCGAGGGCATTCAAATAGGCGGTCATGGGGCGTTCTCGGTCAACGGTGTGATGCGGTAGCGGGGGCCTTGGGGCAGGCTCATTTCAAAGTCCAGCGGCTGCGTATAGCGCACCTGCCAGCGACTATCGAGGGTCCGTTGCGACGCCTGTTGCCGGGCGGCCGGGTAGTTGTCGGGCAGTTCGGCTTCGGGGGTCAGGGCGAACAACAGCGCGGCGAACAATTCCCGGGCCTCGGCATTGGGCGGCAGCAGGCCGTCAGCCTGCCACTGGCCCGCGACCAGGCGCTGGCGGGCCACGGGAATGCCCAGCGGGTCCATCATCGACCAACGGATGCCGGCGTCTTCGCGCTGGATCACCAGCAGCCAGTCCTGGCGTTGGCCGGCCATTGTCCGCTCGATGTGCAGTTGCATCGGCAAGGCCAGGGTTGGCGTGCGCTCGGGCAGCGGCGCATGGCTGGCGCAGGCACTGAGCAGCAACAGGCAGCCGATAAGCAGGGCACGAATCATCCGATGGCCCCTTCGACGGGCTTGCGAGCCACCACATTGACCAGGGTTTCCTCTCGCTCGCCGAACGGTTTGGCACGGCGCAGGCCAAAACGCTCCAGCAAGCCGAAGTCCTTGGCGCGGCTCCACCACAGGTACGGGTAGGAGACGTTGCGGGCTTCGAACTGGAAACCCTGCCCACGGATCATCTCCAGGTATTGCGCGGCACTTTTCTGCACGTGCATGGGATGACGGAACAGCCAGCGGATCACCCAGGTATCGATGTAGGCCTCGGTGGATTCGGCGAACATCAGGTAACCACCGGGCTTGAGTACGCGGTAGAACTCGGCGAGGGCTTTTTCCTGCTCCACCAGGTGATGGAAGGTCTGGTGGCAGAACAGCAGGTCGACGCTACCATCCGGCACCGCCAACGTTGCGCAGTCGCTGCCGATCAGTTCCACGGTCATGTCCTGGCGCGTGGCTTCCTCCCGGCTCAGGTCCAGGCTGTGGGGGTCGGCATCCACCCCGATCAGGCGTTGTGGCGCGAACACCTGGCGCAGGTACTGGAATGATTTGCCCTGGCCGCAGCCAGCGTCGAGCAGCACCGGGTTGGCCGGCGGCGCGGTGCTGAACAGGCTGCGCAGGTCGTTGATCGCCACGCGCAACACATGGTGCTGCCAGGTGTGGCTGCGCAGGAACCAGAAACCGAAGCGGGTTTCTTCGACGTAGTTGTCGCTCAGGTAGCTCATGGTTGCTGACTCATGACGTCGGGCTCGCGCAGATTTCCGAGAGCATGCGCAGGCGCCGCTTGGGTTCGCTGACAAACGGGTTGCGCTGATCCCAGGCGTAGCCGGCCAGGATCGAGCTGATCATGCGGCGGATGTCGTCCGAGCCTTCGGTGTAGAAAATCACGTCCTGGAAGGTGCCGGCGTACCAGCCCTCGACATAGCAGCGGAAGGTGTCGACGCCGCGCTTGAGCGGCTCGGCAAACTCGCTTTGCCAATCCACGCTTTCACCTTGCAACTGACGGTGGAGCACGTCGGCGGCCATGCTCGCCGAACGCATGGCAATGGTCACGCCGGAAGAGAACACCGGGTCGAGGAATTCCGCAGCGTTGCCCAGCAGGGCGAAGCCTGGGCCGTGCAGGGTCTTGACGTTGGCCGAGTAGCCGCCGATGGTCCGCGCCGGGGTGTCCCACACGGCGTTCTGCAGCACGCCGGCCAGGCTTTGGGTTTCATCGATGAAACCGCGCAGGCAGGCATCGAGATCGTCGGTGCGGCCGGCGAAATGTTCCGCCGCCGCGACCACGCCCACCGAGCAGCGCCCGCCGCTGAACGGAATGGTCCAGAACCACACGTCGCGTTTGCTCGGGTGGGTGGTGATCAGAATCTTTTCTCGATCGAACGCCGGGGCGTCGATGCGATCCTCGATGTGCGTGAACACCGCCTGGCGCACCGGGAAATTCGACGGGGCTTCAAGGTCCAGCAGGCGCGGCAGGACTCGGCCATAGCCGCTGGCATCGAGCACGAAGTCGGCCTCGACACAGTACTCGCTGCCATCTTCGCGCTGCACGCCCAGTTGTGGTTTGGCGAGGCTGAAGTCGGCGCGGGTGATCGCCTGGCCGTAGCGGATTTCCACGCCTTGCAAGGCGGCCTGGTCGGCCAGCAACTTGTCGAAGTCGGCGCGTTGTACCTGGAAGGTCGTGGGCTTGCCGTTGCTGAAGGTATCGCCGAAATCGAAGGCGCTGTAGCGCTCGCCCCAGGCAAAGGCGGCGCCGTTCTTGCGCTGGAACCCGGCGGCATTCACCGCGTCGAGCATGCCAGCTTCTTCGACGAAATCCAGGCAATGGGACAACAGGCTCTCACCGATGGAGAACCGGGGGAAATGCTGGCGCTCGATGACCAGCACATCGTGGCCCTTGCGCTTGAGCAGCGCGGCGGCGATGGCGCCGGAAGGGCCTGCGCCGATGATGACGACCTGTCGATGTTCCATTTCAACTGTTGGCACTGGAGCTCCTGGCCGGGACGGCAATCGAGGGAATACGGTGGAAACCGGTCACGGCCGGCAGCAATGTGGCGATCAGCCCCATCAGCATCAGCGTGAAATACAACGCGGGGCTGATGAGCTGTTGTTGCAAGAGCAGATTGAGGAAGACGATTTCACTCAAGCCGCGAATGTTCAGCAGGATACTTTCGCGCCAGCGACTGGCGCCGGCGAATGACGCGGCGGCCCAACCCAGGCCCAGCCAGTTGCCCAGCAGTTTGCTGGCAATGGGCAACAGCAGCAACGCCGTCAATTGCACCCAGTCGAGGCTGCTCATGGCGCTGTGGACGTCGATCTGCACAATGCCGAACGTGAGGATCAGCGGGATCGCCAGGTACGTCTGCAAGCCCTGCATCCAGGCGATATTGAGCGGCAGCCTCAAGGGCACTTTGAGCGCGGCCATGCACAGCAGATAACCAATGCCGACGATCAGTGCATTGAGCCGATAGTGCTCGGCCACCACCAGCAGGGCAAAAAACACACCGCTGTACAGCAACGGTTGGCGCAGGCCAACCAGGCGCAACAGCAGCGGCACGCAGGCGCCGGCCAACGGCAACAGCAGGCTGCCCAGGTGGAGACTGCCCTGAGCCAGGCCGAACAGGCTCCAGCAGGCCAGGTCGATCAGGATCGCCGTTTGCACCAGTCGCCGAGTGGCGGCGGGTGGGTAATCGATGTGACGCAGGTACAGGTACAGCACCGGGATCGCCGTGATCGCAAACAGCAGTCCCACCGCCAGGGAGCTGATCCAGGGCTGGGGCGGCAGCAGCCAGAACGCTGTCGCCAGGCCGCAGGCGAACGGAACGGCGAAGCTTGGCAGGGCGATTTTCACGCTCTGGCGGTCCAGGCGCAGGTCGATCACGTCGCTGAGGATGTGCCCCAGCAACAGCGCGAACGCGAGGCTGTAGAGGTTCTTCAGCCACACCGGCGACACCAGTTGCGCGCCGCTGAGCTGCCAGCCCGGCTCGATCCAGAAATACATCAGCAGCGGCAGGCCGAAGGTCGCCAGCAACAACTGGCTGACAATCGGGATCAACCCGACGCGAGCACCCAGGCGTGTGGCGACTGCGAACAGCCCCAGGGCCATGAGCCAGAACAGCAGGGGCATCATTGGGCGGGCTCCGCGACCGTCGCCGCGTGGGCTTGATGTCCGGCCCACGGCGCCAACAGGAAGCTGAAGGCCAGCCCCAGGCTCACCGCCAGGCCGAAGTTACTCACCGCCGGTGTGCTGGACAGCGCCAGCAGGCCGAACGACAGCCAGGTGGTGACCGCCGCCAGGAACGTGCCCAGCAGGCTCACGGCCGCGCCGCCGATCTGCTCGCGCATCAGGATCGCGTAGTCGACGCCGATGGCCGTCACCAGCAACAGGCCGAACAGGCTGAACAAGGTCAGTGGCTGCCCCAGCCAGCCGAGACTCGCCAGGCTGCACAGTGCGGCCAGCAACGGCAATGCCACGATGCGCAAGGCGCCGCCGACGCCAAACGGCCAGATCAGCACCAGCACAATCAGCACGCAGGAGGCCAGTTTCAACTCGGCGGCGCTGACCTGCGTGGCGGCGAAGACTTGGTTGAGGTCGCCCAGGCGATCCACCAGTTGTACGCCTGGCAGATCCACCGCCTGTACCCGCAGCAGCGTCGCATCATTCAAACCTTGCAAGCTGACCACCGCTGCGACGCCTTGCGCTGTTGATCCGAGCCAGAGTGTGCGATACGGCTCGGACAACGGACCGACCAGCGCGGCGTCAATGTCGGTCACTGGCAGGGCCTGTAGTTGCGCCAGCTCTGCTTGCAGCGCAGCGACCGGGACGCCCAGGTCCAGCAGTGGTTGCCAGAAGGCTGGCAAGCGGGCCAGGGCCTCACGCACTTTCTGTTGTTCGGCGGGCGGGCTGACCAGTTGGTTCAGCGACAGGTAGCCCTGGAGCTTTTCCAGGCCGATCAACTGATCCAGCCGCTCGTTGAGGGCGGTCTGGCGCTCCAGCAGTTGGGACTGATCGTCGGCGCGGATCAGGAAGAACTGGCTGGTGGGCTGGAAACCGGTGATGCGCGCGATGTCGCGGGCTTCGTCGGTAAGGTGCTGGGGCGTGCCGATCCACTGGCGGATGTCGTTTTTCGTGGTCAGGTGCCAGAGCCCACCTGCGCAGAACGTCAGCAACAACATCAGCAGGACCGGCGTGCGTACCCGTTTCAGCAGGGCTTCGCGGGCGTTGAGCAGGTATTGGCAGATATGGAGCGGCCATTGGGCGGGACGCAACTCTGCGCCCTTGAGCAGCGCCGGTAGCAGGCAGACGGCGCTCAGGTAGGCGCCGACCAGCCCGGCGGCGGAAAATATCGCGATCTGGGTCAGGGCCGGGAAGGGCGTCCAGGCCAGGGCCAGGTAGCCGATGCAGGTGGTCACAAGGCTCAGGCTCAGCCCCGGCAGGGTCAGGCGCAAGGCCGGCCAGCTGCGCCATGGCTTCAGGCTCCAGCTCTTGGACAGGTAGTGCAACGGGTAATCCACGGCCACGCCAATCAGGCTGGAACCCAGGACGAGGGTCATGACATGCATGCGGCCAAACAAGGCCACGCAGGCCACCGCGCCAAACAGCACGCCCACCAGTACCGGCACGAACGCCAGCCATACGCGCAGGCGCCGGAAGGCCAGCAACAGCAGCAGCAAGATGCCGACGGTCGCGCCACCGCCGACCCAGGTGATTTCCCGCGACGCCTGTTGCTGGCCGCTGGCGGCGTACAGCAGGCCGCTGGCCGCCAGCAGTTGACCTTGGGCCTGGCTCGCCTGGTCGCGGCTGTGTTGCAGCAGCTCGGCCACTTGCAGCGGCAGGTTCATGTCGAAGGCGTTGCCCTGGGCGCGGGCCCGCAGCATCACCCAGCTTTTACCGTCGGCATCGGCGACCAGTGCACCGCTGCCGATGTCGAACTTTATCGCGCCGCGTTGTGGCTGGCTGTTCTGGATGCGCCCGGTCAGGCCCAGCCAGTCGTCCTGGTTCGGCACCAGGCTGAAGCCGCTGAACGGGTCGAACAGGGCCTGCACCCGTTGTTGAATGTACGCCTGGGGCTGCTCGATCAATTGCTGCCGGTCTGCCGCCGAGAGCATCGCCAGCCGTCCGTTGAGCAATTGCGCGCGCAGCGCCGGCAAGTCGGCCTGCAACGTCCACTGCACCTTGTCGAACAGACCGCTGGCCTGCCATTGCTCGCCGAGGGTTTGCGCCAGGGCGATGGCTTGCTGGCGATCGGTGTGACCGACCAGCACCAGCATCTCGCGGTTGAGCGGCTCCTGCATGCGTTGTTCGGCGACGAGCTCCAGGGCATCGGGCGACGTGCCCGGCACCAGCTCCATGAGATTGGCCGACAGCGGCGCGCCGTTGCGCCATTGCCAACCGGCGAGCGCGAGCACTGCCAGCAGCAGGATCAGGAACAGCCGGGGCAGCATCCGTTCACTCGGCAAAATCATGTTGCTCCGCTTCGCTCAAGGGTTGTGCGCTGTTGCTGTCCTGCATGCGCAGCACGGTACTGTCGCCTTGGGTTTCCAGCAGTTCGATGCGCTGCACCAGTTCGCCGCCGTCGATGTTGATCTGGTTGAAAACCTGTTTGAGCAGCACCGAGCGCGGGGTCAGGGTGAGCTTCCATTGTTGCGGCTCGCCCGACAGGCTCAGTTCGAAATCCCGTTGCAAGCCACTGCTGTCGCCCTGCAATACCGCCAGGAACAAGCGGTTCTGCTCGGCGCCGGCGCTCTTGTTCGGCAGCATCTGCCAGGCGTTGCCATCCCGTCGGGCGATGCCCTGGGCGGTGATGCGGTAATCCTGTTGCAGCGGGGTTTGCAGCAGCCACAGCAGCCCGTGGTTTTTCGCCAGCACGAAGCGTCCCTTGCTGGTGAGGGGCTGGGGCAGGGCGCGCAGGTGTTTTTCCTGGATGAACTGCCCGTGGATCACCTCCGGGCGGGCCAGTTGGTCGCTCAACTGTTGCAAGTCGAACGCCTGGGCCAGGGGCGCCAGGCAGCACAGCAACAGCCAGACTGACAGGCGCTTCATGGCAGTTTCCTTTCCACGGCTTGAACAAAGACCCGGGGCGAGGCCAGCAGCATTTCGCGACTGGCGAGGTCCACGGCCACTTGCACCGAACTGGCACGGGTCAAGCGCTCGCCCGTGGTTGCGTCGCTGATCAGGTAATTGATCTTCAGCCGGTTTTCCCACTCCACCAGGCTCGCGCGCACGGTCAGGGCCTGGCCGAACACGGCACTGCGCACGTAGCGCAGTTGCAGGTCGATGATCGGCCATGCGTGGCCGGATTCGAGCATGTCGTTGTAGTTGTGGCCGATCAGATCGAGCAAGGCGCAGCGGGCCACTTCCAGATATTTGACGTAGTGGCCGTGCCAGACCACGTTCATCGAATCGACATCGAAAAATGGCACCACGATCTGCGTGTCGACGTGCAAAACACCTTGGTTACGCATGCAGCCTCCAGTGTTGGTCGGCGATGCGTTGCAGGCACAGGCGCAGCTCGCCTTCCAGGGCGCGGTCCTCGATCACCGGCGGGAAATCCTCGGCCAGTTGCTCGTGCATGGCGGCCAGGGCCGGCGGCAGCGGGCGGGCGTCTTCGGCACGGCTGCGCAGCCACACGCCCTGGTTGGCGGCCAGCAAGGTCGCGGCGGCGACTTGTTCGGTCAGCTCCAGTACGCGGATCGCATCGCGGGCGGCGATGGTGCCCATGCTCACCTTGTCCTGGTTGTGGCACTCGGTGGAGCGCGAGAACACGCTGGCCGGCATGGTGTTTTTCAGGGCTTCGGCGGTCCAGGCACTGGTGCCGATCTGCACGGCCTTGAAGCCATGGTTGAGCATCGCCCGCTCGGCGCTGGCGCCGGACAAGTTGCTTGGCAGTCCATGGTTGTAGCGCTCGTCCACCAGCAGCGCGAGCTGGCGATCCAGCAAGTCGGCGACGTTGGCCACCAGGTTCTTCAGGCTGTCCATGGCGAAGGCGATATGCCCGCCATAGAAATGCCCACCGTGCAGCACGCGCTCGGCTTCGGCGTCGATGATCGGGTTGTCGTTGGCACTGTTGAGTTCGGTTTCGATGAACGCGCGCAGCCAGCCCAGGCTGTCGGCCAATACCCCAAGCACATGGGGCGCGCAGCGCAGGGAATAGCGATCCTGGAGGCGATGCAGCGGCGCGGTTGGGGCGTCGATCGCCAGGTCCTTGCGCAGCCACGCGGCGACTTGCATCTGCCCCGGGTGCGGCTTGGTGGCGAACAGGCGTTCGTCGAAGTGTTCCGGGTTGCCTTGCAGGGCGACGACGTTCAGCGCGGTGATGCGCGTCGCCAGTTGCAGCAGGTAGTCGGCGCGGGCGAAGGCCAGGCAGGCCAGGCCGGTCATCACGGCGGTGCCGTTCATCAGCGCCAGGGCCTCCTTGGGCCGCAGCACCAGCGGGGTCCAGCCCAGTTCGCGGTGCACATCAGCGGCCAATCGTTGTTCGCCACGGAACATCACTTCCCGTTCGCCGGACAGCGTGGCGGCGACATAGGACAGCGGCGTCAGGTCGCCGCTGGCGCCCACCGAGCCTTCTTCCGGAATCAGCGGCAGGATGTCGTGTTCGAGAAAGGCCTGGAGGCGTTCCAGCAGTTCCACCCGCACCCCGGACACGCCGTGGCACAGCGACTGCAGACGCGCCGCCAGCACCGCACGGGTGGCCTGGGCGTCGAGCAGCTTGCCCAGGCCGCAGCCGTGGAACGTGTACAGGTGACGCGGCAGGGCCTCGACGTGGTGCAACGGCACGGCCACCACGCAGGAGTCGCCGTAACCGGTGGTCACGCCGTAGATAACGCCTTCCTTGTCCAGCAAGGAATCGAGGAATTGCGCACCCTTGGCGATGCGCTGGCGGAACGCCGGGTCATCCTGCAACTGCGTCGGTGCCTGACGGTTGGCCAGGGCCAGCACATCTTCGATGCGCAAGGGGCGTTCGCCGAAGGTTACCGGCTCAAGAGTGGGCATCGTCATCGGTCTTCCAGAAAGGGTAAAAGTTGAACCACTGTTGGGGGCCCTGGAGGCAGTACTGCGCCAGGCGCTCGGCGTAGCGGCCAGCCCAGTGGGCGATCACTTGCTCGCGGTCGTTGCGTTTCCACACCACGGCATCGGCGAAGGGTTCGAGGGTGATGCGATAGCGCCCCTCGTGCTTGAGGCACATCAGCAGGTTGACTGGGCATTTCAGCAGGCCGGCCAGCAGCCAGGGGCCTTGGGGGAATGCGGCCGCAAGCCCCATGAAGTCCACGGTCACGCTGCGTCCGCCGTGCAGCGGTACGCGGTCGCCGGCAATCGCCAGCCACTCGCCGCGCTCCAGGCGCTCGCTCAACTGCAACATGATCACCGGGTTCAGCTCGCTGACCTGGATCAGCCGCAGGTGCGTGGCACCGGCTTCGCCCAGCAAGCGATTGAACTGCTCGGCGTGCTTGGTGTGCACCAGCACATTCATGGTGACTTTCTCACCCAGCTCGGCCAGGGCCCGGCACATTTCCAGGTTGCCCAGGTGAGCGCCCACCAGCATTTGCCCGCGGGTGTCTCGCAAGTGATTGCGCAGCAGCGCCTTATCGACGATTTCGATCTGGTCGATGCTCAGCTTGCCGTTCCAGACGTCGAGTTTGTCCAGCAGGGAGTCGGCAAACGCCATGAATTGGCCGAACACCCGCCAGCGGGTTGGGCGCAGCTCGGGACGTGCGCTCCAGTCGGCCAGGCGCTGCTGATATTGCCAGGCCGCCTGGCGGGCGCTGCGGCCAAAAATGAAGAAGTACAGGACGATGCCGTACAGCACCGGGGTCAGCAAGCGCCGGCCGAGCACCTTGGCGGCGACTGCGGTGAGTTTCATCAGCCAGAAACTGCCGCGCTCCTGGCGGTCGGCCCAATGTTGCTTGTCTTCCTGAAGGCTCATGCCCGCCACCGTCGCCAGAGAATCAGGGGGAAACGCACGAGCATGCCGAAGAATAGCCGGGTGTGCATGCTGGAAATCAGCACGTTGTCGTGGAACAGGCGAAAGTGCGAGACCCCGTCCAGGGGGTAATGCACCCGCGTGTGCAACCAGTGCATTGGCTGATTGCGCCAGGCCAGGCGCACGAGGATGTCCGAATCGAAATCCATGCGCTTGCCGATATTGGCCGAGTCGATCAGCGCCAGGGTCGGTGCCAGGGGATAGACCCGAAAGCCGCACATGGAATCGCGGATTTGCAGGGACAGGCTGTTGATCCAGACCATCACGTGGGTCAGGTAGCGCGCGTACAGACGACCTTTCGGCACACTGGCGTCGTAGCGCGGATAACCACAGATCACCGCGTCCGGGTGGGCACGGGATTGTTCGATGAAGGCTTTCACGTCGCCAAGATCGTGCTGCCCGTCGGCGTCCACCTGCAATGCGTGGCTGAAACCCAGGCGCGAAGCCTCGCGCAGGCCAGTCATCACCGCGCCGCCCTTGCCCTGGTTGACCGCCAGCCTGACCAGATGAACCCGCTCGCCCTCGGCCAGCCGATCGAGCACGGCGGCACACGCCGGGTTGCTGGCGTCATCCACCAGCACGCAGGGCAGTCCGTTGGCGAGCAACGCCTGGACCACCGCCGAGATGGCGGTTTCGTGGTTGTAGACCGGAATGACGGCGCAGGGGTTATGCATGTTTTCTGCCCTCCACAAATCCATTGTGGCGAGGGAGCTTGCTCCCGCCGTAGGAGCTGCCGGAGGCTGCGATCTTTTGATCTTTCGCTTTGGACTCAATTGCTAGGGACAAGATCGCAGCCTCGTTGCACTCGACAGCTCCTATGCAGCCCAGCGGGAGCAAGCTCCCTCGCCACAGTGATCTGTGCAGATGTCTAGGCATTGTTTTCCCCCAACACAATCCGCCCACTGGAGCAGGCCGCCGTGTCATTGCGGTAGGCGAAGTACAGCTTGCCGCGCTCGCGGTCGAAGCGCAGGTGCAGTTGGATTTCATCGCCGGGGCGCACCAGTTGCTGGAACTTGAGCACTTCCATGCCGACGAACCGGGGCGGCAGGTCCAGCAATTGCCGGCCCAGGCTCAAGGCCCAATCGACCTGCACCACGCCCGGCAGTACCGGCGCGGTGGGGAAGTGGCCGCTGAAGTACACCAGGTCTGGCGGCACCACCAGTTGCAGGCTCCACTCACCGTCGGTTTCGACGTGTTCCAACACTTCGGGAGCCTTGGGCCGTGGCGCCATAAGTAGCGCCTCGACCTCGGCCTGGGGCAGCTTGCCCTGGGCGTTGAGCGGCAACTGCCGCAGCCAGCGCCAGCGCCGTGGCAGGGCGAGGGTTTCGCAATGTTCGCTCAGGTGCCGACGCAGGCCCTCGGTAACGGCGCGCCGGCCCTGGTTGCGCAAGGCCCGCAGGCCCGCGTCGCTCAGCACCAGCAGCGCGCCGAGGGAGGCACGATTCTCCTGCACCACCCCCAGCCGCGCTTCGCTGACCCAGTCGTGGGCCACCAGCGCTTGTTCGAGCATCGGCAGGGAGATGCGTTTTTCTTCGAGCTTGACGATACGGTCCAGTCGCCCGAGGAGCTCAAAGCGCCCATCTTCGGCGATTCGTGCCGCGTCGGCGGTGTGTTCCACATGCCCGGCCGGCAGATAGGGCGAAGCGATCAGCAAGGCGCCGTCGCTGTCCTGGCTCAGCTCGACGTCGGCAAAGGGTTGCCACAATCCGCCATCCTGGCGCCAGGCAATGCCGCCGGTTTCCGAACTGCCGAAAATTTCCGTCGGCCATTGCCCCAGGCGCTGCTGCAAGCTTTGCGCAGCTTCGGGGGGCAAGGCGCCGCCAGAGGAGAACACCCGGCGCACGCAGCTCAAGGCCGGCCAATCGAGGTTATCGCCCATGCGCTTGAGCAGCGCCGGGCTGGCGACCCAGGCGAAGGCCGGTTGCTCGCGGCTGGCACGTTGCAGGTCTTCCGGGAAGGCCAATTGCCGACGCACGAACGCACGCCCTGCGCACAGCGGCCACAGCACCCGGAACAGCAACCCGTAGATGTGCTGGGTCGCAACGCTGCCGATCATGCAGGCCGGGCCCAGGTCGGCGCCCCACAGGTGTTCCAGGGCCTGGACCTCGTTGCTTAACTGGCGCAGGGTTTTCTCGATGCGTTTGGGCTCGCCGCTGGAGCCGGAGGTGCACAGGCTCAGCCAGCAGTGATCGAGGTCCAGTTCGGCGGCGTCCATCGGCGCTTGTTGCAGGTCGCCGGGATGCGTATCGCCGGGCTGATCGGTCAGCCACAGGTCCACGTCCGCCGCCCAGCGCTGGCGTGTCTGCGCTTGCAGGTCGGCGGGAAGCAGGACCCGGACTCCGGCGCGCCAGGCCCCGAGCAGGGCGACGGCCAGGTCGGCGGCATCTTCCAGGTGCACCGCCACATGCCGCACGCCCCGGGCTTGCAGGCCGGCCGCCAGGCGCAACGCCGCGTCCCGCAGTTGCGAGTGATTCAGCGCCGGATCGACCGCAACGGTGCGTTCCGGTTGAATCTTGAACAGCATCTGCTCAAGTGTTATCCAATTCATGGGCGGCCTCTTACCCGTTGTCGTATGAGCCATTCAATGGCAAACAGCAGCCCCATCAATCCGTAGGAAATCAGGCCGGTGTACAACATCCACCAGCTCAGCGGCGCCCAGAGGGTCAGGGCGGCGGCGAGCAAACCGTTACATAGGAAAAACACACTCCAGGCCACCGTGACCTGGCGCGTATACACCACCGCCTTGGCCGGCAACTGCGGTTCGCGCAGGCGGGCCAGGCGTTCGACCATCGGCGGGCCGTATTTCAGGCTCAGCACGAACAGCCCGAGCATGAACACGCTGATCAGCACCGGGTACCAGCGCAGCAGGAGCGGGCTGTCGAACAGCGCGAGCAATATGCAAAACACGATTGCCGTGGCCGCCATCCAGCGGCTGCCGGCCCCACCTTTGCCAAGCAACGCCCGGGCCAGCCACAGGCTGCCCAGCAGCAGCCCGAACTGCCACGGGGCAAAGTGCTCCATGCCGAAATACACCGCAAAGGGGTAGAGCAGGCCCGCCAGCAGCAGGCCGAGGCCAATCAGCCGGGTCATGCGGCCGGTTGGACCAGTCGATAAACCGCCTCGACCACGTCATTGACGGTGCGCACCGACTTGAATTCTTCGGCGGCGATTTTCTTGCCGGTCTGACGCTTGATATGGTCGATCAGGTCGACCGCATCGATGCTGTCGATTTCCAGGTCCTGGTACAGGTTCGATTCCAGCGTCACAGACTCAGGGTCCAGCTCGAAAAGCTCGACCAGAGCATCGCGCAGGGTGTGGAAAATATCGTCACGAGTTTGCATGATCCGGTCTCAGGGGCGTTTTGCAGTGACGAAGGCCGCAAGGCTTGCCACATTGCTGAAATGGTTACGGGTGTCCTTGGCGTCGGCATCGATCTTGATGCCGTACTCCTTCTGGATCGCCAGGCCTAGCTCCAGGGCATCCACCGAGTCCAGGCCCAGGCCTTCGCCGAACAGAGTCTGGTGGTCGCCAATGTCGTCGATGCCGATGTCTTCCAGGCCGAGGGCGTCGATGATCAGCTGTTTGATGTCACGGTGCAGATCGCTCATCTTCGGCGAGCTCCTTGATGTAATAGTGATGCAAAAAATCGTTGAGCCTGCGCGAAGCCTGGGGAGGCGGGCCGAGCGCGGCGAACGCCTGTGGGTCTATATCGGCCCCGACATGAAAACTGAAGTGCACACGGCGTTGGGGGATGCGATACCAGGGTTCAGCCTTGGTCAGGGTCGTGGGGCAGACCTTGATCGTGACGGGTGTGAGGATTTTCGCACCCCGCAGGGCGATGGCCGCCGCCCCCCGATGAAAGGCCGGCACCTGGCCTGGCTGGGTGCGCGTCCCTTCGGGGAAGACGATCAACGTCTGGCCCTCTTGCAAGGCGTCGCTGGCGGCATCGAGCATGTCCATGCTGCCGTCGTTGCTGATGTATTGGGTCGAATGCAGTGGGCCCCGGGTAAAGGGGTTGTCCCAGAGGCTTTGCTTGACCACGCAGTTGGCGTCGCGCACCAGCCCGATCAGGAACACCACGTCGATCAGCGACGGGTGGTTGGCAATGATCATCTGCCCGGGGCGGCCGAGTCGTTCGGCGCCATCGATCTGATAGGTGAGCACGCCGGTACGGGCCATGAACCGAATAAAGAACCAGAACAACCGCCCGACCGTGCGGCGCGCCCTTTGGCGGTGGGCCTGGGCATCGCCGGGCCACCAGGCCAGCAACGGGAACACCAGCAAACGCAGGCACAGCCCGCCCAGCCCGAACAGGACGAAGCTTGCGGCGGTCGCGATCAGGCGCCAGTAATAGGCGTCGCGATGTTTACCCGTCACCGGTTGCGTTGCCAGGTCCATACACGATTCTTCCAGGCATGTTGGCAGGTGGTTTTGTCGTCCAGCAGCGTACGCAATAGATCCAGGGCATGGGGCCAGTCGCTGCCAGGCGATTGGCCGGCCTGCGCGCACAGATCCAATTGCCAGTCATCGCCCGGGGTCAGCAGCAGGCCCATGGCATAGGGAAACGGCACGTCATCGACCCATGGTGCATAGACTTGCGGAGGTTGCTCTTCGGTGATCACCAGCAGCACCGCAGGCGATCCTTCGTTCAACAGCGCGACGGCCTCCAGCACGCCGTGTTCCAACCCGTCGCCGGTAGCGGCCAGGGCGGTCATTTCGCTGGTTTCGCCGCGCATGATCGACCACAGGCCAATCACCGCGTTGTGCACCGACAGGCTGAATTGGGTCGGCGACAAGGGCTGGTCGGCTGCCAGGTCCTTGAGAATCTCAAAAGTGCGCGGGGTTTCGCCGTGGCGGGAAATAAAGACCAACGGTAGGTCCGGCCGGCCCTCGGCCAACGGCCAGCCAACACTGAAGGCCATCCGCGCCAGGCGGCTGAGGCGCCGGCGCTGCATGGCCGGCAGGAACGAAACGTCAGGGGCGGCATCGCTGGCCGGCAATACGACCGGCTGTCGGCTCCATGCCTGCCAATCGTCCACGCTTTCGAGCCCAGGGGCCCATGCGCGCCATTGGGCGATATTGAAATTGATCACAAACTTCACCCCACCCCTGCGGGCTTTTATTGTCACGGTTCAGTGGTTTGACCCGCGTCCAACCCTGCATGGCCTTGCGACCCAAGTGGCGCGCATTATCCCGGTGCGATTGGCTTGTAGCAAATACTGGTTACATTTTGCCCAGCGAAATGTACGAGTTGGTCCGCTCAAGGCCAGGCTTTGACCATTGTCGCGATCATCATGAGCCTGTCTGTCGGTTGTTTCTGTCACGGTCTGGGCGAATTGACGCCTGAATCGTTGGAAAAGCCACTGTTGCTGTAGTCCATCTACGCAGAAGGTAGCTAAGCGGTGTCGCTGCCTACTACACTCGGGAATCTTTGATACACGGAGGTTTTGACATGCGGCGTGTGGTGTTCAATCAGAAAGGTGGCGTGGGCAAGTCCAGCATCGCCTGCAATCTGGCGGCAGTCAGCGCCAGCGAGGGCTATCGCACGCTGTTGGTAGACCTGGATGCCCAGGCCAACTCCACTCAATACCTGACTGGCTTGACCGGCGATGACATTCCCATGGGCATTGCCGATTTCTTCAAGCAAACCCTGTCGTCCGGGCCGTTCTCGAAAAAGAACAAGGTGGATATCTACGAAACGCCGTTCGACAACCTGCACGTAATCACCGCCACGGCGGAACTGACGGATCTGCAGCCCAAGCTTGAGGCCAAGCACAAGATCAACAAGCTGCGCAAACTGCTGGAAGAGCTGGAGGAAGATTACGACCGGATTTACCTGGACACCCCGCCAGCACTGAATTTCTATGCGGTTTCAGCATTGATCGCCGCCGATCGGGTGCTGATCCCCTTCGATTGCGACAGCTTCTCCAGACAGGCGTTGTATGGACTGCTGGCGGAAATCGAAGAGCTCAAGGACGACCATAACGAAGGCCTGGAAGTCGAAGGCATCGTGGTCAACCAGTTTCAGGCCCGGGCCAGCCTGCCACAGCAGATTCTCGACGAACTGATCGCCGAAGGGCTGCCGGTATTGCCGGTGTACCTGAGCAGTTCGGTGCGCATGCGCGAATCCCACCAGGCCAGCCTGCCGCTGATCCACCTCGACCCACGGCACAAGCTGACCCTGCAGTTCATGGAGCTGCATAGCCTGCTGGAAAGCGCCTGAATCTGACCTGTGCAAAACCAATGTGGGAGCAACTGTGTGGGAGCAGGGCTTGCCCGCGATGAAAACGCCGCGGTCTCTTGAGGACGGCGGCGTCTGTATCGCGAGCAAGCTTTGCTCCCACAGTTATCTCATGGCTTCAAATCCCCTCGCTGCGCAACCAAGCCATCAACTGCGGCAACGGCAGCGCCCCACTCTGGCGCGCCACTTCCCGGCCGTTCTTGAACAGGATCAGGCTAGGAATCGAGCGGATCCCCAACTGCGCCGATAATTGCTGGTTGGCCTCGCTGTCGAGCTTGGCCAACCGGCATTTGCCCGCCAGTTGCGCGGCGGCTTGTTCGAACACGGGCGCGAAGGACTTGCACGGCCCACACCAATCGGCCCATACATCCACCAGCAATGGCAGGTCGCCTTTGATCTGGCTGGCGTAGTCGCCTTGCTTGAGTTCGAACGGCTTGCTCAATAACACCTGGGCCTTGCAGCGCCCGCACTTGGGCTGGTCGCCCAGGCGTTCGGCGGGTATGCGATTGAGCCCGTTGCAATGGGGGCAGGGGATCAGCATCAGGTCAGTCTCCAGAAAATCATTGGCACAGATTGAACACTATATAGAAACCACCACAAAAACCTGTGGGAGCGAGCTTGCTCGCGATGGCGGTGGACCAGTCAATGCTGCATCGACTGTCATGTCGCTATCGCGAGCGAGCTCGCTCCCACAGGGGTTACGCGTTGCTGATTATTTGGCGTTGGTCAGCGTGTTGTAGCTGGTCATCAGGTTGCGGTAGTCCGGGATGTGGTTGGAGAACAAGGTCGCCAGCCCTTCCACGTCGTTGCGCCAGTCGCGGTGCAGTTCACAAGCCAGGCCGAACCAGGTCATCAGCTGCGCCCCGGAGGACGACATGCGGTCCCAGGCCGATTGACGGGTCAGCTCGTTGAACGTGCCGGACGCATCGGTGACCACGAACACTTCGAAGCCTTCGGCCAGGGCCGACAGTGCCGGGAAGGCCACGCAGACTTCAGTCACCACGCCAGCGATGATCAGTTGCTTCTTGCCGGTGGCCTTGATCGCCTTGACGAAATCTTCGTTGTCCCAGGCATTGATCTGGCCAGGGCGAGCGATGTACGGCGCGTCCGGGAACAGGCTCTTGAGCTCGGGCATCAAGGGGCCGTTGGGGCCGGTTTCGAAGCTGGTGGTGAGGATGGTCGGCAGTTGGAAGTACTTCGCCAGGTCAGCCAGGGCCAGCACGTTGTTCTTGAAGCGGTCCGGGTCGATGTCGCGTACCAGGGACAGCAGGCCGGCTTGGTGGTCCACCAGCAGGACGGCGGCGTTATCTTTGTCGAGACGGTTGTAGGAAGTGGTCATGGCGTAGCCCTCATTAAGTTTTGGTTGCCGAAGGTTTCGGCGTGGTTAAGGTTTTTAATGTCGGTGTTGCGATTATTCGGTGACTCATCTGGCCGAAGCGCCGGTTTGAATCCGTGTTGCGTTTCGATGGGTGTAGATTAAAACTGGCACCTTTGATGCGCTAGACTGCAAAAATCCGCCTTAGCGTTCTATTTGGAGAACGATCATCGAAGACCTCAACACGCTTTACTACTTCACCCAGGTGGTCGAGCACCGCGGTTTCGCCGCTGCGGGCCGAGCGCTGGACATGCCAAAGTCCAAGCTCAGCCGGCGTATCGCCCAGTTGGAAGATCGGCTCGGGGTACGCTTGCTCCATCGCAGCAGCCGCCACTGCACGTTGACGGAGATCGGCCAGGCCTATTACCAGCGTTGCCTGGCGATGCGGGTCGAGGCCGAGAGCGCGGCAGAGGTGATCGAGCGCAACCGTTCCGAGCCCCAGGGGCTGGTGCGCATCAGTTGCCCGACGGCGCTGCTCAACAGTTGGGTCGGGCCGATGCTGACCCGCTACATGCTCAAGTACCCGCGGGTGGAGTTGTTCATCGAGAGCACCAACCGCCGGGTGGACCTGATCCATGAAGGGTTCGATATCGCCTTGCGGGTACGCTTTCCGCCGCTGGAAAACACCGACATGGTCATGAAAGTGCTGAGCAACAGCACCCAGTGCCTGGTGGGCAGCCCGGCGTTCCTGGAGCGCTTGTCTTCCCCGGCGTCCCCGGCAGACCTCAACGGCTTGCCCAGCGTGCACTGGGGGGCGGCGCAGCGTGAATACCAGTGGGAGTTGTTCGGCCCGGACGGCACCCGCGCACTGATCCGCCATGAACCGCGCATGGTCACCGACGATCTGCTGGCCCTGCGTCACGCCGTGTTGGCCGGCATTGGCATCGCCCACCTGCCCACCGTGGTGGTGCGCGAAGACATAGCGGCCGGCCGGCTGGTGGAACTGGTGCCGGGCTGGACGCCCAAGTGCGGGATCGTCCATGCGATCTTTGCTTCACGACGCGGGTTGCTGCCGTCGGTGCGTACGCTGATTGATTTTCTGGCCGAGGAATTCAGCCAGAGTGATATGGCTTAGCGTGGAGGCCGCTATGCCAGCGTATTTCCCTTGTGTGGGTTTGCTTGCGGTGGTGGCCTGATAGTTGGTCGGGGTTTTTGACTGGGTACACATCCATTGTTGCGGTAACGGCGGCTTATGGTTCCGCTCTTACAGCGGGTCACTTTCGAAAAGCCCGGAAGCCGGCCCAGTCGAAAGTAACCAAAGCGCTTTTGCCCCACCACTCGGTGCCTCGCTTAGGCTCGGCATGCCCTCACTCCGGCATTGCTCCGTGGGCCCGCCGCGAAGGGCCATCCATGGCCCAGCGCGGCTATCCCGGCATCCATGCCGGGATGCCCACTGCGCAATGCCTGCGTTCGG
>NZ_JBFREY010000058.1:0-23183 GCF_052114545.1 Pseudomonas sp. KB_12 | reverse complement strand
GATCTTGATCTGGACGCCCCGTTAAACCACGCTGGCCGAACGCAGGCATTGCGCAGTGGGCATCCCGGCATGGATGCCGGGATAGCCGCGCTGGGCCATGGATGGCCCTTCGCGGCGGCCCACGGAGCAATGCCGGAGTGAGGGCATGCCGAGCCTGAGCGAGGCACCGAGTGGTGGGGCAAAGCGTTTTTGCTTACTTTTGGCGCTCTTCCAAAAGTGAGCCGCTGTAAGAGCGGAACCCTAAGCCGCCGTTACGCAAAAAACGGATATACACACCAAAGCTAGGAAATCGCATTACAACCTGAACTGCGCAAAATCCAGATTGGTACCACCCGGCCGCATGTCCTGAAGATAGGAATCCTTGTCAGCGCTCAGTTCCAGACTCAAGGCTGCCTTGCGTTTACCCTGGTTGCGCACTTCCAGGCCTTCCATTTTCTCGCGCAGGAACACGGTCGGCACCTTCAGGTGCAGCAGCTCATCGGTGGCCGGCGTGTGCAGCAGCAGGTGGATCCATTCGTACTGACCAATAGCCAGGCGACCCACCGGGATATCGAACCAGAAGATGTTGCGGTTACGGTTCAATTCGCTGAAGTGGCAGTTGTTGACGCCCAGTACGGCGCCGCCCAGATCCTGGTTTCTGCGGGCGATGGCCTGCTTTTTATCGAGTTTCATAACGTTCCTACGGGGTTGGAGCTTCAGGCCGCAGCCTGAATACGTGGGGCATTCTCGGTGGTTGCCGGGCAAACATAAAGCCCCGCCTGTAGGAACAATGAAACTTGGCTCGGCAATCGCCGGTCAATTCAGCGTCGAGCATGAAAGACGAAATTGATCCAACGTCGCCAAACAGGCTACTTTGTTGTGATAACGGCCCCTGAGTCGCCAAGCGACCCCCTTTTTTTTGCGGCGAAAGGAGACGCACATGATGTTCCCGGCCTTGAAAGGCTTACCCTTGCATCGTGTGATGATGCGCACCGTGACCGAGTTTCTCGACGACGAGATGTCGACCTACGCCTCGGCATTGGCCTACCAAATGCTGTTTTCGCTGTTTCCATTCATTCTCTTTTTGATCGCGTTGATAGGCTTCCTGCACCTGCCGGACTTCTTCTCCTGGCTGCGCCTGCAATCGGAGCTGGTGCTGCCGCCCCAGGCCCTGGAGCAGGTCAACCCGGTGATCGACCAGCTCCAGCAATCCAAGGGCGGATTGTTGTCGGTAGGTATCGTCATTGCGTTGTGGACTGCCTCGGCAGGCGTGCGGCTGATGATGAGCGCGATGAACGCCGCCTACGATGTGGTGGAAGGTCGCCCGGCCTGGAAGCGTTTTCCGCTGTCGATCTTCTACACCGTCGGCATCGCCGGCATGTTGCTGGCCGCTGCGGCATTGATGGTGCTCGGGCCACAGGTGATGGGCTGGATTGCGGCCCAGGTTGGCTTGGAGGAGTTCATTGTCACGCTCTGGACGATCGTGCGCTGGCCGGTGATCGTGATCTTGCTGATGGTGGCCGTGGCGCTGATCTATTACGTGATGCCCGACGTCAAGCAGGAGTTTCGCTTCATCACGCCGGGGTCGGTGCTGGCAGTAGTGGTGTGGATCATTGCCTCCCTGGGCTTTGCGTTTTACGTCAAGACCTTTGCCAACTACAACGCCATGTATGGCAGCATCGGTGCGATCATCGTGTTGTTGCTGTATTTCTACATTTCTGCGGCGGTGCTGTTGCTCGGTGCGGAGATGAATGCGGTGATCGAGCACATGTCCACCGAGGGCAAGAACCCGGGCGAAAAGAGCGCGGGCGAGCACGAAAAGCAGCATGTGTCGGGCCTGGGCCGCGACCATTCCATCCCTCATCCCCACCCTGACGAAGCCCGACCATGATCCGTGACATCCTGAAAATGGGCGACGACCGCCTGCTGCGCATTGCCCCGCCGGTGCCTGCCGAAATGTTCGACAGCCCAGCGTTGTGGCAATTGATCGACGACATGTTCCAGACCATGGAAAGCGTCGGCGGCGTCGGCCTGGCAGCGCCACAGATCGGCGTGGACCTGCAACTGGTGATCTTCGGCTTCGAGCACAGCGAGCGTTACCCCGACGCCGAGGCGGTGCCCCAGACCATCCTGATCAACCCGCTGATCACCCCACTGGGTCCGCAGATGGAAGAGGGTTTCGAAGGTTGCCTGTCAGTGCCGGGCCTGCGCGGGGCGGTCGAGCGCTACCAGGACATCCGCTACGAAGGCTTCGATCCCAAGGGCGAGCCGATCGTGCGTTACGCATCGGGCTTTCATGCGCGGGTGGTGCAGCATGAATGCGATCACCTGATCGGGCGCTTGTACCCGTCGCGCATCAGTGATTTCAGCAAGTTCGGGTTTACCGAGGTGATGTTCCCGGACCTGGACCCCACGGCCGACGACTAACTCATGATCGACATACATCCCCTGTGGGAGCGAGCCTGCTCGCGATAGCGGTGTGTCAGCCACCATTGATGCAACTGACTTGACGCCATCGCGAGCAAGCTAGCTCCCACAGTGGGCGGTGTGATCTTTAGGGTTTTGCAGGCGCAAGCCCCATCGCAATCATCGGCTTGCTACGCGCATACCGGCTCAGGCGCTCAGCCATCGCATAGGGCAGTTCGGGGTCGAAGCTGAAACCCCGTCGCTCATAAAAACCGCGCAAGTCCGGGTGGCAGAACAGCCACACCGGCTCATTCACGCCGTTCACCGCTTCGGCGATCAACCGTGCGGCGATGCCTTGTACGCGGTACGCCGGATCGACGAACAACCCTGTCAACCAATGCCCGCCCGACACCTGCCGCAGGCACAGGGCGGCGACGATTTCATCGCGCCGCGCCACCCAAAGCTGTGCGTCACGTACCGCTTTCATCGAGGATTGGTGGGCGCGATAGAACTTGTTCATCAGCGGCCAAAGCGATGCTTCGAGCGCTGCGTAATGGATTTCGGACATGACAGGGTCGTGGGCGATAAGGGGAGGGCGATTATAAAAGAACGCAGGTGCGGCGATAGGTGTATACCTGACTTCACATCCCGTATGAGTGGAGTACGTATCATGTCCAAAGGCATGGATTCAAAAAAAGCGGCAAAGAAAAAACCGGCGAAAACTGCCGATGAAAAGCGCGCCGACAAAAAAACCAAGAAGGTGAACCTGTTCGGTCATTGAGCCGATACTGCCTCGGTTGGCCTCAGGTTTGAGCTGGGGCGCTCCCCAGCTCAAACGCTGCGCCATGTGCCGAGGCTCAAAGCGAGGCGAGAAACCTGTCAGTGGCCGAGGCTTTGTCGTCGGTGCGGCTCTGCTGGGCTTTTTCCACTTGTGCCATCGCCGACTTGTCCTGCATGCGCTGGGCAATCTCCTGGCTGACCGCCATCTGCTTCTGAGGCGGCATCGCCTCGAACTCTTCCTCGGTAATGCCCATCTCTTCGAGAATGCTGTCGCGCAGGCGCTCTTCGGGCGTCTTGCTCATGTAGTCCTTGAATTTTGCCGCCGCAGAACCTCCAAGCGTCGTGGTTTCTTCGGGCGCTGGTGAAGCTTGTGGGCAGGAACGCGGCGAGGGCGGCCAACCCTTGCCGGCGGACGGCATGGATCGACCGTATTGGCGTGCGACGGGCAGGCTCAGGTGCTTTCGCGGACCTTGAGCTCAAAGCCCATGTCCACCACCGGCTGCGCGATGCGGTTGCCGGCCATTAACGTCAGCATTTGCTCGGCGGCGCGGCGGCCGATGGCTTCCCGTGGGGTGCTGATGCTGCTCAGGCGCGGCACAGTGTGGGCCGAGGCGGGCAGGTCGTTGAAGCCCAGCACCGAAACCTGCTCGGGAATCTTGATGCCGCAGCGAAGGGCCTCGAACAAGGCACCGTGGGCCAGGTCGTCGTTGCCGAAAAAGATCGCATCGACGTCCGGGTGGCTGTCCAGCAACTGCAGGAACAACTCGCCGCCCAGGCCTACCGATGACGGGCGTGGGGTCAGCAGTTCCAGGTCCGGGTCATACAGGCCGGCTTTCTGCAGGGCGCGGCGAAAACCTTCGCCACGCAGCAGGGTGCGTTGGTCCAGTTGCGCGCCGATGTAGGCCAGGCGCTTGCGGCCTTTGGAAATCAGGTGCTCAGCCGCCGTTTCGCCGGCCTTGAGCTGGGAAAAGCCGACGCAGTTGAGCCCGGCGCCCGGGTCCAGCTCCATCATGTACACGCAGGGAATGTTGCTGGCCTCGATCATGCGTCGGGCGCTTTCGGTGCGGTCGAAACCGGTCAGCAGCAAACCACGCGGCTGATAGGCCATGTAGTTGCGCAGCAGGTCTTCTTCTTCGTCCCGGGAGTAGTGATAGTTGCCGATCACCACTTCGAAACCCTTGGGTCGCAGCACCCGATGAATGGCTTCCAGCGTGTCGATGAACAACAAGTTGGACAACGACGGCACCAGCACCACCACCGAATGGCTCTGGGCCGAAGCCAGGGCGCGGGCGGCGGGGTTGACGACGTAGTTGAGCTGCGAGGCGGCCTGGCGGACTTTTTCCACCAGGTCGACGGCTACGGTGCTAACGCCGCGCAGGGCACGGGAGGCGGTGATGGGGCTGACACCGGCCAGGCGTGCGACTTCATTGAGCGTGGGGCGACCGGTGGTGCGAGTATTCTTATCGTTTTTAGGGACGGTCATCAGGGCGGCTTGCCAAACAAAAATCAAGGCACTAAGGTAGCGCTGTCTCGACGCGGCTGCAATTGCGTAAGTGGGGTTTGCCTGATCTCCCGTGTGCTGGTGTCGTGAACGAACATGCTGCAACCACAAAAATGACAAGAAGGCGTCGGCAACTTCTGCTTTTGCTGCGGTGTCATAACTGGCAAAGGTAGCGCTGTCTGCGCGCTGAGGTGTTACATGAATAATCCCATCACCGCCCTGGTCATCATGGGCGTTGCCGGTTGCGGCAAAACTTGCGTCAGCCAGGCGCTATGCGAGCTGAGCGGCGCCACTGCCATCGAAGGCGACACTTTCCACCCTGCGGCCAACATCCAGAAGATGAGCGCCGGTATTCCCTTGAACGACGACGACCGTGCCGGCTGGCTCGACAGCCTGTGCGATGAGTTGCGCCGTGTCGACGCCACGGGCGAACGCCCGGTGCTGACCTGCTCGGCCCTCAAGCACAGTTATCGCGAGCGTCTGCGCAGTGCCTTGCCTGGCCTGGGCTTCGTATTCCTTGAATTGACCCCCGAAGTGGCCGCCGACCGCGTTTCCCATCGTCCCGGCCATTTCATGCCGTCGACCCTGATCGACAGCCAGTTTGCCACCCTGCAATCCCCTGTCGGCGAGCCCCTGACCCTGGCTCTGGATGCGTCCAGCCACAGCGTTGAAGAGTTGGCGCATCAGGCTTACGTCTGGTGGTTGGACCATGGTTTGAAGCTTGCCGGCTGAGTTTCAAAAAGTTTGCGTCAGAAAGATAGCGCTACCCCGACGGCTAACCAATAACTGCTTCAATAACAACAACAAATCAGGAGACACCTCCCATGTTCGGCATGTCCCACGAGACGTTCCTGCTGCTTGATGCAGTGGTCACGGTGATCGGACTCATCATCCTCATCACCAAGTTCAAATTCCACCCGTTCATTGCACTGACCATCGCCGCCGCGTTCCTCGGCCTGACGTCGGGCATGCCGACCGGCACCATCATCAAGGCGTTCCAGGACGGCTTCGGTGGCGTGCTGGGCTTTGTCGGCATCATCCTGGCGCTGGGCACGATGCTCGGCAAAATGATGGCCGAGTCGGGCGGGGCCGACCAGATCGCCCAGACCCTGATCCGCGCCTTCGGCAAGGACAAGGTGCAGTGGGCCATGATGTTCGCCGCGTTCCTGGTGGGCATCCCGCTGTTCTTCGAAATCGGCTTCGTGCTGCTGATCCCGCTGGTGTTCATCGTCGCGCGCCGCACCGGCGTGTCGATCATCAAGATCGGTATCCCGCTGTTGGCCGGTCTTTCCGCGGTCCACGGCCTGGTGCCGCCACATCCGGGGCCGCTGCTGGCGATTGGCGTATTTGGCGCCGACATCGGCAAGACCATTCTCTATGGCCTGATCGTAGCGCTGCCGACGGCCATCATTGCCGGGCCGATCTTCGGTACGTTCATTGCCAAGCACATCCCCGGCCATCCGAACCAGGAGCTGGTGGACCAACTGGCCCGTGAGACGGACTCCGCCGAACTGCCAAGCTTCAGCATCACCCTGATCACCGTGCTGTCGCCGGTATTCCTGATGCTGCTCAAGACCTTCGCTGACGTGGCGCTGCCCGATGGCAACCTCTTCCGCGCCTGGATGGACATGATCGGCCACCCGATCTCCGCGTTGCTGCTGGCGCTGCTGCTGTCGCTGTACACCTTCGGCTACAAGCAGGGCATCGGTTCCAGCCAGATGCTCAAATGGCTGGACGCCAGCCTTGCACCGACCGCCGCGATCATCCTGATCATTGGTGCCGGTGGTGGCTTCAAGCAGATGCTGGTGACCAGTGGCGTGGGCGATGTGATCGGTCACATGGCGGTGAGTGCGCAGATCTCGCCGATTCTGTTGGCGTGGCTGGTGGCTGCGGTGATCCGCATTGCCACAGGCTCGGCGACGGTGGCGACCATTACCGGTGCCGGGATCGTGGTGCCGGTGGTGGGGATGATGCCGGGTGTGAACCGTGAGCTGCTGGTGCTGGCGACCGGTGCCGGTTCGTTGATCCTGTCCCACGTCAACGACGCAGGCTTCTGGCTGGTCAAGCAGTACTTCAACATGACCGTTGCTGAAACCTTCAAGACCTGGACCGCGATGGAAACCATCCTGTCCGTGGTGGGGTTGATCTTTATCCTGCTGCTGTCGCTGGTGGTCTGAACCTGTGGGAGCGAGCTTGCTCGCGATGGCGGACTGACAGTCGACTCTTTCGCTGACTGTTATGCCGCTATCGCGAGCAAGCTCGCTCCCACAGTGGTTTCTGGTGATCAGCAGAGCCAGGGTGGGAGCAAACTCCCACCGTTGGTCTTGAGTCAGGCGCCAGGTTTGTTTATCAACCCATCCGCCCGGAACATCCCGCGGATCCCGCGCACGGCCTGACGAATCCGGTCCTGGTTTTCGATCAGCGCGAAGCGCACGTGATCATCCCCATATTCCCCGAACCCCACCCCCGGCGAGACGCAGACCTTGGCTTCGGCCAACAGCTTCTTGGCAAACTCCAGTGAGCCCAGGTGGGCATAGGCTTCGGGAATCTTGGCCCAGACGTACATCGACGCCTTGGGGTTTTCCACCATCCAGCCCAGTTCATGCAGGCCCTTGACCAGTACGTTGCGGCGCTGGCGGTACTGCTCGGCGATGTCGCGCACGCATTGCTGGTCACCTTCAAGGGCGGCGATGGCGGCCACTTGCAGCGGGGTGAAGGTGCCGTAGTCGTGGTAGCTCTTGATCCGTGCCAGGGCGTTGACCAGTTCCGGGTTACCTACCATGAAACCGATACGCCAGCCGGCCATGTTGTAGCTCTTGGACAGGGTGAAGAACTCCACCGCGATGTCTTTCGCGCCGGGCACCTGCATGATCGACGGGGCTTT
The DNA here is from genome assembly GCF_052114545.1 of Pseudomonas sp. KB_12. NCBI lineage: Bacteria > Pseudomonadati > Pseudomonadota > Gammaproteobacteria > Pseudomonadales > Pseudomonadaceae > Pseudomonas > Pseudomonas sp. KB_12. The sequence continues at coordinate 15,633 of NZ_JBFREY010000058.1, read as the reverse complement.
CCAGCCGTCGTAGACGATGTCGGCATAGGCCAGGTCGTGGATCACCAGGACGTCGTACTGCTTGGCCAGCGCGATGACCCGTTCGAAGAAATCCAGCTCCACGCACTGGGCGGTGGGGTTGGAGGGGAAGCCGAGGATCATCATCTTCGGCTTGGGAATCGAGCCGCGGATGGCCCGCTCCAGTTCAGCGAAGAAATCCACCCCAGGCACCAGCGGCACCGAACGCACCTGGGCGCCGGCGATCACCGCACCGTAGATGTGGATCGGATAGCTGGGGTTGGGCACCAGCACCGTGTCGCCCTGGTCCAGGGTTGCCAGCATCAGGTGGGCCAGGCCTTCCTTGGAACCGATGGTGACGATGGCTTCGGTTTCCGGGTCGATGTCCACCTCATAGCGGTCCTTGTACCAGCGCGAAATGGCGCGGCGCAGACGCGGGATGCCTTTGGAGGTGGAATAGCCGTGGGTGTCTTCCCGCTGGGCGACGGTGACCAGCTTTTCCACGATGTGCGGGGGCGTGGCGCCGTCGGGGTTACCCATGCTCAAGTCGATGATATCTTCGCCGCGCCGACGCGCAGCCATCTTCAGCTCGGCAGTGATATTGAATACGTAAGGGGGGAGTCGATCGATGCGCGCAAAGCGGCGCGGCGAACCTTGTTCGGCCATTGTTGCCTCGAGATACGTGAGCGCCCGGAACCGTCCGAGCGACGTTGGCCACTGCGGTGGCCTGCGGCGCAAGATAATCGGGCGGATGTGGGATTGTCCAGTAGCCGCGCGCAACTATTTTCGACGACACTGTCGACCTTGCCACGCAGCCATCAACGCCGGCTGTGGGCAGTTGAATTCGCTGTAGCCCAATCGAACGGAATGAATGATGGAATTTTCCAGCGGTTTCCTGCTGAGTCTCTCCCTGTGCCTGGACATTGGCGTGGCCAATATCGCGATGATCACCCTGGCGATGCAGCGTGGTTACTTCCAGGGTTTCGCCCTGGGCCTGGGCACCTGCGTGGGCGACCTGATCTACGCCGTCCTGGCCTTGGCGGGCATGACAGTCCTGCTGCAATACGAGGCGGTGCGTTGGGTGCTGTGGCTCGGTGGTTCGGTGCTGTTGCTGTATTTCGCGGCGAAGATGATCCATTCGGCGATCTATCACAGCGCCGTGCTCGCCGAAGCCGGGGAGGTGCAGGGCAACTCCTCGCGCCAGGAGTTCTTTCGCGGGATTTTCCTGGCCATGTCGTCGCCCAGTGCCATCCTCTGGTTCGCTGCGGTGGGCGGCACACTGATCGCGCGTTCGGGTGGCGGCACCTTGCTCAGCTCGGCGTTGTTCCTCAGTGGTTTTCTCTGCGCCGGGTTGTTGTGGTGCGCGGCCCTGTGCCTGGCGGCAACCCAGGGTGGCAAATTGTTGGGGGATAAACTGCTGCGTTACTCCTATTGGGCATCCGCCGCGATCTTCTGCTATTTCGCGGTGTACGTGATTGTTTCTGGCTACAACGAGTTTGTAGGAAAAGCCGTCACCAACGCCTTGCCTGGAATCTGACCAGCGAAACGGGCCCGGCAATCACGGTTTGGCTTCTATACTGCCAAATCCAACTTCACGTTTTGCTGGAGTGTTGCCGGATGGAAAAGCCCAAACGCGATTACACCGTCGAACCACGCTTTGAACAGGGACGTTTTCAGCTTATCGCCGGCTTTGGTGCTCGGTTTACCCAGGACACTGCCCAGGACATCCCTTTGCTCTGGGAAAAGTTCCTGCCCTGGCTCGGCAAGGTGCCAGGGGAGAAAGATGAAGTGACCTACGGCGTGTGTTGCAACCCGGACGGGAAGGGTGGGTTCGAATACATCGCTGGTGTGGAAATCAGCCGGCTCGACGATCTGCCGGAGCAATACCGCTGGATCGAAATCCAGCCTGGGTATTACGCCGTCTTCGAACATAAGGGGCCGTTGAAACAACTACCGGACACGTTCCAATACATCTGGAACGAGTGGCTGCCACATTCCGGTCATACAGCCGCCGAGCTGCCGGAGTTCGAGCGCTACAGCGAGGATTTCAACCCCAGGACCGGCGAAGGCACCCTGGAGATCTGGATCCCGCTCAAGCCAAACTGATCGTCGCGGGTCCCTGTGGGAGCGAGCTTGCTCGCGATAGCGGCGGATCAGCCAACGTCGATGGCGACTGATATGCCCTCATCGCGAGCAAGCTCGCTCCCACATTTAGCATCTATTGATCGTTGACTCTGTTTGTCAAAACACCAACCCCATCCGCCGCTCGTAACCGATGCGGCCCTTGTAGGCCTCGCCACTGTCGACCCAGCCCAGCCGGGTGTACAGGCCGATGGCCGAGTCGTTATCGGCGTCAACCGACAGTTCCAGCCCGCGGATTTCCGGCCAGGCGGCTCGCGCCACGGCGGGTAGCGCCTGCAGGCAGGCCTTGCCATAACCTTTGCCCTGGACCCGGTGATCGACTTGCAGGGCATGCAGGGTGGCGCTGTGTTCATTGGCCCAGGCGGGCAGTACCGGTGGGCGCTTGAGCAGCAGGAAGGCCACCGGCACCTCTTCAGCCAATAGTGCAAACCCTTTGACCCCCGGGCCGGGCTTGGACAGCAGCGTGTGCAGGGCACCGTGGATATCGCCAGCGAACTTGATCTGTTCGGGGTGGATTTCGATGGCGCTGACCTGTTCGCGTTGCAGCGGGGTCAGGTCTTCATAGGGTACGAGCTGAGCGGTCACAAGAACGTCCGTTGTTTGCCGACAGAATAGGACCTGGATTCTAGCGAATTTTTTCTTTGAATTATTTTTGTTGGGTTGTCGATTCGCTGTTTCTCCAAACGACAAAGGGTGTCTTCAACAAAAACCTGCGGAGAATCACCATGAATACCCAAGCCACTGAAACCGAAATCCAGGCCCTGATCGACACCTATCGCCAAGCGGTCATGGCCAAGGACGTTGAAAAGGTCATGGCACTCTATGACGAAGACATCGTCTCGTTCGATGCCATCCAGGCCTTGCAATTCAAGGGCAAGACCGCTTACCGGGCCCATTGGCAAGCCTGCATGGAAATGTGCCCCGGCCCGCACAAGTTCGACTTCCATCAGGTCAAGATTACCCCGGCAGAGAACATCGCCTTCGCCCACTGGCTGACCTATTGCGGCGGCACCAACGACAAAGGCGAGGAGCAGGCCTGTTGGATGCGTGTGACGGCCTGCTACCGGCGTGTAGCCGGGCAATGGCGGATCGTCCATGAACATTGGTCCGCGCCGTTCGACCCGATGGCCGGTACGACGCTGTTCGACCTGCAACCCTGATCGTCGGTTTTTTTGCTGAGCCTCATTCTGCCGTCCATAGTTGATCAGTCCGATCACGGAGCCTTCCATGAAGTACCTATGCCTGGTGTATAGCAACGAACACACGCTGCACAACTCGCCCGACAGCCCGGAGGACGCCGAGTGCATGGCCTATGCCGAGTCGATCCAGGGCAGTGGGCGGATGCTGGCCGCCGAGGCCCTGGAGTCGGTGCAGACCGCCACCACGGTGCGCATGCGCGGCGGCAAGCTGTCGATCACCGACGGCCCATTCGCCGAAACCAAGGAGCAACTGGCGGGCTTCTACCTGATCGATGCCAAGGACCTCAACGAAGCCATCCAGGTCGCCGGCAATATCCCGGCGGCCCGGGTCGGCTGCGTCGAAGTACGACCGGTACGCCAACTGAACCCCTGAACAACAAATACAAACAGGACTTCATTCATGAACCTTGCAACTGCTCCTTACGCGTTATCCATCAGCCGAATGATCGACGCCCCGCGTCAGAAGATTTTCTGCGCCTGGAATGAGCCGGCCTTGCTGGTCCAAGGGTGGGGCTTCCAAGGCATGCCCGACTGATGTCGGTCGAAGCGGTCAAGGCGCGGGTCGAGCAGGTTTATCGGCAAGACTCGCGGCGGATCCTGGCGACGTTGATTCGCCTGCTGGGGGACTTCGACCTCGCCGAAGAAGCCATGCACGAGGCCTTCTTCATTGCGGTCGAGCGCTGGCAGCGCGACGGGGTACCGGATAACCCGCGGGCCTGGCTGGTATCTGCCGGCCGTTTCAAAGCCATCGACAGTTTGCGCCGGCGCGCGCGTTTCGCCGCGTCCCGGCCGATGTTGATCGCCCAGCTCGAAGCGCTGGAGCAGGGCCAGTGGAGTGACGAAGACGTGGAAGACGATCGCCTGCGGCTGATTTTCACCTGTTGCCACCCGGCCCTGGCGGCGGACGCCCAGGTGCCCCTGACGCTGCGGGAAGTCTGCGACCTGACCACCGAGCAAATCGCCCGGGCGTTCCTCGCCGCCCCGGCAGCCATTGCCCAGCGTATCGTGCGGGCCAAGGCGAAAATCCGCGATGCCAGGATCCCCTACCAAGTACCGTCCCGCGCGGAACTGCCGGAACGGCTGGACAGCGTGCTGCGGGTGATCTACCTGGTGTTCAACGAAGGTTATTCGGCCTCGATGGGCGCCGAGCTGACCCGCGAAGACCTGACGCGCGAAGCCATCCGCCTCGGGCGTCTGCTGATGGAGTTGCTGCCCGAGGCTGAGGTCATGGGGTTGCTGGCGTTGATGCTGCTGCACGAATCCCGGCGCCCGGCGCGAACGTCATCGACCGGTGAGCTGATCCTGCTGGATGAACAGGCGCGATCCTTATGGGATGCCGAGCTGATCGCCGAGGGCTGTGCGTTGGTGGAAGCCGCGCTGAAAACCCGGCGGTTCGGGCCGTACTGCCTGCAAGCGGCGATTGCGGCGGTGCATGCCGAAGCCCCGACGGCGCAGGAGACCGACTGGCCGCAGATCGTCGGGCTTTATGATGTGCTGTTGCGGGCCGTGCCGTCACCGGTGATCGAACTCAACCGCGCCGCCGCTCTGGCCAAGCGCGATGGGCCGGAAGTCGGCTTGCGCCTGGTCGAGGCGATCCTGGGGCGTGGGGAATTACTCGACTATCACCTGGCCTACTCGGCGAAGGCGGAGTTCTGTCGTCAACTGGGACGATTGGACGAGGCGAGGGCGGCGTATCGACGCGCGCTTGAGTTGACGCAGCAATTGCCGGAACGGCGGTTTATCGAAGGGCGGCTGGCGGGGTTGCAGTGATGACCACGAGCGACGAAATTCCTGTGGGAGCGAACTTGCTCGCGATAGCGTCGGCACAGTCAGCATCGCTGTTGCTTGACCCACCGCTATCGCGAGCAAGCTCGCTCCCACAAGGGAAGTGATGACTGACCACGCATTTTCGAACCACCGGAAACCACTGTGGGAGCGAGCTTGCTCGCGATAGCGGTAGACCAGCCAACATCAATGTCGACCGATAGACCCCAATCGCGAGCAAGCTCGCTCCCACAGGTGTGTGGCTTGGCTGGCTGCGTTAATCCGCTTCAGCCAGCCGGCGTTGATCAGAACTCGTGATCAGCGTTGTCCGGGTTCAGGTCGCTGATACCCAGTTTGCCCGCAGCCTGTTCGATCGAACCGGTCTGCTTGACCAGTGCGGCGATGGCGTCGCGCACGATCTGGTTGCCCGCGGTGTTGCCGGCGGCGATCAGTTGGTCGTAGTGCTCACCTTTGTTGGCGTGATCGACCATGACCTGAATCTTGGCTTCGGTGTCGGCCAGGTCAGCCTTGAGCGCGGTGTCCGCGGCCGGATCGGCCTTGGCGACCAGGGACGACAGGCTCGCGCCGGTCATCTTGGTGCCGTCGGCGCGAGTGTATTCGCCCAAGTACACGTTACGCACGCCCTTGGCATCGTAGAAGTGCGAGTTGTGGGTGTTGTCGCTGAAGCAATCCTGCTCGTCTTCTGGCGAGTTGGCTTCCAGTGACACCTTCATGCGCTCGCCCGCCAGTTCACCCAGGGACAGGCTGCCCATGCCGAACAGCATCTTGCGCAGGCCGCTTTCGGCTGGCTCGGCTTCCAGGGTGGCGCGGTAGTTGTCGGCCACGTTCGGCTTCCAGTTGCCGACCATCTCTTCGAGGTCGTTGACCAGCAGTTGGGTCACAGACTTGAGGTAGGCACGACGACGGTCGTTGTGACCGCCGGTGGCGCCAGCACCTTGCAGGTAGTCCGACGCAGGGCGGTTGCCCGCACCCGGGCCGGTGCCGTTGAGGTCCTGGCCCCACAGCAGGAATTCGATGGCGTGATAGCCGGTGGCGACGTTGGCCTCGGAACCGCCCAGCTCGTTCAGGCTGGCGAGTTTTTCCGGGGTGATGTCCTTCACGTCGACCTTGTCTTCGCCGACCTGGACTTCGGTGTTGGCGATGATGTTGGCGGTGGCGCCCGGGTTGCCCAAGGCGTGCTCGTAGGATTTGTCGACGTAGTCGATCAGGCCCTCGTCCAGGGGCCAGGCGTTCACCTGGCCTTCCCAGTCGTCGATGATGGTGTTGCCGAAGCGGAACACTTCGCTTTGCAGGTAAGGCACGCGTGCGGCGACCCAGGCAGCCCGGGCGGCCTTCAGAGTCTCGGCGTTCGGCTTGGCCAGGAACGCGTCGACGGCGGTTTGCAGGGTTTTGGCCGTGGATTCGGCATCGCTGTAGACGGCATAGACGATGTCGGCATAGTGCGCGACAACGGCCTTGGCGGCAGCTTCGTCGACTTTGCCGGCAGCAGCAGGGGCGACCGGTGCCGCGGTGCTGGCGGCAGGCGTTGGCGCTTGCGGCGCGGCGGCCTTGTCTTTGCCTTCACCGCAACCGGCGAGGGAAATAGCGATAGCCAGCAGACTGGCGGTAGCCAGGGGCATACGAATCATGGCAAACATCCTGCTTCGATGATGGATGGGACAGGCGCGAGGGTGCGCAAAACTGCGACATAATGCGAAAGATTTGCATTATGTGTAAAGGGTTGCAGGTGTAAATATTTCTTATTTAATGATGGGAGATTGCCGCCTTCGATAGCGTCTGTAGGAGCTGTCGAGCGAAGCGAGGCTGCGATCTTTCCCTGGACGCTTGAGTCTCAAGCGAGCAAACCAAAGATCGCAGGCTTCGCCAGCTCCTACAGGGACGTGGCAGGTGGGGGAGAAATCAGATGATGGAAACCTTGCTGCGCTCGGCCTGCTTCAGGTAAAGGCCCAATTCCCGTGCCGGCAGCGGTTTGCTGTAGTAATACCCCTGACCTTCGTGGCAGCCCTCGGCGATGATGTAGGCTTCCTGCTCGACCGTTTCGACGCCTTCGGCAATGACCTGCATGCCCAGGCTCTTGCCCAACTGGATGATGGCCCGGACGATGGTTGCATCGTCCTCGTCGTCGAGCAGGTCCTGGACGAAGCTCTTGTCGATCTTGATCTTGTCCAGCGGCAGGCTCTTGAGGTAGCTCAGGGACGAATAGCCGGTCCCGAAGTCATCGATGGCAATCAGCGCCCCGGAGCGGCGCAGGCTCAGCAAATGCTGGGCAGCGGTGGTGATGTCCTCCATCAGGCCGGTCTCGGTGACTTCCAGCTCCAGGCTGCGCGGCGGCAGCCGGTACATTTGCAGGAGATTGTTCACCACCCTCGGCAGTTCGGCGTGGTGCAGTTGCACCGTCGACAGGTTGACCGCCATGCGCAGGTCGAGGAAACCCTGGTCGTGCCATTCGCGCAATTGCCTGCACGCCTGGTCCAGCACCCATTCACCAATGGCGATAATGGTGCCGTTCTGCTCGGCCAGGGGAATGAACAGATCCGGCGGCACCAGGCCGTGCTCGGGATGGTGCCAACGGATCAGGGCTTCGGTGCCCACCACCCGCAGGTCGCGGTAGCTGATCTGCGGCTGGTACACCAGGCTGAATTGCTCGCGGGCCAGGGCCTCGCGCAGGTCTTTTTCCAGTTCGCGACGGCGGCGCATCTCGCTGTCGACGCTGGCGATGTAGAACTGGTAGCGATTGCGCGAGCGGCTCTTGGCCAGGGTCATGGTCTGCTCGGCTTTCTGCAACAGTTTCTCGGTGCTGTCGCCGTCTTCGGGGAAGAGGGTGATGCCGATGGTGGCCCGCAGGCGGATTTGTTGATCGTCGATGGCGAACGGCGCTTCCAGGTCATCGAGGATACTCTGGGCCAGTTCGGCGGCTTCGTAAGGCTGTTCGATGTCGGCCTGGACCAGGGCGAACTGATCGCCCCCCAGCCGCGCCAGTGCGCCGAGCCGGCCGCTGTGGGCCCGCAGCCGATCGGCCAGGGCCAGCAGCAGCTGGTCGCCGGTCTGATAGCTGAACTGTTCGTTGATGCCCTTGAAATCATCCAGCCCCACACACAGCACCGCCACCCGGCGTTGCAGGCGCCCGGCGTCCACCAGGATCTTGTCCAGTTGCTGTTGCAGCTGCTGGCGGTTGGGCAGGCCGGTGAGGAAGTCGTACTGGGCCATGCGCAGCAGGCTGTTTTCCGCTTCATGGCGCAGGTGCGTGTTGCGCTCGATGGATTCGAGCAGTTGGTTGGCCGTATTGATCCACAGGCCCAGCTCGTTTTGTTCGTGGCCGCGCAACTGCGGGATCTTGTGGGCGCTGGGGCGATCGGGGTTGATTTCGGTCAGGTGCTGGATGATCCGCGACAACGGTTTGGTCAGCAGCCAGTGATAGACCAGGTACAGCACCAGGCCCATGGCCAGGGCCCGCAGCATCCCGGAAATGAAAATGATCACCGAGCTGACGATGAAACCCTCGCCGTAGGTGGCGGTGTCGAGGGTAATGCTCAGGTCGCCGTAATATTCGCTATAGGGGCCGCGTCCCACCAGTTGCGTGGTGAAGGTGCGCTCCTTGCCCAGGATCAGGTCGGTCAGCCAGCGGCTTTCGGAGTGCTGCAAGGGCCGGGTTTTTTCGGCGAGCATGGTTTCGCGTGGATGGCCGATGGAAGCCATGCGTACGGCTTCGTCCTGGAACAGCCCCTCGATCACTTGCATGCCCATCTCCCGGTCCAGGCTGTAGACGGCCTGGGTCGAAGGATCGCGGAACATGTCGAGGATCCGTTGGGCGTCACTGGCGACGGCCTGGTTGGTTTTGTAGGCATCGAACACAATCTGGGCGCAGCTCAAGACCATGCCAACGATCAATGCCGAGAGGAGCACGACCCGGAGCAACTTCACAGACAAGCTGTTCTTGAGTTCCAGCTTCAAAGAGTGGTTCCTTGTTCCGTGCGGGTAGCGTCAAGTTGCCATGAGTATTGGCAATCCTGTGATGTCAGTCAAAGGGACAATCAAACACAAGGGTTTTCGCTTGAAACCTGACCGATGTACGTTCTTTCCAGAGTGATTGCTCTACGACCATTGTGTCGGTTGGAAGGGGCCGGAACTTGAGGCCTCCAGGGATTTTTTCTTGGGGTTCCAGACGCGAGGTATTTTGCCTGCGGTCATTTTTTTCCGGCAAAAAAAACCCGGCACGACGCCGGGTTTTCTTGTCTGGCATCGGCGCTTAGGCGGTGAAGGCTTTGCCTTCGAACTGCTCGGCGACGAATTTCCAGTTGACCAGGTTCCAGAACGCTTCGACGTATTTCGGACGAACGTTGCGGTAGTCGATGTAGTAGGCGTGTTCCCACACGTCGCAAGTCAGCAGCGGAGTGTCGCCGCTGGTCAGCGGGTTGCCGGCGCCGATGGTGCTGGCCAGGGCCAGGGAACCGTCAGCCTTTTTCACCAGCCAGCCCCAGCCGGAACCGAAGGTGCCGATGGACGTCTTGCTGAATTCTTCCTTGAACTTGTCGAACGAACCGAAGGCCTTGTTGATGGCTTCAGCCAGCGCGCCGGTTGGTTGACCGCCGGCGTTTGGCGCCAGGCAGTTCCAGTAGAAGGTGTGGTTCCAGACCTGAGCGGCGTTGTTGAAGATACCGCCCGAGGAAGTCTTGACGATTTCTTCCAGGCTCTTGCCTTCGAACTCGGTGCCAGGCACCAGGTTGTTCAGGTTCACGACATAGGTGTTGTGGTGCTTGTCGTGGTGGTATTCCAGAGTTTCTTTGGAGATGTGCGGCTGCAGTGCATCGTGTGGATAGGGCAGCGGCGGCAATTCGAAAGCCATGGTGATTCTCCTAATCAGGTCAGTTGCGGTGAGCGCAAGGCCGATCACGGGCGGCCAGACTAGCGCCGGGGAGTTTGTACTCTTTGCGGCGCAGGAGTCGGATCATAGCACCGGGGGTGCGGCATAACCACGCAACAACTGTGTGGAATAGAGGTTCCAGAGCGGTTTGGAATAATCAGCCGTTGACGATCAATTGCACCGCCACGGTCAACATCATCACTGCCACCAACAGGTCCAGGATCCGCCAGGTGCTTGGACGGGCCAACCAGGGGGCCAGCCATGCCGCGCCGATGGCCAGGGTGAGGAACCACAGCAGCGAGGCACTGGCCGCGCCCACGACATAGGCACCGGGTACGCTCTGCTGGGCACCGAGGGAACCGATCAGCAGCACGGTGTCGAGGTAGACGTGGGGGTTGAGCAGCGTCACCGCCAGGGCGCTGAGCAGCACCGCCCGCAGCGAGCGCACGGCCTGGTTCTCACCTTGCTGCAGGCTTTGTTTCGAACAAGCCCGACGCAACGCCTGGCTGCCGTACCAGAGCAGGAAAACCGCGCCACCCCAGCGGGCAATTGCCAGCAACATCGGGCTCTGGGCCAGCAGCGTTGCCAGTCCGAATACGCCAGCGGCCACCAGCAGTGCATCGCAGGTGATACACAATGCGGCTACCGGCAAGTGATGCTCGCGGCGCAGGCTCTGGGCCAGCACAAACGCGTTCTGCGCGCCGATGGCCATGATCAGCCCGAGGGCCACCAGCAGTCCGTTCACATAACTTTGCCACATGATTTTTACTCCCCATCGATACCTGAATGCTGGCCATTCTCCGGTGGCAAGCTGTATAAGAAAAACCAATCCTGCTGATTGCTCATTAGGAAAACTGATGTTCGATTACAAATTGCTTTCTGCCCTGGCTGCCGTGGTCGAGCAGGCCGGTTTCGAGCGCGCGGCCCAGGTGTTGGGTTTGTCGCAATCGGCCATCTCGCAACGGATCAAGCTGCTGGAGGCTCGGGTCGGCCAGCCGGTGCTGGTGCGTGCCACGCCGCCGGCACCCACGGAAATCGGCCGACGGCTGCTCAACCACGTGCAGCAGGTGCGTCTGCTTGAGCGCGACCTGCAAAGCCTGGTGCCGGCGCTGGATGAAGAGGGCCTGCCGGAGCGTTTGCGCATCGCCCTGAACGCCGACAGCCTGGCGACCTGGTGGGCGGCGGCGGTGGGCGATTTCTGCGCCGAGCAGCATCTGTTGCTCGACTTGGTGGTGGAGGACCAGACCGTTGGCCTCAAGCGCATGCGCGCCGGTGAAGTGGCGGCGTGTGTCTGCGCCAGCGAACGCCCGGTGGCGGGCGCCCGCAGTGTTTTGCTGGGGGCGATGCGCTACCGGGCGCTGGCCAGCCCGGCGTTCATCGCCCGGCATTTCCCAGGCGGCGTGCGGGCCGATCAACTGGCCCGTACGCCGGCATTGGTGTTTGGCCCGGATGATTTCCTGCAGCACCGCTACCTCGCGTCCGTGGGCGTGGAGGGCGGTTTCGAGCACCATCTGTGCCCCTCGTCCGAAGGTTTCATTCGTCTTGCTGAAGTCGGGCTCGGCTGGGGGCTCGTGCCGGAGCTGCAAGCGCGCGAACAGCTGGAGCGCGGCGTGCTGGTGGAATTGCTGGCAGATAAACCGATCGATGTACCGCTGTACTGGCATCATTGGCGCAATGGCGGGCAGTTGCTTGGCTTGTTGACCGAACAGTTGATCCGCGCCTCCCGGCAGTGTCTGGTGCCTTGGGAGGCGCCGTAGACGTCAAGCTGCAGGTAAAAGCGGCGCACAGATAAATTTGCAGGTTGTAGCGCGAGGCTCGTAACCGCATTTCTTAGGAGCATTCATGAAAATTCTGGTCACTGGCGCGAGCGGCTTCATCGGCGGGCGCTTTGCGCGTTTTGCCCTGGAGCAGGGCCTGGATGTACGGGTCAATGGTCGCCGGGCCGAGAGCGTGGAACACCTGGTGCGTCGCGGTGCACAGTTTGTCCAAGGGGATCTGAGCGACCCGCTGCTGGCCCGGGATTTGTGCCTGGATGTCGAGGCCGTGGTGCATTGCGCCGGTTCCGTGGGGCTTTGGGGTCGCTACCAGGATTTCCACCAAGGCAATGTCCAGGTCACGGAAAATGTCGTCGAGGCCTGCCTCAAGCAGAAGGTGCGCCGGCTGGTTCATCTGTCCTCGCCGTCCATCTACTTCGACGGTCGTGACCATCTCGGGTTGACCGAAGAACAAGTGCCCAAGCGTTTCAAGCACCCTTACGCCGCCACCAAGTACCTGGCCGAGCAGAAAGTCTTCGGCGCCCAGGAGTTCGGCCTCGAAGTGCTGGCCCTGCGCCCGCGTTTCGTGACCGGTGCCGGTGACATGAGCATTTTTCCGCGGCTGTTGAAAATGCAGCGCAAGGGGCGCCTGGCGATTGTCGGCAACGGGCTGAACAAGGTGGATTTCACCAGCGTGCAAAACCTCAACGAAGCGCTGCTCAGCAGCCTGCTGGCTACCGATTCGGCCTTGGGCAAGGCCTACAACATCAGCAACGGGGCACCGGTTCCGCTGTGGGATGTGGTCAATTATGTGATGCGCCAGATGGAAGTCCCACAGGTCCGGCGTTATCGTTCCTACGGCTTGGCTTATAGTGTCGCGGCCCTGAATGAAGGTTTCTGCAAATTGTGGCCGGGCCGCCCCGAACCAACGCTGTCGCGCCTGGGCATGCAGGTCATGAACAAGAATTTCACCTTGGACATCAGCCGGGCCCGGCATTATCTCGATTACGACCCGCAGGTCAGCCTGTGGACCGCCCTTGATGAATTTTGTGCCTGGTGGAAGGGTCAGTGGCCTGTATGACTCGTCGCAGCGCCTTGGCTATGAATTTCTGGCATCCGAATTTGAACTAACGAACTAGCCATACAGGCCACCGAACACCCGCTGATCGGCCCGTCATGAACCGAGTGCCATGTTTGGGGTCAATCGGTGCGGCGGGCGAGGGGGTTATACTTGCCGTATCAAGCCATCACCGGTTTCCCAAAGGTTGAACCAATGCCCATGCGTAACGATGCCAACGACGACTTCGACGATGTACCGAGCCTGCGGATGCGGGCCGACATTCCCGATGACGATGACTTTCTGCCCAACCGCCAGCCCCCTGCGCAAGCCCGCTCTGCGCCCGCTGCCGCGGCGGCCAAGGTCAAGGGCCCCAGCACCGGGCCGCTGTGGGCATTGGTCGGTGCGTTGTTGTGTGCGTTCGGTTTCCTGGCATGGTGGAGCTTCCAGCAGATTTCCCTGATGGAACAGCAATTGGTGGCGACCCAGGAAAGCTTCGCTCGGATCAGTGAAGATGCGGCGGGGCGCTTACAGGAATTTTCCGGCAAGGTCGTCGCCGGCCAGTCCAATGTGATGAGCGACAGTGAGGCCTTGAAGCTGCAGATCAAGCAGTTGGAAAGCAAGCTGCAGGATCAGGGCAAGCAATTCGACAGCAAACTGATGGAGCAGTACAAGCAACAGCAAGCGACCTTCGGTCCGTCCGCCGACCTGGACAAGGAACTGGCCCAACTCATTGCCCAGGCCACTGAACAACAGAACACCAACACCCAGTTGCAAGCGTCCAACAAGGAGCTCCAAGCCCAGGTCAAGACGCTGGTGGCTGAAGTTACGGCCCTGAAAAGCCAAGGCGAGGGTGGTGCCCTGGATGCTCAGCTCAAGAGCATCGGTGCCGACATCACCGCCCTGAAAAGAGCCACCTCCAACTCGGCCATCGACCGTCTGGAGCAAGACGTGATCGTGCTCAAGAGCCAGCAGGACAAGGGCGGCAACACTGCCGAGTTCGACGCCTTCCGTGGCCAGGTCACTCGTAACATCAACACCTTGCAAGCGCAGATCCAGAACTTGCAGCAGCAACTGCGCAGTCAATAAGCCTGTTGGCGTTTGTTCGCGATAGTGGCGTGTCAGTGCGCATCATGCTGAATGTGCCGCCGCTATCGCGAGCAAGCTCGCTCCCACCGGGTAAGCACCTCCAGTGTGGGAGCGAGCTTGCTCGCGATGACGTCCTGTCAGTCAGTATCAATACCCACTGACGCCCCAGGCCTCCCCAGCAATTCCCTGAATACTCCAACATCACCCCACGCCGTCTACGCTCTTGAAACACCAACAAGAACGAGGGGCGCGCATATGGGTTTTTTTCACAGGATGGCCTGGCTGGGCGCAATGCTTGTGCTGGGGCTGGCACCGGTTCATGCAGCGACACCGGATGACGGCCAGGCGGCCCGCTCGCTGCTGGAAAAGGCCTTGGCCTACTACCACGACAACGGCGACAAAGCTTTTGCCGCCTTCAGTCGCCAGGGGGAATTCGTCGACAAGGATCGTTACGTATTCGTGGTGGATACCCAGGGTGTGATGCTCGCCAGCGGCGGGCCTTCCTCAGCGCTGATCGGGCGAGACGTGTCTGAAGTGCTGGGCCCGGACCTGCGCAAAGCCTTCAAGGACGCCTTGAAGACTCCCGAGGCCAGTGGCATCCAGCAAGCCGAGTACCGTTGGCAGAACTGGTCGGACGGCAAGGTCGAGCGCAAGCATGTGTATTTCCAGCGCGTTGGCGAGCGGATCCTGGCCGTCGGCTACTACCTGCCACGGGCTTCCGCCGAACAGGCCAGGGCGTTGCTGGACAAGGCCTCGAGCGACCTGCTGAAAAACGAGAAAGCCACGCTGACGGCGGTCAATTCCCTCAAGGGCGGTTATCTGCAGGATGACCTGTATGTCTTTGTCGTTGATCTCAATACCCGGCGGTATGTCGGCCACGGCACCAACCTGCGCTTGATCAATACCGATTTCGCCAAGGTCAAGGACCCCGATGGCAAGCCGGTGGGGGAGCCGATCCTGGCCATGATCGGCAAGCAGGATGTGGGGGAGTATGAGTATCGCTGGAAGAACCCGGTGACCGGGAAGGTCGAGGACAAGCATGCGTACCTGAAGAAGGTTGGGCATTTTCTGGTGGCGGTGGGGTATTACAGTCCTTGAGGGGGCTTCGTTTGGTGTGTATATCCGTTTCTGCGGTAACGGCGGCTTATGGTTCCGCCCTTACGGCGGGTCACTTTTGGAAGAGCCGGGAGCCGGACCAGCCAAAAGTAACCAAAAACGCTCATGCCCCACCACTCGGTGCCTCGCCTAGGCTCGGCATGCCTGAACGAAGGCATTGCTCCGTGGGCCGCCGCGAAGGGCCATCCATGGCCCAGCGCGGCTACCTCGGCATCCATGCCGAGGTGCCCACTGCGCAATGCCTGCGTTCGGCCATCGTGGTTAACGGGGCGCCCGAGATCAATGTCCGCCACGAGGCGGCCTGATAGCCGACCTGGTTCTTGGTGGGACCGCGTTTCTCCTGTGGGAGCGAGCTTGCTCGCGATGGCGGTGGTTCAGTCACATGGATGTTGAGCTGACTGGCCCCATCGCGAGCAAGCTTTGCTCCCACAGATCTGACGGGTGTACGACCAGGAGAACCAGGTCGGCTATCAGGCCGCCTCGGGGTGGACGTTGATCTCGGGCGCCCCGTTAACCACGCTGGCCGAACGCAGGCATTGTGGAGTGGGCATCCCGGCATGGATGCCGGGATAGCCGCGCTGGGCCATGGATGGCCCTTCGCGGCGGGCCCACGGAGCAATGCCGGAGTGAGGG
>NZ_JBFREY010000057.1:0-34791 GCF_052114545.1 Pseudomonas sp. KB_12 | reverse complement strand
GGGCCATCCATGGCCCAGCGCGGCTATCCCGGCATCCATGCCGGGATGCCCACTGCGCAATGCCTGCGTTCGGCCAGCGTGGTTAACGGGGCGCCCGAGATCAACGTCCACCGCGAGGCGGCCTAGTAGCCGACCTGGCTCCCCCGGTCGTACACCCATCAGATCTGTTTGAGCAGGACCTGTGGGAGCAAAGCTTGCTCGCGATGGCGGTGGTTCAGTCACATGCATGTTGAGCTTACTGGCCTCATCGCGAGCAAGCTCGCTCCCACAATTTGGGTTGGGGACAGCCGAAGAAACAGACCGGCTGTCAGGCCGCCTCGCGAGCAAGCTTTGCTCCCACAGGAGAAACGCGGTCTCACCAAGAGCCAGGTCGGCTACTAGGCCGCCTCGTGGTGGACGTTGATCTCGGGCGCCCCGTTAACCACGATGGCCGAACGCAGGCATTGCGCAGTGGGCACCTCGGCATGGATGCCGAGGTAGCCGCGCTGGGCTATGGATGGCCCTTCGCGGCGGCCCACGGAGCAATGCCGGAGTGAGGGCACACCGAGCCTAAGCGAGGTGCCGAGTGGTGGGGCAGAAGCGTTTTGCTTACTTTTGCGCTTCTCAAAAGTGAGCCGCTGTAAGAGCGGAACCATTAGTCGCCGTCATCAAAAAAACGGATATACACACAACGCTGAAAAGGGCCGCTGCGCAGCCCAGCGGGAGCAAGCTCCCTCGCCACGGGGGTTGCAGCGCCAGGAGGTGTGATGAATCATTCATTTGTGTCGGAAGGATCACCGGCCCCGAAAGGAAACATCCCACAGCTTTTTAGGGTTGCCACTCGGAAGTGGGCTCTCTAACCTTTTTCCTGTCGCTGCAAAACAGCGGCCGGGAGTGGGAACCCGAAATTAATAGGTCGTAAGCCTCACGACCATAACGGCAAGTGATGGCTCCAATTTCATCAGGAGCATGCACATGAACGAAGGAAAGACTGAACCGAACTTCAACAGAACAAATCCATTGGCGGATTTCGACTCCATCGAAGACCTACTCAAAGACCGCGCCGCCGCCGAGCGCGCCCTCAATCATTACCTCAACCCAAAACCTCCAGAATCAAGCACCGACCCGCGCATCGACAGCCTGTTCTCCGTCACCGCCAAAGCCGACGCCGACACGCTACTGACCAGCACCTCCGAAACCCTGGCCTCGATAAAAGCCATGGCCGAAGACCTGGCCTTTGAAGTGGAGGGCACGCGGCGCAGCGTGGCGCTGGGGATTCATCAGTTGGTTGAGTTGTGCCAGTTGCTGGTGGACAAGGCGTTGGATCAACTTGAAGCGCCGGCGAGCCCAGCACCTTGAGAGCCTCTGTACAGGCGTACACCTGACAGATCTGACAGTAGCGACGCTGCGCGCCTGGAGGTAGGTTGGATCCAGGCGCGCTCCACTTCTGTAGCGATGCCGTCATTACTTAATTCATTGGAAGAGGTGTAATCATGGCCGCTAAAGAAATTCGCATATCTATCGAAGACCTGGATCGTGACAGTAGCCCTGAGGTTCTATTTGAGTTCTACAGCGGTAAGGAGCTTGATTTTTCAACCTCTGTGTCCTCCTCGTTGAAAAATGGTCGCTACGACAAGGTGGACGTAAAAGGAGATGCCGACGGAGATGGCGATTTTGATGCGCAGGATGATGAATTGTTCATCCAGCTCGCTAAAGCGGCCGTTGCCTTGCTGAAATAAGAATGTGATGTAAGGACCGTGTCGCCAGGCTAAGGGGGCCTTCCATAACAGGCGGATCAATTGCCATGAGTGCAATTGACCCGCCCCCTCGAATGGTTACTGCATCAACACCTCAACCATCCCATCCGCCGTCATCGTCACCTTGCTGGTGCCCGCTTCCACTTCAGGCGTAACCGACTCGGCATCCATCGACGCCGCTTTCATCATCATCTGCGGGCGCATGTACGGTTGTGGATAACCGTTGGTGTTGAAGTTCAGGTTGACGATTTTGTAACCCTTGCCACCCAGGGCGTCTGTGGCCAGTTGGGCGCGGGCCTTGAAAGCGTTAACGGCGTCCTTGAGCAAGGCGTCTTCGCTGCTCTGGCGGGTGGCGGTGGCGATGGCGAAGTCCATGCCGCCCATTTTCAGGTCGCCCAGCAGTTCGCCAGTGAGTTTGGACAGGGCGGCGAAGTCGGCGCTTTCCAGGCGCAGTTCGGCGCGTTCGCGCCAGCCGGTGATTTTCCCGCCTTTGTTGTCGTAGATCGGGTAGCTGTTGCGGCTGCCTTGGCGCAGGTTGATGTCCTTGACCTCTTTGGCCTGGCCGATGGCTTTGTTCAGGGTGGTGCTGACGGCAGCGGCGAGTTTGGCCGGGTCGGTGTTCTGTTCTTCGGTGTAGAGGGTGACGATCATCAGGTCGCGGGCCACTTCCTGGCTGGCTTCGGCGCGCAGGGAAATCTGGTTGTAGTGCAGCTCATCGGCGGCCAGGGCCGGCAGGCTGGCGACGGTGCCGAGGCTGAGGGCGAGCAGGGCGGCGGGGCGACTGAACGTGTGCATGAAAGCTCCTTGAGATGATGTGCAGGGGTGAGGTCCGGGCCTGCGTGAACGTTAAGACTCTAGCTTTTATGGGTGGGTTCGCACAGTTACAACTTCTATACAGATGCGAAGGTTGGTGGAGCTTTTGTGGCGAGGGAGCTTGCTCCCGCTGGACTGCGCTGTAGGAGCTGCCGAAGGCTGCGATCTTTTGATTTTTCGCTCACAACTCAATTCACCGGGACAAGATCGCAGCCTCGTTACACTCGACAGCTCCTACAGCGCAGCCGAGCGGGAGCAAGCTCCCTCGCCACAGGGGGTATAGGTAGCATCCGGGGCTGTGGCGCTTTGCCGCATATCTGCCGCTGCAAGCCGCGCCTTGGTTATACTCCGTGCGATTCGCCTGGAGCGCTCATCAGGAGAGCTCATGCTCGCCCCTTTGCAAATGACATCCGCCTCTCGCCAGAACCTCTGGCGCCTGACATTCATCCGCATTCTGGTCCTGGCGGCCCAGGCCGGCTCGGTGGGGCTCGCCTATTGGTTCGACCTGCTGCCGCTGCCCTGGCTGCAACTGGCGATCACCCTGGTCTGTTCCAGCGTGCTCTGCGCGCTGACGGCGATTCGCCTGCGCACCTCGTGGCCGGTGACCGAGTTGGAATACGCCGTGCAACTGGCCTGTGACCTGTTTATCCACAGCGCGCTGCTGTATTTCTCCGGCGGTTCCACCAACCCCTTCGTCTCCTATTACCTGGTGCCGCTGACCATCGCCGCAGTGACGTTGCCATGGCGTTTTTCGCTGATCCTTTCCGGTATCGCCCTGGCGCTGTACACCTTGCTGCTGGCGCGCTTCTATCCGCTGGAAACCTTCCCCATCGCCCGGGAAAACCTGCAGATCTACGGCATGTGGTTGAGTTTCGCCCTGGCTGCGGCAGTCATTACATTTTTTGCTGCGCGCATGGCCGAGGAGCTGCGCCGCCAGGAAGAACTGCGCGCCATCCGCCGTGAAGAGGGCCTGCGCGACGAGCAATTGCTGGCCGTGGCGACCCAGGCCGCCGGCGCCGCCCATGAATTGGGCACACCGCTGGCGACCATGAGCGTGCTGCTCAAGGAGATGCGCCAGGATCACCATGACCCAGCGTTGCAGGACGATCTCAGCGTGTTGCAGGACCAGGTCAAGCTGTGCAAGGAAACCCTGCAATACCTGGTGCGTGCCGCCGAGGCCAACCGCCGGCTGGATATCGACATGCAGGCGGTCACCTTCTGGCTCGACGATGCCCTGAACCGCTGGCACCTGATGCGCCCGGAGGCCAGTTATCGCTTCCAATGCCTGGGCAAGGGCGTGGTACCGCGCATGGCACCGCCGCCAGACCTGACCCAGGCGCTGCTGAACCTGCTTAACAATGCCGCCGACGCTTGCCCCGAAGGGCTGGAAGTGGCGTTGGACTGGAATGCCTATGAGCTGACCATCAGTATTCGCGACCACGGCGCCGGTGTGCCGCTGGCGATTGCCGAGCAGATCGGCAAGCCGTTCTATACCACCAAGGGCAAAGGTTTCGGCCTGGGCCTGTTTTTGAGCAAAGCCAGCGTGACACGCGCCGGCGGCTCGGTGAAACTCTACCCCCATGAGGAAGGCGGCACGCTCACCGAGCTGCGCCTGCCCCATGCCGACCGAGGAGACGAACATGAGTGACGAGATCCAAGTCGACGGCGAAGAACTGCCGCACCTGTTGCTGGTAGATGACGACGCCACCTTCACCCGCGTCATGGCCCGGGCCATGTCCCGCCGTGGTTTTCGCGTCAGCACCGCAGGTTCTGCCGAAGAAGGCCTGACCATCGCCCAGGCCGACCTGCCGGACTACGCCGCCCTGGACCTGAAAATGGACGGCGATTCGGGCCTGGTGCTGCTGCCCAAGCTGCTGGAGCTGGACCCGGAGATGCGCGTGGTGATCCTCACCGGCTATTCGAGCATCGCCACCGCGGTCGAGGCCATCAAGCGCGGTGCCTGCAATTACCTGTGCAAACCGGCGGACGCCGATGATGTACTGGCGGCGCTGTTGTCCGAGCACGCCGACCTCGACACCCTGGTGCCGGAAAACCCCATGTCGGTGGATCGCCTGCAATGGGAGCACATCCAGCGGGTGCTGACCGAGCATGAAGGCAATATCTCCGCCACGGCCCGCGCCTTGGGCATGCACCGGCGGACTTTGCAGCGCAAATTGCAAAAGCGTCCCGTGCGTCGCTGAACCTGCGCTGAACAGGTGTTGTCCACCCTCGCGACACATCGGGCCGTTGCTTTATGATCGGCCCGAGTTCTTTTCCCTATTGAGCCTTAACCATGAATCAGAACGCTGAATATTCCGCGGTCAATGACGCGGTGCGCGGGCAGTTTTTCCGCCGTGTCTGGCAAATGACCACGCCGTACTGGCGCAGTGAGGAGAAGGGCAAGGCCTGGACGCTGTTGATCGCCGTCATCGCACTCTCGCTGTTCAGCGTGGCGATCTCGGTGTGGATCAACAGTTGGTACAAGGATTTCTACAACGCCCTGCAAGAGAAGGACAGCGCGGCGTTCTGGCAGTTGATCCTGTATTTCTGCGGCATCGCGGCGGTGGCGATCCTGGGCGCGGTATACCGCTTGTACCTCACGCAGATGCTCACCATCCGCTGGCGGGCCTGGCTCACCGAGCAGCATTTCGCCCGCTGGCTCGGCGACAAGAATTACTACCGGCTGGAGCAGGGCGGCTACACCGATAACCCGGACCAGCGGATTTCCGAAGACCTCAACAGTTTCACCACCAACACCCTGAGCCTGGGCTTGGGATTGCTGCGCACCGTGGTCAGCCTGGTGTCGTTCTCGATCATTTTGTGGGGCGTGTCGGGCAGCATCGAGGTGCTCGGCTACACCATCCCGGGCTACATGTTCTGGTGCGCGCTGGTGTATGCGGCGGTGGGCAGTTGGCTGACGCACCTGATCGGCCGACGCCTGATCGGTCTGAACAATAACCAGCAACGCTTCGAAGCCGACCTGCGTTTCTCCATGGTCCGGGTACGTGAAAACGCCGAAAGCATTGCGCTGTACAACGGCGAGCCGAATGAGAACCGTCGCCTGAGCGGGCGTTTCGGCCTGGTCTGGCATAACTTCTGGGACATCATGCGGGTGTCCAAGCGCTTGACGTTCTTCACCTCCGGCTATGGCCAGATCGCGATCATCTTCCCGTTCATCGTCGCCGCGCCGCGCTACTTTGCCGGCAAGATCCAGCTGGGCGAGCTCATGCAGATCAACTCGGCGTTCGGCAATGTGCAGGAGAACTTCAGCTGGTTCATCAGCGCCTACGCCGACCTCGCTGCGTGGCGCGCCACCTGCGATCGTCTGCTGAGTTTCCGTCAGGCCATGAGCGACAACGAAGACCGCGTGCCGGCCATCGACGTGCAAAACCAGGGCGATGCGTTGAAGGTTCATCACTTGGGGCTGGACCTGGCCGACGGTCGCCATCTGCTCGATAACGCCGACATGACCGTGGAACCGGGCGAGCGGGTGATGCTCAGTGGCCGTTCTGGCAGTGGTAAATCGACCCTGCTGCGGGCGATGGGGCATTTGTGGCCGGCGGGGCACGGGACGATCCGGCTTCCTGCCGCGCGTTACCTGTTCCTGCCGCAGAAGCCATATCTGCCGATTGGCAGCCTGCGTGAAGTATTGAGTTATCCACAGGCTGGCGATATCTATCCCAACGAACGTTATGCACAGGTGCTGGAAACCTGCCGCCTGCCGCACCTGATTGCGCGGCTGGATGAAAGCAACCACTGGCAGCGCATGCTCTCGCCCGGTGAGCAACAACGCCTGGCCTTTGCCCGCGCATTGCTTTATGCACCGCAATGGTTGTACATGGACGAAGCCACGTCGGCGATGGATGAAGAAGACGAGGCGACGCTGTACCAGGCGCTGATCGACCAGTTGCCGGGCCTGAGCATCGTCAGCGTCGGCCACCGAAGCAGTTTGAAACGTTTCCATCCGCGACATGTGCGTATCGAAAATGGCCAACTGGTGGAGCGCACCGTAACCGCATAAACGCCACAAAACCTGTGGGAGCGAGCTTGCTCGCGATAGCGGTGTATC
Source organism: Pseudomonas sp. KB_12 (assembly GCF_052114545.1). NCBI lineage: Bacteria > Pseudomonadati > Pseudomonadota > Gammaproteobacteria > Pseudomonadales > Pseudomonadaceae > Pseudomonas > Pseudomonas sp. KB_12. The sequence continues at coordinate 28,173 of NZ_JBFREY010000057.1, read as the reverse complement.
AGTTGATATTGATGTGGCTGACCCACCGCCATCGCGAGCAAGCTCGCTCCCACAAGGTTTTGGGGTGAACCGGATACCGCTCCAATGTGGGAGCGAGCTTGCTCGCGATGAAGCCGACCCGGTTTCAGCGCCAGACTCATCGCTGCACCCACGGTGATCGTACAACCACGTTGCGCTATGATGTTGCCATTCAGCCGTTTACCGAGACACAGCCCCATGGAAAACCCGATCGAAGTACCACGCTTTCCCCGCAAGCGCCGCAGCCTGGCGCAGGAGCTGGTGACGGTGTTGACCGAGCAGATTCGCGACGGCCTGCTCAAGCGTGGCGATAAATTGCCCACCGAGTCGGCGATCATGGAAGCCCATGGCGTCAGCCGTACCGTGGTGCGCGAGGCGATTTCCCGCTTGCAGGCGGCCGGCCAGGTGGAAACCCGCCATGGCATCGGCACTTTCGTGCTGGACACGCCGAGCCCGAGCGGTTTTCGCATCGACCCGGCCACCGTGGTCACCTTGCGTGACGTGCTGGCGATCCTGGAATTGCGCATCAGCCTGGAAGTGGAATCCGCCGGGCTGGCGGCGCAGCGCCGTAGCGACGAGCAACTGGCCGCCATGCGCGCCGCCCTCGACGCCTTGAACGAAAGCGCCGCCCACGCCAGCGATGCGGTGGCCTCGGACTTCGCCTTCCACCTGGAAATCGCCCTGTCCACCGGCAACCGCTACTTCACCGACATCATGACCCACCTGGGCACCAGCATCATTCCGCGTACCCGGGTAAACTCGGCGCGCCTGGCCCACGATGACCAGCAGCGCTACATGAACCGCCTGAGCCGCGAGCACGAGGAGATCTACGACGCCATCGCCCGCCAGGACTCCGAGGCGGCCCGCGCGGCCATGCGGTTGCACCTGACCAACAGCCGCGAGCGGCTGCGCCAGGCCCATGAAGAGGCGCAGGCGCAGGGCTGAAAGTCGCTCACTGTCCTGTTGGCAAAGATGCTGTCGTGGCAAGGATGCAGTTGTGGCGAGGGAGCTTGCTCCCGCTGGGCCTGTAGGAGCTGTCGAGCGAAGCGAGGCTGCGATCTTTCCCCAGACACCTGAGTCGCAGGCGAAAGATCAAAAGATCGCAGGCTTCGCCAGCTCCTACACAGTCGAGCGGGAGCAAGCTCCCTCGCCACAGGGAAGTGGCGACTGGCTTTGTATCTGTGTGCCCGTCTGACGAGTCGTAAGCGCGTGGTCCTACGCGTTGACCCGCAACATTTGCGGCTCGGATGTATCGGGATCCCAGCTCTCGTAGCTAACCTCGTAACGAAGCTCAACCAATTTGCCGAGATAAGCTGTCAACTCGGCGCTGGTTACAGTCACTGTCACATCCTTGCGTGGCGTACCCTCTTCGCCCTCGGTCAGAGGTGTAAACGCGCCTGCCGGAGTTGGAGGCGTCGAGCCGAGGCCCAGAGTCAGTTGGGCGTTCGAGTACGGTGCGAAAGCTGCATCCGGAATCTTCACGGTTAACGTCGTTGTCCTTGACAGGCTGATCGTGACTTCACCAGTGGTTGGAAAATCCTTGAGCGTGGGCTTCGCGTACGTCGTCATGATGTCACTCCCTGTGAGGCAGCCCTGATCGTCGCGTACGGGCGGCTCACTTAAAAGATTGTGAAAGGGGCTACGGCCGTGCCCAGCACAGCCATGCCAGGGTTATGCCCCCTTGCCGTGACGACGCCTACTGGCAGAGTTGACAGTGACGACGAGCGGTCCTGATGCTCGGCCGGCAGTTTTCATCCTTCTTCCAATCCCGCTCAAACCCCCGATTTACAAGGTTTCACGACAAACGTTCCGGTCCCGACACCCGACAAAAGACGAAATGCAGTTGACGTTCATATTTTAAGTTGTACGATGACCTACAACTTCACGTGAAGCTGAACCGTTTCCTACAACACATCATTTGCGTCCAGGGTGTTCGAATAATGAATCCACAAGAACTGAAGTCCATCCTCTCGTCTGGCCTGCTGTCGTTCCCGGTCACCGATTTCACTGCTCAAGGCGATTTCAATCGCGACAGCTACATCAAGCGCCTCGAGTGGCTGGCCCCGTATGGCGCCTCTGCTTTGTTCGCCGCGGGCGGCACCGGTGAATTCTTCTCCCTGGCTGCCAGCGAGTATTCCCAAGTCATCAAGACCGCCGTCGATACCTGCGCCACCAGCGTGCCAATCCTTGCCGGTGTTGGCGGTGCCACTCGCCAGGCCATCGAATACGCTCAAGAAGCCGAGCGCCTGGGTGCCAAGGGCCTGTTGCTGCTGCCGCATTACCTGACCGAAGCCAGCCAGGACGGTGTTGCCGCCCACGTTGAAGCCGTGTGCAAATCGGTGAAGATCGGCGTGGTGGTGTACAACCGCAACGTCTGCCGCCTGAACGCCACTTTGCTGGAGCAACTGGCCGAGCGCTGCCCGAACCTGATTGGCTACAAGGATGGCCTGGGCGATATCGAACTGATGGTGTCGATCCGTCGCCGCCTCGGCGATCGCTTCAGCTACCTGGGCGGCCTGCCGACCGCTGAAGTCTATGCCGCGGCCTACAAGGCCCTGGGCGTACCGGTCTACTCCTCGGCGGTGTTCAACTTCATCCCGAAAACCGCGATGGATTTCTACCACGCCATTGCCCGCGACGATCACGAGACCGTCGGCAAGATCATCGACGACTTCTTCCTGCCTTACCTGGACATCCGCAACCGCAAGGCCGGTTACGCGGTGAGCATCGTCAAGGCCGGCGCGAAGATCGTTGGCTATGACGCCGGCCCTGTGCGCACGCCGCTGACCGACCTGCTGCCAGAAGAATACGAAGCCCTGGCCGCGCTGATCGACAAGCAAGGCAAGCAGTAACAGACCCGATGAGGCCGCTGAGTAATCAGCGGCTTTTTGCGTAAGGCTTGTCGTTCCCACGCTCTGCGTGGGAATGCCGCCAGGGACGCTCTGCGTCCCCAGATCGCTTTTGTAGAAGGAGTAGCTCCGTGGCAGATTCAAAGCGTTTCGATAACTACATCAACGGTCAGTGGGTGGCCGGTGCCGACTATTGCACCAACATCAACCCGTCTGACTTGTCCGATGTCATCGGTGAATACGCCAAGGCTGACGCAGCGCAGGTCAATGCCGCCATCGAAGCCGCCCGCGCCGCCTTCCCGGCCTGGTCGACCTCGGGCATCCAGGCCCGTCATGATGCGCTGGACAAAGTCGGCAGCGAAATCCTCGCCCGCCGTGAAGAACTCGGCCAACTGCTGGCCCGGGAAGAGGGCAAGACCCTGCCCGAAGCCATCGGCGAAGTGACTCGCGCCGGTAACATTTTCAAGTTCTTCGCCGGTGAATGCCTGCGCCTGTCGGGCGATTACGTGCCGTCGGTGCGCCCGGGCGTCAACGTCGAAGTCACCCGCGAAGCCCTCGGTGTGGTCGGCCTGATCACCCCGTGGAACTTCCCGATTGCCATTCCCGCGTGGAAAATTGCCCCGGCCCTGGCCTACGGCAACTGCGTGGTGATCAAACCTGCCGAGTTGGTACCGGGCTGCGCCTGGGCCCTGGCCGAGATCATCTCCCGCGCCGGTTTCCCGGCCGGTGCATTCAACCTGGTGATGGGCAGCGGCCGTGTGGTCGGCGAAGTCCTGGTCAACAGCCCGAAAGTCGACGGCATCAGCTTTACCGGTTCGGTGGGTGTGGGGCGGCAGATCGCCGTCAACTGCGTGTCCCGCCAGGCCAAGGTGCAGTTGGAAATGGGCGGCAAGAACCCGCAGATCATCCTCGATGACGCGGACCTCAAGCAGGCCGTCGAACTGGCGGTGCAGAGCGCGTTCTACTCCACCGGCCAGCGCTGCACGGCCTCGAGTCGCCTGATCGTCACCGCCGGCATCCATGACAAGTTCGTCGAGGCCATGGCCGAGCGCATGCAGTCGATCAAGGTCGGCCATGCGTTGAAGGCCGGCACCGATATCGGTCCGGTGGTTTCCGAAGCCCAGCTCAGCCAGGACTTGAAGTACATCGACATCGGCCAGAGCGAAGGTGCTCGGTTGGTCAGTGGCGGTGGCCTGGTGACGTGCGACACGGAAGGTTACTTCCTGGCGCCGACCCTGTTCGCCGACAGCGAAGCCTCGATGCGCATCAGCCGCGAAGAGATCTTCGGCCCGGTGGCCAACGTCGTGCGCGTGGCCGACTACGAGGCGGCGCTGGCGATGGCCAACGACACCGAGTTCGGCTTGTCGGCCGGTATCGCCACCACCTCGTTGAAGTATGCCAACCACTTCAAGCGCCATTCCCAGGCGGGCATGGTGATGGTCAACCTGCCGACCGCCGGCGTGGATTACCACGTGCCGTTCGGCGGGCGCAAAGGTTCGTCCTATGGTTCGCGTGAGCAAGGTCGCTACGCGCAAGAGTTCTACACCGTGGTGAAGACCTCTTACATCGGCTCCTGATACACCGCAATACCTGTAAAAGATCGCAGCCTCKTTTGCACTCGACAGCTCCTACAAGCTCCTACAGGGCTTAACACAACATTTACCCGCATAAAAATAAATAGTGGGAGTACCTCTACATGCAAGCGACCAAGCCGACTCACGTCCGCTATTTGATCCTGCTCATGCTGTTCCTGGTGACGACGATCAACTATGCCGACCGTGCCACCATCGCCATCGCAGGCTCCAGCCTGCAAAAAGACCTCGGCATCGATGCCGTCACCCTCGGTTATATCTTCTCCGCTTTCGGTTGGGCCTATGTGGCCGGGCAGATTCCTGGCGGCTGGCTGCTCGACCGTTTCGGCTCGAAAAAAATCTATGCCTTGAGCATTTTCACCTGGTCGCTGTTCACCGTGCTGCAAGGCTATGTGGGTGAATTCGGCATGTCCACGGCCGTGGTTGCGCTGTTCATGTTGCGCTTCCTGGTGGGGTTGGCCGAAGCGCCGTCCTTCCCGGGCAACGCACGGATCGTCGCCGCCTGGTTCCCGACCGCAGAACGTGGCACCGCCTCGGCGATCTTCAACTCGGCGCAGTATTTTGCCACCGTGTTGTTTGCACCGCTGATGGGCTGGATCGTCTACCGTTTCGGCTGGCAGCACGTGTTCATCGTGATGGGCGTGATTGGCATCGTGTTCTCGCTGATCTGGCTGAAAGTGATCCACAGCCCGCGCCAGCATCCGATGATCAACGAGGCCGAGTTCAATCACATCGCCGCCAACGGCGCGATGGTCGACATGGACCAGGACAAGGGCAAGGAAAAGAAAGCCGACGGTCCGAAGTGGGATTACATCCGTCAACTGCTGACCAACCGCATGATGCTCGGCGTGTACCTGGGCCAGTACTGCATCAACGGCATCACCTACTTCTTCCTGACCTGGTTCCCGGTGTACCTGGTGCAGGAACGCGGCATGACCATCCTCAAGGCCGGTTTCATCGCGTCCTTGCCGGCGATCTGCGGTTTCATCGGCGGCGTCCTTGGCGGGGTGATTTCCGACTACCTGCTGCGCAAGGGCCACTCGCTGACCTTCGCCCGCAAGGCGCCGATCATCGCCGGCCTGCTGGTGTCCAGCAGCATCGTGGCGTGCAACTACGTCGACATCGAATGGATGGTGGTGGGCTTCATGGCCCTGGCCTTCTTCGGTAAAGGCGTCGGCGCACTGGGCTGGGCCGTGGTTTCCGACACGTCGCCAAAACAGATCGCCGGCCTGAGCGGTGGCCTGTTCAACACCTTCGGCAACCTGGCATCGATCACCACGCCAATCGTCATTGGCTACATCATCAGCGCCACCGGTTCGTTCAAGTGGGCGCTGGTGTTCGTCGGTTGCAACGCGCTGGTGGCGGTGTTCAGCTACCTGGTCATCGTCGGGCCGATCAAGCGTGTGGTGCTCAAGGAACCAACGGCCAAGGATGCCGACATCTCCAGCCTGTCTGAAGCTAAATCCTGAAGGAGCGGCGTCAATGCAACTGATTGAACATGCCGATTCGCCGCGTTACATCCGCTTGCATGAGCGGGACAACGTAGTGATCGTCGTCAATGACCAGGGTGTACCGGCCGGGACCGAGTTCCCGGACGGCCTGGTCACCGTGGATTTCGTGCCGCAGAGCCACAAGGTCACCCTGGTGGACATTCCCGAGGGAGGCGAGGTGATTCGCTATGGCCAGGTCATTGGCTATGCGCTGCAACCGATCCCCCGTGGCAGCTGGGTCAAGGAAGACCAGTTGCGCATGCCGACCGCGCCGCCGCTGGACAGCCTGCCGCTGTCCACTGATGTGCCGGTGGCCGATGCACCGCTGGAGGGCTACACCTTCGAGGGTTATCGCAACGCCGACGGTACCGTCGGCACGCGCAATATCCTGGGCATCACCACCACGGTGCAGTGCGTGACCGGGGTGCTGGACCACGCGGTCAAGCGCATCAAGGATGAGCTGCTGCCCAAGTACCCGAACGTCGATGACGTGGTGGCGCTGACCCACAGCTATGGCTGTGGCGTGGCGATCACTGCCACCGATGCGTACATCCCGATTCGTACCGTGCGCAACCTGGCGCGCAACCCGAACCTGGGGGGCGAGGCATTGGTGATCAGCCTGGGCTGCGAGAAATTGCAGGCCGGGCAGGTGATGCATGAGAACGACAGCTCGGTGGACCTCAGCGAGCCTTGGTTGTATCGCTTGCAGGATTCCAGTCACGGTTTCACCGAAATGATCGAGCAGATCATGGAACTGGCCGAGACCCGCCTGAAGAAACTCGACCAGCGCCGTCGCGAAACCGTACCGGCTTCGGAGCTGATCCTGGGCATGCAGTGTGGCGGCAGCGATGCGTTCTCCGGCATCACCGCCAACCCGGCGCTGGGCTACGCCTCGGACCTGTTGCTGCGTGCCGGGGCGACGGTGATGTTCTCCGAAGTCACCGAAGTGCGCGATGCGATCTACCTGCTGACCTCTCGGGCACAAACCCAGGAGGTCGCCCAGGAACTGGTGCGCGAAATGGACTGGTACGACCGCTACCTGGCCAAGGGCGAAGCCGATCGCAGTGCCAACACCACGCCAGGCAACAAGAAGGGCGGGCTGTCGAATATCGTCGAAAAGTCCCTGGGCTCGATCGTCAAGTCCGGCAGTAGCGCGATCAATGGCGTGCTGGGCCCGGGCGAGCGCTTCAAGCAAAAGGGCCTGATCTTCTGCGCCACGCCGGCCAGTGATTTTGTCTGCGGTACGCTGCAACTGGCGGCGGGGATGAACCTGCACGTGTTCACCACCGGCCGCGGCACGCCGTACGGCTTGGCGATGGCCCCGGTGGTGAAGGTCTCGACCCGCACCGAACTGGCTCAACGCTGGCCGGACCTGATCGACATCGACGCCGGCCGGATCGCCACAGGACGGGCGACCATCGAAGAGTTGGGTTGGGAGCTGTTCCACTACTACCTGGACGTGGCCAGCGGCAAGAAACAGACCTGGGCCGAGCGGCACAAGCTGTACAACGACATCACGTTGTTCAACCCGGCGCCGATTACCTGATCCTGGCCTTGGGGGGTAACGATTGATCGTTCCCACGCTCCGCGTGGAAATGCCTCAACGGACGCTCCGCGTTCGATTCTTGGAACGCGGAGCGTCCCTGGCTGCATTCCCACGCAGAGCGTGGGAACGATCAGTGGGAAAGTGGCTTATCATTAGCCACCTAACGACACCGCTCTCAAGGTCCCCGGCATGCTGGCAATTTTCCTCGAAACCCTGAACATCACCGCGCCGGTGTTTGCCATGCTGTTTTTGGGGGTGTTGCTCAAGCGCATCAACTGGATCAACGACAACTTTATCCATATCGCCTCATCCCTGGTGTTCAACGTCACCATGCCGGCGCTGTTGTTCCTCGGCATCCTCCATGCCGACCTGCACGCGGCGCTGCAGCCCGACCTGCTGATCTATTTCTCCATCGCTACCCTGGCAAGTTTCGCCATGGCCTGGGGCTGGGCGATCTGGCGCTGCCCGCGCGAAGATCGCGGCATCTATACCCAAGGTGCGTTTCGTGGCAACAACGGGGTCATCGGCCTGGCGCTGGCGGCGAGCATGTATGGCGATTATGGGATTTCCCTGGGGGCGATTCTCGCGGCGCTGGTAATTCTGTTCTACAACACCTTGTCGACCATCGTGCTGGCGGTCTACAGCCCGGTGATCAAGTCTGACCCGTGGAGCATCTGCAAGAGTGTGATCAGCAACCCGCTGATCATCAGCGTGATTGTCGCCGCGCCGTTCGCCTATTGGCACATCGGCCTGCCGAACTGGTTCGAGACCTCGGCCAAGTACCTGTCGCAAATGACCTTGCCCCTGGCGTTGATCTGCATCGGCGGCACGCTGTCGCTGGTGGCCTTGCGCAAGAGCGGCAAGATGGCCCTGAGTTCGAGCCTGGTGAAGATGGTCGGGCTGCCGCTGCTGGCTACCCTCGGTGCGTGGCTGTGGGGCTTTCGCGGGGCGGAGTTGGGGATCCTGTTCCTGTACTTCGGCAGCCCCACCGCCGCCGCCAGTTACGTCATGGCCCGGGCGGCCGATGGCAACCATGAACTGGCGGCGGCGATCATCGTCATCACCACGCTGATGGCGGCGATTACGACCAACCTGGGGATCTTTGTGTTGCAGTGGGGTGGGTGGATCTAGCCCTGGGTTTGCGCTGTTCTTGAGATCCAAATCGCGAGCAAGCTCGCTCCCACAGTGGCTTGTGGGTGTATTGCAATCACCTGTGGGAGCGAGCTTGCTCGCGATAGCGATCTAACAGTCACTCAGGTTTCTGATAGCTATCGATCACTTCCTGCGCCGCCCGAAACGCATCGATCGCAGCCGGCACGCCCGCGTACACCGCGCAATGCAGCAATGCCTCGCGGATCTCTTCCACCGTGCAGCCATTATTCAGCGCGCCGCGCACATGGCCTTTGAGTTCCTGCGGGCACTTGAGGGCGGTGAGGGCGGCCAGGGTGATCAGGCTGCGGGTCTTCAGCGGCAAGCCTTCGCGGCTCCAGACGCTGCCCCAGGCATGTTCGTTGACGAAGTCCTGCAATGGCTGGGTGAACTCGGTGGCGTTGCCCAGGGCGCGGTCGACGAATGCGTCGCCCATGACTTGGCGACGCATGTCCAGGCCGGTCTTTGGAGTGTCGGTCATGGCAAATCCCTCTTGTGGTGTTGACGGCGCCAGGCGCGCAGGGAGGTGAACAGCAAGAACGCGAGCAGGGCCGGCAGCACATAAAACAGCATTAGCCGTTCCAGTTGGCCGGCCAGGGGCATGCCGGTGGTGAAGGACATCACGTGCAGCCCATAGGCCAGGTACAACCCCAGCAATAGCAAGCCCTCGGCGCGGGTGACACGATAACCGGAATAGAACACCGGCAGGCACAGCACCGCCACGCCGAGCATCACCGGCAGGTCGAAATCCAGGGCGTTCGGTGAGACCGACAGTGGCGTGGGGGCGGCGAGGGCGGTTATCCCCAATACCCCGAGCAGGTTGAACAGGTTGCTGCCGATGACGTTACCCACCGCAATGTCCCGTTGGCCGCGCAGGGCGGCGATCAACGAGGTGGCGAGTTCCGGCAGCGAGGTGCTGACGGCAACGATGGTCAGGCCGATGATGCGCTCCGAAAGCCCCAGGTCCATCGCCACTTTCACCGCCGCGCCCAGCAGCAGGTGCCCGGCGAAAATCAGCATTGCCAAGCCCAGCACGATCATCGCCAGGCTCTTGGGCCACGACCCCCGGGTCACCTCGATACCCACCGTGTGCGGCCGTCCCGAGTGCCGCGACTGGCGCAGCAACAGGCCCAGGTACACCGCCAGGCCCACCAGCAGCCATACACCGTCCAACCGGGTCAGCTCTTCATTCCAGGCCAGCACGAACACCAGCAGGCTGGCACCGATCATCAACGGAATGTCCAGGCGCACCAGTTGGCGCGAGACGCGCAACGGAATGATCAGCGCCGACAGCCCAAGGGTGACGAGGATGTTGAAGATGCTGCTGCCGATCACGCTGCCCACGGCGATATCGGCGTTTTGCGCCAGGGTCGCCTGCAGGCTGACGGCCATTTGTGGGGCGCTGCTGCCGAACGCGACGACGCTCAGGCCGATGATCAGTGGTCGTACCTGCAAGCGTGCCGCCAGGCCCACGGCGGCGCGCACCAGCAGTTCGGCGCCGCCGATCAGCAACAGCAGGGCGCCGAACAATTCGATCAGGCTGAGCAACGGTAGGGCGGTGAGTAGGGAAATGGCCGGGCTCCGTCTATCAATCGTCGAGGGCTTGCACGCGCACCCGTGCGGTGCCGCTGCGCAACATGCCCAGTTGCTCGGCGGCTTCGCGGGACACGTCGATCAAGCGGCCTCGGGAGTATGGGCCACGGTCGTTGATGCGCACCACCACGCTGTCATTGTTGCTCAGGTTGGTGACTTTCACCCGGGTGCCGAACGGCAACTGGCGATGGGCGGCGGTCAGGCTGTGCTGGTCGAAACGCTCGCCGCTGGCGGTGCGCTTGCCGTGGTGCCTGGCACCGTAATAAGAGGCGACGCCGGTCTGGTCGTAGCCGTGTGGATCGACCGTCCCGCTCTGGCTGGCGCAACCGGCCAGCAGGGACAGCAGGGCGCAGGCGCCGAGGAGACGCTTCATGAAGGGTTTTCCAACTACAGATAGGGGAGCTGGCCAGTGGGAGTAATGCCTGTGGGAGCAAAGCTTGCTCGCGATGAACGATAACGCGGTCCACTGATGGATCGAGGTGTCTTCATCGCGAGCAAGCTTTGCTCCCACAGGCTCGCTCCCACAGGGGGTTGAGCCAGATTCAAAGACTGGCTCCATGGCAATCAGCCCTCGAGCTTGCTTTTGAGCAGTTCGTTGACCTGTTGCGGGTTGGCCTTGCCCTTGGAGGCTTTCATGGCCTGGCCGACGAAGAAGCCGAACATCTTGCCGCGCTTGGCTTCGTCTGCCGCACGGTACTGTTCGACTTGCTCGGCGTTGGCCGCGAGCATTTCATCGAGCACGGCGGAAATGGCGCCGGTGTCGGTGACCTGCTTCAAGCCGCGCTTCTCGATGATCTCGTCGGCGCTGCCTTCACCATTGGCCATGGCTTCGAACACCATCTTGGCGATCTTGCCGGAAATGGTGTTGTCCTTGATCCGCACCAGCATGCCGCCCAGTTGTTCGGCCGAGACCGGCGACTGGTCGATTTCCAGGCCCTGTTTGTTCAACAGGCTGCCCAGCTCGACCATCACCCAGTTGGCCGCCAGCTTGGCGTCGCCGCCGATGCTCACGACTTTCTCGAAGTAATCGGCCTGCTCGCGGCTGGTGGCCAGGACGTTGGCGTCATAGCTCGACAGCCCGAATTGCGCCTGGAAACGCTCGCGTTTTTGTGGCGGCAGTTCCGGCAGGGTGGCGCGCACCTCGTCGAGGAACGAGTTCTCGATGACCACCGGCAGCAGGTCTGGATCGGGGAAGTAACGGTAGTCGTTGGCTTCTTCCTTGCTGCGCATCGGACGAGTCTCGTCCTTGTTCGGGTCGTACAGGCGGGTCTGCTGGATGACCTTGCCGCCGTCCTCGATCAGTTCGATCTGGCGCTGGATCTCGCTGTTGATCGCCTTCTCGATGAAGCGAAACGAGTTGACGTTCTTGATCTCGCAGCGGGTGCCGAATTCGACCTGGCCCTTGGGCCGGATCGACACGTTGCAGTCGCAGCGCAGCGAGCCTTCGGCCATGTTGCCGTCGCAGATGCCCAGGTAGCGCACCAGCGCATGGACCGCCTTGACGTAGGCCACGGCTTCCTTGGCGCTGCGCATGTCCGGCTCGGAAACGATTTCCAGCAGCGGCGTGCCGGCGCGGTTCAGGTCGATACCGGTGGCGCCGTTGAATTCTTCGTGCAGGCTCTTGCCGGCGTCTTCTTCCAGGTGCGCCCGGGTAATACCGACGCGCTTGACCGTGCCGTCTTCCAAGGCGATGTCCAGGTGGCCCTTGCCAACGATCGGCAATTCCATCTGGCTGATCTGGTAGCCCTTGGGCAGGTCCGGGTAGAAGTAGTTCTTGCGGGCGAACACGTTGTGCTGGCCGATCTCGGCGTCAATCGCCAGGCCGAACATCACCGCCATGCGCACCGCTTCGGCGTTGAGCACCGGCAGCACGCCGGGCATGCCCAGGTCCACCAGGCTGGCCTGGGTGTTGGGCTCGGAACCGAATGTGGTGGAGCTACCGGAAAAGATTTTCGACCGGGTGGTGAGCTGGGTATGAATCTCCAGCCCGATCACGACTTCCCATTGCATGTGTTTCTCCTCAGAAGCCGGTTGGGGTGCGGGTGTGCCAGTCAGTGTGTAACTGATACTGGTGGGCAACGTTCAACAGGCGGCCTTCCTGGAAATACGGCGCGAGCAACTGCACGCCCACCGGCAGGCCATCGACGAAACCAGCCGGCATGGACAGGCCCGGCAAGCCGGCGAGGTTGGCGGTGATGGTGTAGACGTCTTCCAGGTACTCGGCGACCGGGTCACTGTTCTTGGCACCGAGTTTCCAGGCCGGGTTCGGCGTGGTCGGGCCGAGGATGATGTCGACCTCGTTGAAGGCGGCCATGAAGTCGTTCTTCACCAGGCGACGGATTTTCTGCGCCTTGAGGTAGTAGGCGTCGTAGTAGCCGGCGGACAACGCGTAGGCGCCGACCATGATCCGGCGCTGCACTTCGGCGCCGAAGCCTTCGCCACGGGAGCGCTTGTACAGGTCGATCAGGTTTTCCGGGTTCTCGCAGCGATAGCCGAAGCGCACGCCGTCGAAACGCGACAGGTTCGAGGACGCTTCCGCCGGGGCGATCACGTAGTACGCGGGAATCGCGTGCTGCATGTTCGGCAGGCTGATTTCCTTGATGACCGCGCCGAGCTTCTCCAGCTCCTTGACGCTGTTGTGGACCAGTTCGGCGATGCGTGGGTCGAGGCCGGCGCTGAAGTACTCCTTCGGCACGCCGATGCGCAGGCCCTGCAGCGAGCCGTTGAGGCTGGCGCTGTAGTCCGGCACTGGTTCATCGATGCTGGTGGAGTCGTTCGGGTCGAAGCCGGCCATGCCTTGCAGCAGGATCGCGCAATCTTCGGCGGTGCGGGCCAGCGGGCCACCCTGGTCGAGGCTGGAGGCGTAGGCGATCATGCCCCAGCGCGAGACGCGACCGTAGGTCGGCTTCAGGCCAGTGAGGTTGGTGAACGCCGCCGGTTGGCGAATCGAACCGCCGGTGTCGGTGGCGGTGGCGGCCGGCAACAGGCGCGCAGCCACGGCGGCAGCGGAACCACCGGACGAGCCGCCCGGTACGTGTTCCAGGTGCCACGGGTTTTTCACCGCGCCGTAGTAGCTCGACTCGTTGGCCGAGCCCATGGCGAATTCGTCCATGTTGGTCTTGCCCAGGGTCACGGTGCCGGCGGCGGCCAGCTTGGCGACCACGGTGGCATCGTACGGGGCCTTGAAGTTGTCGAGCATCTTCGAGCCGCAGCTGGTGCGGATGCCCTGGGTGCAGAACAGGTCCTTGTGGGCAATCGGCGCACCGAGCAGGGCGCCGGTTTCACCATTGGCGCGCCGGGCGTCGGCGGCCTTGGCCTGGCTCAGGGCCAGCTCCTGGGTGAGGCTGATGAAGCTGTTGAGCTGCGGGTCGAGCTGGGCGATGCGCGCCAGCAGGACCTGGGTCAGCTCTTCGGAAGAAAACTTTTTATCGGCGAGTCCGCGGGCGATCTCGGCCAGGGTCATGTGATGCATGAGAGGCTCTTTCCCTTTAGTCGATGACTTTCGGAACCAGGTACAGGCCGTTTTCGACCGCTGGTGCGATGGACTGGTAGGCCTCGCGGTGATTGGACTCGGTCACGACGTCGGCGCGCAGGCGCTGGCTGGCTTCGAGTGGGTGTGCCAGTGGTTCGATACCGTCGGTATTGACCGCCTGCATCTCGTCGACCAGCCCCAGAATGCTGTTCAGGGCAGAAGTGATGTGTGGAAGATCGGCTTCATTGAGGCCCAGACAGGCCAGATGAGCGATTTTTTCCACGTCGGAGCGTTCAAGCGCCATGGGATTCTCCAGTGGAAAACAAAACGGACGTAACCTGTCCGTGTGTTAGATTGTCGGAACACTACCGCATTTCTACGGTCTTACGGCCGCGATTTCGGGGTTTGGTGCACAGAAAAGCGGCCAATTTAACATATTGGCGCCTTGCCCAAAATCCCTGTCGTTGTTAGAGTTTGCCGCACTTTTTTACCCACGCGTTGCCTAGGGTCCCTTTCCCATGTTCAAGAAACTGCGTGGCATGTTTTCCAGCGATCTTTCCATTGACCTGGGCACTGCCAACACCCTTATTTACGTGCGCGAGCGCGGTATCGTCCTGAATGAACCCTCGGTCGTGGCCATCCGCACCCACGGTAACCAGAAAAGTGTCGTGGCTGTCGGTACGGAAGCCAAGCGCATGCTGGGCCGTACACCGGGCAACATCGCGGCCATTCGCCCCATGAAGGACGGCGTGATCGCCGACTTCAGCGTCTGCGAAAAGATGCTGCAGTACTTCATCAACAAGGTTCACGAAAACAGCTTCCTGCAGCCCAGCCCTCGTGTGCTGATCTGCGTTCCATGCAAGTCCACCCAGGTAGAGCGACGCGCTATCCGTGAATCGGCCCTCGGCGCCGGTGCCCGCGAAGTGTTCCTGATCGAAGAGCCAATGGCTGCTGCCATCGGTGCCGGCCTGCCGGTGGAAGAAGCCCGCGGCTCGATGGTCGTCGACATCGGTGGTGGTACCACTGAAATCGCGCTGATCTCCCTCAACGGTGTGGTCTACGCCGAATCCGTACGTGTGGGCGGCGACCGTTTCGACGAAGCGATCATCACTTATGTGCGTCGCAACTACGGCAGCCTGATCGGCGAATCCACCGCCGAGCGCATCAAGCAGGAAATCGGCACGGCCTACCCGGGCGGTGAAGTACGTGAAGTCGACGTACGCGGTCGCAACCTGGCCGAAGGCGTTCCACGGGCCTTTACCCTCAACTCCAACGAAGTGCTCGAAGCGCTGCAAGAATCGTTGGCGACCATCGTCCAGGCCGTCAAGAGCGCCCTGGAGCAGTCGCCACCGGAGCTGGCGTCGGACATTGCCGAGCGCGGCCTGGTGCTGACCGGTGGTGGTGCGCTGCTGCGTGACCTCGACAAGCTGCTGGCCCAGGAAACCGGGCTGCCGGTGATCGTTGCCGAAGACCCGTTGACCTGCGTTGCCCGCGGCGGTGGCCGTGCATTGGAAATGATGGACAAGCACACCATGGACCTGCTCTCCAGCGAATAAGTTGGCTGGATCGTCTATGTTGTTCGCTCCCGGGCAGCACTTTGCAGTGCTGCCCGTTGGCGTTTATCTTCTGTCATTCGTATCCAGGCCGGTTTGATGCCGTATGAATAAAGAAAACATTTGCCTGGGAGGAGCGGCCTATTAAACCGCTTTTCGCCAAAGGCCCCTCATTGGGTGTGCGCCTGCTGGTGCTGACCGTGCTCTCGGTCGCGCTGATGGTGGTCGATGCCCGCTTCACGCTGCTCAAACCTGTGCGCAGCCAGATGTCGCTGGTGTTGATGGAGTCCTACTGGATCACCGACCTGCCGCAGCGCTTGTGGCAAGGTGTGGCCAGCCAGTTTGGCAGCCGGACCGAACTGGTCGCTGAAAACGAAAAACTCAAGACCGAAAACCTGCTGTTGCAGGGGCGCATGCAGAAGCTGGCGGCCCTCACCGAGCAGAACGTTCGGCTGCGCGAGCTGCTCAATTCTTCGGCGCTGGTCAACGAGAAGGTCGAAGTGGCCGAGTTGATCGGCATGGACCCCAACCCCTTCACCCACCGCATCATCATCAACAAGGGTGAGCGCGACGGCGTGGTTCTCGGCCAGCCGGTACTCGACGCCCGGGGCCTGATGGGCCAGGTGGTGGAGTTGATGCCCTACACCTCCCGAGTGCTGCTGCTGACCGATACCACCCACAGCATTCCCGTGCAGGTCAATCGCAACGGCTTGCGCGCGATTGCCAGCGGCACCGGCAACCCGGAACGCCTGGAACTGCGGCATGTGGCCGATACCGCCGATATCAAGGAAGGCGACCTGCTGGTCAGCTCCGGCCTTGGCCAGCGCTTCCCGGCCGGTTATCCGGTGGCAACGGTCAAGGAAGTCATCCATGACTCCGGCCAGCCGTTTGCCATCGTTCGCGCAGTGCCGACGGCTGCATTGAATCGCAGCCGCTACCTGCTGCTGGTATTCAGCGACAACCGTACGCCCGAAGAGCGTGCCAATGACGCTGCCGTGGCCCAGGAAGCCCAGGACCGCCAGGGCGGCGAGTCGGCTGCCCCATCGACAGCGACGCCGGCGCCTGTCCCTGCCACGGTGCCAAAACCACCAGTGCCTGCACCCGCGACGGCGGCTCCGGCCACCACGCCGGCGGCAACCCCGGCCACCACGCCCGCCGCGCCTGCTGTGAAACCGACCCGCTCGGCCACCCACGCACCCGCCGCGCAGCCTGCTCAACCAGCCCGGCCCGCCGCCAAACCGCCAGCCTCCACGCCGGCCACCGCGCCAGCCCCCAGGGGAGCACGAGAAGAATGAGCAGTACCCAATCCGGTAACGGCTGGATGGTCTGGCTGACCTTCGCCATCGGCCTGTTGCTCAGCGTTTCGCCGCTGCCGCAGTTCATGGAAATCCTGCGCCCACTGTGGCTGGCCCTGTTGCTGGCCTTCTGGGCGCTGGCCTTGCCGCACAAGGTCGGCATGGTCACCGCCTGGTGCCTGGGTCTGGCCGAGGACGTACTTTATGGCACGTTGCTGGGGCAGAACGCGCTGATCCTGACGCTGATCACCTTCCTGGTGCTGTCGCTGCAACAACGCCTGCGGATGTTCCCCATGTGGCAGCAGTGCCTGGTGATCCTGGTGATCTTTGGCCTGGCGCAACTGGTGCAGTTGTGGCTCAGCGCGCTGACTGGCAACCGCCAGCCGACCCTGGCGCTGGTCTTGCCAGCCCTGGTCAGCGCCTTGCTCTGGCCCTGGGTCAGCTTCGGTTTGCGTGGCCTGCGCCTGCGTTTCAAAATCAACTGATTCGCTCAGGATATCTACACTTTTTTTTGGTGACTCATATCCTTGTGGCCAGAGATTGAATCCCGCTGGGCTCTGTAGGAGCTGGCGAAGCCTGCGATCTTTTGATCTTGATCTTGATCTTGATCTTGATCTTGATCTTGATCTTTCGCTTGCGACTCAATTGTCTGGGACAAGATCGCAGCCTCGCTTCGCTCGTCAGCTCCTACACAGCTCCTACGGCGCAGCCCAGCGGGAGCAATCTTTGGCCACAAAAGCCGGTCGCGTTAGGGAGATGTCTTGATGAAACCGCTCTACCTCGCCTCAGGCTCGCCGCGTCGGCGTGAACTGCTCACGCAGATCGGCGTGCCCTTTACCGCCATCGGCGCGGACATCGACGAAACTCCCCTG
Source organism: Pseudomonas sp. KB_12 (assembly GCF_052114545.1). Lineage (NCBI taxonomy): Bacteria > Pseudomonadati > Pseudomonadota > Gammaproteobacteria > Pseudomonadales > Pseudomonadaceae > Pseudomonas > Pseudomonas sp. KB_12. The sequence goes on along the minus strand of NZ_JBFREY010000057.1, from coordinate 10,744 downwards.
GACCACGAAACCCCTTCGGCCTATGTCGAGCGCCTGGCGCGTGGCAAGGCCGAGGCGGGTCGGCGAGCCCTGGACGCCGGCATGGATGGCTGCGTGCTGGGCGCCGATACGGCTGTGGTACTGGACGGGCGAATTCTCGGCAAACCCGTGGACCAGGCCGATTCCATGACGACGCTCTTGAGCCTGTCCGGTCGCGAACATGAAGTATTGACCGCCATTGCCATACTGGATGGGCAGCGTTGCGAATCCCGCGTTGTGCGCACCCTGGTACGCTTTCGGTCGATCACGGAACAGGAAGCGGCGGCCTACTGGGCCAGCGGTGAACCCCGGGACAAGGCCGGCGGCTATGGTATTCAAGGGCTGGGCGCGGTGTTTGTCGCCGGGCTTGAAGGCAGTTATTCAGCCGTGGTCGGCCTGCCGCTGTGCGAAACCGCAGAACTACTGGGCCATTTCGGCATACCCTGTTGGCAAACCTTGAGCGCGCGCTGAGCGCCGTCTGACTTGATGCGGCCATAATCGTGAACATGCCTGAACGAGACCCTGCCATGAGTGAAGAGATCCTGATCAACATCACGCCGATGGAATCGCGCGTGGCGGTGGTTGAAAACGGTGTTCTGCAAGAGGTCCACGTCGAGCGCACGCAAAAGCGTGGCATCGTCGGCAATATCTATAAAGGCAAGGTGGTGCGGGTGCTGCCGGGCATGCAGGCAGCCTTCGTCGACATCGGCCTGGACCGCGCGGCATTCATTCATGCGTCGGAAATTTCCATGCGCGAAGGGCCGGCCGTGGAGAGCATCAGCGCGCTGGTGCATGAAGGCCAGAGCCTGGTGGTGCAGGTCACCAAGGACCCCATCGGCTCCAAGGGCGCGCGCCTGACCACGCAACTGTCGATTCCGTCGCGCTACCTGGTGTACATGCCGCGTACCGCCCATGTCGGTATTTCCCTGAAGATCGAAGACGAAGCCGAGCGCGAGCGCCTCAAGCAGGTGGTCAGCGACTGCGTGGAAAAAGAAGGCATCAAGGAAGCCGGTGGGTTCATCCTGCGCACCGCCGCCGAAGGGGCCGGGGCCGATGAGATCCTCATGGACATCCGCTACCTGCGCAGGCTTTGGGACCAGATCGCCGCGCAGATCAAGACCATCGCCACCCCCAGCGTGATCTACGAAGACCTGGGCCTGGCGCTGCGGACCTTGCGCGACCTGGTCAGCCCCAAGATCGAGAAAATCCGTATCGACTCCCGGGAAACCTTCCAGAAAACCACGCAGTTCGTCGCCGAACTGATGCCGGAAATCGCCGACCGCCTCGAGCATTATCCTGGCGAACGGCCGATTTTCGACCTGTACGGCGTCGAAGACGAAATCCAGAAAGCCCTTGAACGCAAGGTGCCGCTCAAGTCCGGCGGCTACCTGGTGGTGGACCCGGCCGAGGCCATGAGCACCATCGACGTCAACACCGGGGCGTTCGTCGGCCATCGCAACCTGGAAGAAACCATCTTCAAGACCAACCTGGAAGCCGCCACCGCCATTGCCCGGCAACTGCGCCTGCGCAACCTGGGGGGGATCATCATCATCGACTTCATCGACATGGAAGATGAAGAGCACCAGCGCCAGGTGCTGCGGACCCTGGAAAAACAACTCGAACGCGACCACGCCAAGACCAACATCATCGGTATCACCGAGCTGGGCCTGGTGCAGATGACCCGCAAGCGTACTCGCGAAAGCCTCGAACAGGTGCTGTGCGAGCCGTGCAGTAGTTGCCAGGGCCGCGGCAAGCTCAAGACCCCGGAAACCGTGTGTTACGAAATCTTCCGGGAAATTCTCCGGGAGGCGCGCGCCTACCAGGCGACTGGCTATAGAGTGTTGGCGAACCAGAAAGTGGTGGATCGCCTGCTCGACGAGGAGTCAGGCAATGTCGCGGAGTTGGAAGCGTTTATCGGACGCACGATTCGCTTCCAGGTGGAAACCATGTATTCCCAGGAACAATACGACGTGGTGTTGCTCTGAAGAGCTTGGGAAGCGGCGGGCCCGCGGATTTGATCGTCTTTGCCAGGGGAGCCCACTGACATGGAGCGTCTGACACGCATTTTGGCGGCGCTGACTCGCTGGGGGCTGGGGCTGTGCGCCCTGTTGCTGGTGTTGCTGGCGTTGTACGTCAGCCTCGGTCGCGAGCTGGTCCCGCTGGTGGCCGAATACCGCGCCGAGGTCGAGACCCAGGCCAGCGCTGCCTTGGGCATGCCTGTGCACATCGGCAGCCTCGACGGTAGCTGGAGCGCCCTGGCGCCAATCCTGGCGGCGCGCGACGTGGTGGTCGGCGAAGGCCCCAATGCCTTGCACCTGGATCAGGTGCGAGCCGTGCCTGACCTGTGGGACAGCCTGCTGGCACGTCAGGTGCGCATTGCCCACCTGGAAGTCAGCGGCCTGAAGATCAGCCTCAAGGAGGGCGCCGACGGCAAGTGGGCCCTGGAAGGCCTGCCGGTGAAGGACGACCAGCCCCTCGATCCGCAGCAATTGCTCGAACGCATGCAGGTGGTTTCCAAGTTCTCGCTGCTCGATAGCCAGGTGACTTTGCAACCTGTCGAACAACCACCGCTGACCCTCACCTACGTCGGCTTGAGCCTGCGCACCGGCGCCACCCGCCAACGGCTGGACGTGCGCTTGACCCTGCCTGACGGCCAGCCTCTGGCGATCAACCTGCGCACCCGTATCCGCGCCAGTGACTGGAAGAATGGCCAGGCCGATGCGTACCTGAGCCTGCCGCAAAGCGATTGGTCCAAATGGCTGCCCAAACGCCTGACCCAACAATGGAATTTTTCCCGGATCAAGGCCGGTGGCGAGTTCTGGTTGAGTTGGGGCGGCGGTACGGTGCAAAGCGCGGCCATGCGCTTGAACGCTCCTGACATCCTGGGTGCCTACGCCGAGCGCAAGCCGGTGCAGATCCATAACCTGGCGCTCAATGGGTATTTCCAGCGTGGCGATCAGGGCTTTACCGCGACCTTCGATTCCCTGGCGATGAACCTGGGCGAAACCCGCTGGGAATCGCGCCTGCAACTGCAACAGAGTGCTGCCACCGAAAAGGCCGAGGAGCGCTGGCACCTGCAGGCCGACCGCCTCGACTTGACCCCGCTTACGCCTTTGCTCAATGCCCTGGCGCCGTTGCCTGAAGGCCTGGCGACGACCATCGACCATCTCAAGGTGACCGGTGCCCTGCGCAACGTGCTGCTGGACTACCGGCCGCAGAACGCCGGTGACCAGAAAATCAGCTTCGCCACCAACCTGGACACCGTGGGCTTTGATGCCTATCGCGGCGCCCCGGCTGCGCGCAATGTATCGGGAAGCCTGAGCGGCGACCTCGGTGGCGGCGAGTTGCGCATGGACAGCAAGGATTTTTCCCTGCACCTGGACCCGATTTTCGCCAAGCCCTGGCAGTATCTGCAGGCCAACGCCCGGCTGACCTGGAAGCTCGACAAGCAAGGCTTCACCCTGATCGCACCGTATTTGAAGGTGCTGGGCGAGGAGGGCCGGATTGCCGGCGATTTCCTGATCCGCCTGCATTTCGACCATAGCCAGGAAGACTACATGGACCTGCGGGTCGGCTTGGTGGACGGTGACGGACGCTACACCGCCAAGTACCTGCCGGCGGTCCTCAGCCCGGCGCTGGATGAGTGGTTGCGCACGGCCATCGTCAAGGGCGCGGTGGACGAGGGCTTCTTCCAGTATCAAGGCTCGCTCAATCACGGTGCCGAAGACGCGGCACGCAGTATCAGCCTGTTTTTCAAGGTGCATGACGCCGAACTGGCGTTCCAGCCGGGCTGGCCTTCGGTCAGCAAGGTCAGCGGCGATGTCTTCGTCGAAGACAGCGGCGTGCGCATCTTCGCCAGCCAAGGACAATTGCTCGATACCCAGGTCAAGGATGTTTCGGTGAACATTCCCCATGTACCCAGCGGGCAGAGTGTTCATCTGTTTCTGGACGGCGGGTTCGCCGGCGGACTGGGCGACGGTCTGAAAATCCTCCAGACCGCGCCGATCGGGACCGCCGAGACATTCGCCGGCTGGGAAGGCGAGGGCGACCTGCAAGGCAGCGTCAAGCTCGACATCCCGCTGGTCAAAGGCGAGCAACCGAAGATCCTGGTGGACTTCGTCACCGACAAGGCCCGTCTCAAGCTCAGCGAGCCGGCACTGGAACTGACCCAACTCAAGGGCGATTTCCGCTTCGACAGCAACAAGGGCTTGAGCGGCAAGGGCATCAGTGCCCGGGCATTCGACCGGCCCGTGACCGCACAGATTTTCGCTGAAGGCCGCGCCGGGGCGCTCAACACACGAGTCGCGGCGTCCGGGCAGGTGGAGATCAAGAAACTCACCAGTTGGTTGAATGTCACCCAGCCGTTGCCGGTATCCGGTGTCGTGCCTTACCAGTTGCAAGTGATCCTCGACGGTGCCGACAGCCAGTTGTCGGTCAGCTCCAACCTCAAGGGCGTGGCGGTGGACCTGCCGGCACCCTTCGGCATGGCCGCCGATGTCGGGCGCGACACGGTGTTTCGCATGACCCTGCAAGGGCCGGAGCGGCGTTATTGGGTCGATTATGGCGACCTGGCCAATTTCACTTATGCCGCGCCGAGCGGGAAAGTCGCCGATGGTCGTGGCGAATTGTTGCTGGGGGCCGGCGATGCCGTTCTGCCCGGGGCCAAGGGACTGCGACTGCGCGGCACACTGTCGGAGCTGGACGTGAGTCCCTGGCAGGATTTGGTCAACAAGTACGCGGGCCAGGATCCGGGCGGCAGTGCCAAGCAACTGCTCAGCAGCGTCGATCTGACTGTCGGCAAGCTCACCGCCATGGGCACGACCCTGGACCAGGCATCGGTGCAACTGGACCGCAAGCCGGACGCCTGGGCCTTGCGGCTCGACAGCCAGCAGGCCAAGGGCAATGTCAGCCTGCCGGACGCAAAGGCCATCCCGATTGGGATCAAGCTTGATTATGTGCGCCTGCCGGGCACAGACCCGACGGTCCAGGCGGATGAAAACTCACCGGACCCATTGGCGTCGGTCGATCCCGGCAAAATCCCGGCCATGGATATTGCCATCGACCAATTGTTCCAGGGCCCTGATCTCATCGGTGCGTGGTCGTTGAAAGTGCGCCCGACCGCCAAGGGCATCGCGCTGAACGAGTTGGACATGGGCCTCAAGGGCATGGTGTTGAACGGCAGTGGTGGTTGGGAAGGGGCGCCCGGTTCCACCAGCAGTTGGTACAAGGGCCGTATCGGCGGCAAGAACCTGGGCGACGTGCTCAAGGGCTGGGGGTATGCCCCAAGCGTGACCAGCCAGACGTTCCGCCTGGATGTCGATGGCCGCTGGCCCGGCTCGCCAGCGTGGGTCGCCACCAAGCGCTTTTCCGGCAGCCTCGACGCGTCGCTGAACAAGGGCCAGTTTGTCGAAGTCGAAGGCAGTGCCCAGGCGTTGCGGGTATTTGGCCTGCTGAACTTCAACTCCATCGGCCGCCGCTTGCGCCTGGACTTCTCCGACCTGTTCGGCAAGGGGCTGAGCTACGACCGGGTCAAGGGACTGCTGGTGGCGAGCGACGGTGTGTACGTGACCCGCGAACCCATTACCTTGACCGGGCCGTCGAGCAATCTGGAGCTCAATGGCACGCTGGACATGGTGGCCGACCGGGTCGACGCCAAGCTGCTGGTGACGCTGCCGGTGACCAACAACCTGCCGATCGCCGCGCTGATTGTTGGCGCACCGGCGGTGGGTGGGGCGCTGTTTCTGATCGACAAACTGATCGGTGACCGCGTAGCGCGCTTTGCCAGCGTAAGATATGACGTCAAGGGGCCGTGGAAAGAGCCGAAGATCAGCTTCGACAAGCCGTTTTGACAGGTGATGCGATAACCCCTGTGGGAGCGAGCTTGCTCGCGATGAGGCCGGTACATCTAACATGTGTGTTGACTGATACACCGCCATCGCGAGCAAGCTCGCTCCCACAAAGGGCACTGCCAAACAACGGGGAACTGTCATGCCAGTCGCAGTGATTCAAATGGTCAGCCAAAGCGATGTGCTCGCCAACCTGGCCCGTGCCCGTGTGCTGCTGGAGCAGGCTGCCGCTGGCGGCGCCAGGCTGGCCGTGCTGCCGGAGAATTTCGCCGCGATGGGGCGGCGGGACATTGCCGATATCGGTCGTGCCGAAGCCTTTGGTCAGGGACCGATCCTGCCCTGGTTGAAACAGGTCGCCCGAGACCTCAAGTTATGGATTGTGGCCGGCACGTTGCCGTTGCCACCGGTGGACCAGCCCGAGGCCAGGTCCCATGCCTGTTCATTACTGGTCGACGATCAGGGCCAGATCGTGGCGCGCTACGACAAGTTGCACCTGTTCGATGTGGATGTGGCGGACAATCGCGGGCGCTATCGCGAGTCGGATGACTATGCTTATGGCGCTAACGTGGTGGTTGCCGATACCCCCGTGGGCCGGGTGGGCCTGACGGTCTGTTATGACTTGCGGTTTCCGGAGCTCTTCAGCGAGTTGCGGGCTGCCGGGGCCGAACTGATCACCGCGCCGTCGGCGTTTACCGCGGTGACCGGCGCGGCCCATTGGGAGGTGCTGATTCGCGCCCGGGCCATCGAGACCCAGTGCTACATGCTGGCGGCCGCCCAGGGCGGCGTGCATCCGGGGCCGCGGGAAACCTTTGGCCATGCTGCGATTGTCGACCCCTGGGGCCGTGTGCTGGCACAACAGGATCAAGGTGAGGCCGTGCTGCTGGCCGAGCGCGACAGCAACGAACAGGCGTCCATCCGGACGCGCATGCCGGTGGCGAGCCATCGGCGCTTTTTCTCGCAGGGCGCTCGACAGCGGCCTGTCCAAGACGACGAATTCAAGGCGTAAATCATATGAGCGGGTTGTTGTCCTCAGTCAGTGAACACCTTCTAGCCCCCGGCGGCGTAACCATCGAAAGCCTGCAAGGCGTGCTGGGCGACCTGGCCGGCCCGGGCATCGATGCGGCCGACCTGTATTTCCAGGGGCAGATCTCCGAGTCCTGGTCGCTGGAAGACGGCATCGTCAAGGAAGGCAGTTTCAACCTCGACCAGGGCGTGGGCGTGCGCGCCCAGTCCGGGGAAAAGACCGGTTTTGCCTACAGCAACGCCATCACCCTCGAAGCCCTCGGCGCTGCTGCCCGTGCGGCCCGCTCGATCTCCCGCGCCGGGCAGAACGGCACGGTCCAGGCGTTCAGCAGTCAGGACGTGGCGCAGTTGTATGCGCCGGATAACCCCCTGGAAGTCATGAGCCGTGCCGAAAAAGTCGAGCTGCTCAAGCGCATCGACGTCGCCACCCGTGCCCTCGACCCGCGCATCCAGCAAGTGTCGGTCAGCATGGCCGGGGTCTGGGAGCGGATCCTGGTGGCTTCCACCGACGGCGGCCTGGCAGCGGACGTGCGGCCGCTGGTGCGGTTCAACGTCAGCGTGATCGTCGAGCAGAACGGTCGCCGTGAGCGCGGCGGCCATGGCGGCGGCGGGCGCACCGACTACCGTTATTTCCTCAGCGAAGACCGCGCCATGGGCTACGCCCGCGAAGCGCTGCGCCAGGCGCTGGTCAACTTGGAGGCCATTCCGGCCCCGGCAGGTACGTTGCCGGTGGTGCTGGGGTCCGGTTGGTCCGGCGTGCTGCTGCACGAAGCAGTCGGCCACGGCCTGGAAGGCGACTTCAACCGCAAGGGCAGCTCGGCCTACAGTGGGCGCATGGGGGAGATGGTCGCTTCGAAACTCTGCACCATTGTCGATGACGGCACCCTGGCCGGGCGTCGCGGCTCCCTGAGCGTCGACGATGAAGGCACCCCGACCGAATGCACCACGCTGATCGAGAACGGTGTGCTCAAGGGCTACATGCAGGACAAACTCAATGCCCGGCTGATGGGCGTGGCCCGCACTGGCAACGGTCGCCGTGAATCCTACGCGCACCTGCCCATGCCGCGCATGACCAACACCTACATGCTCGGTGGCCAGAGCGATCCGGCGGAAATCATCGCCTCGGTGAAAAAAGGCATCTATTGCGCCAACCTCGGCGGCGGCCAGGTGGACATCACCAGCGGCAAGTTCGTGTTCTCCACCAGCGAGGCCTACCTGATCGAAGACGGCAAGATCACCGCACCGGTCAAGGGCGCGACCCTGATCGGCAACGGGCCGGAGGCGATGAGCAAGGTGTCGATGGTCGGTAACGACCTGGCGCTGGACAGCGGTGTGGGCACGTGCGGCAAGGATGGGCAATCGGTGCCGGTGGGCGTCGGCCAGCCGACCTTGAAGATCGATGCGATTACCGTGGGTGGCACGGGCGCTTAAAGATGTACACGATTCGTGTAGGAGCTGTGTAGGAGCTGTCGAGTGCAACGAGGCTGCGATCTTTCCCCAGACACTTGAGTCTCAAGCGAAAGATCAAAAGATCAAAAGATCAAAAGATCAAAAGATCAAAAGATCAAAAGATCAAAAGATCAAAAGATCAAAAGATCAAAAGATCGCAGCCTGCGGCAGCTCCTACAGGGCCGGGTGAAACTCAGCGCAGGCCGCGTTGGGTTTCGTCCAGCTCACGGATGTACTTGAAGATTTTACGGCTCGAGGCCGGTGGCTTGTTCTGCGCCAGTTCGTGCTGGGCCTGACGGATCAGGGAGCGCAATTGCTGACGGTCAGCCTCCGGGTAGTCGATGACGAATTTTTCCAGGGTGCCATCGTCGCCTGCGATCAAGCGATCGCGCCAGCGCTCCAGGTTGTGGAAACGTTCGTTGTACTGCCGGGTGGAGGCATCGAGTTGATCGAGCAGGACCAGGATGGCGTCAGTGTCCTGATCGCGCATCAGTTTGCCGATGAATTGCAGGTGCCGTTTACGCGCGATATTCGCGGTGTGCTTGGGCGCATCGGCCAGGGCCCGGCGCAAGGCGTCGGTCAAAGGCAGTTTGGCCAGCAAGTCAGGCTTGAGTGTTGTCAGGCGCTCGCCGAGGTCAACCAGAGCATGCAGCTCGCGTTTGACCTGGGATTTGCTTTTTTCACCCTCGTAGAGGGAGTCGTCGTAAGAATCAACCATGGTGGCAGTCCGCAAAGAAACGCCGCCATGATAACCAGTCGGGGGCCGCTTGTCCGGCCCGGTCGCTCGAAGGCCATCACCGAAAGAAGAATTTGAGTGGAGAACACCATGAGTGCAGTTCAAAGCGTCGGCCCGCAAGCATTGCCGGCACTGCAGGAACAAGTCGAGCAGATCCTCGCCGAAGCCAAGCGCCAGGGCGCCAGTGCTTGTGAAGTGGCGGTGTCGCTGGAGCAGGGCCTGTCGACGTCGGTGCGCCAGCGCGAGGTGGAAACCGTCGAATTCAATCGCGACCAGGGCTTTGGCATCACCTTGTACGTGGGCCAGCGCAAGGGCTCGGCCAGCACTTCGGCGAGCGGCCCGGAGGCCATTCGCGAAACCGTCGCCGCGGCACTGGCGATTGCCAAGCACACCTCCGAAGACGAAGCCTCGGGCCTGGCCGATGCCGCGCTGATGTGCAAGGAACTGCGCGACTTCGACCTGTTTCACGCCTGGGACATCACCCCCGAGCAGGCCATCGAACAGGCACTGCGTTGCGAAGCGGCGGCATTCGAGGCCGACAGCCGGATCAAGAACGCCGACGGCACGACGCTCAATACCCACCAGGGCTGCCGGATCTATGGCAACAGCCACGGTTTCATCGGCGGTTATGCATCGACCCGCCACAGTCTCAGTTGTGTGATGATCGCTGAAGCCGACGGCCAGATGCAGCGCGATTACTGGTACGACGTGAGCCGCCAGGGCACCTTGCTGGCGGACCCGGTGAGCATTGGCCAGAAAGCCGCGCAACGGGCGGCCAGCCGCCTGGGCGCGCGGCCGGTGCCGACCTGTGAAGTGCCGGTGCTGTTTTCGGCCGAGCTGGCCGGTGGCTTGTTCGGCAGTTTCCTGTCGGCGGTGTCCGGCGGCAACCTGTACCGCAAGTCGTCGTTCCTCGAAGGCGCGCTGGGCCAGAAACTATTCCCGCAATGGATGACCATCGACGAGCGTCCGCACCTGATGCAGGCCATGGGCAGCTCGGCGTTCGACGGCGATGGCCTGGCCACCTACGCCAAGCCGTTCGTGGAAAACGGCGAGCTGGTGTCCTACATCCTCGGCACCTATTCGGGCCGCAAGCTCGGCATGCCGAGCACCGCCAATGCCGGTGGCGTGCATAACCTGTTCGTGACCCATGGCGAAGAAGACCAGGCGGCCTTGCTGCGGCGCATGGGTCGTGGCCTGCTGGTGACCGAACTGATGGGCCACGGCCTGAACATGGTAACCGGCGACTATTCCCGTGGCGCGGCGGGTTTCTGGGTCGAGAACGGCGAGATCCAGTTCCCGGTCCAGGAAGTCACCATCGCCGGGAACATGCGCGACATGTTCAAGCAGATCGTAGCGGTGGGCAACGATCTGGAACTGCGCAGCAACATCCGCACCGGTTCGGTGTTGATCGAGCGGATGACGGTGGCGGGTAGCTAACGCTCACCGCGTAAAAAAGGCGCGTCATCCACTGGGGTGACGCGCCTTTTTTGTGCCCGCAAATCCTCTGGCGAGGGCGCTTTTGTGGCGAGGGAGTCCCCGCCGCGTCGCCGACGCTGCGCTGTCGCGCAGCAAACAAGTGCTCGGCTTAAGATTGGGTGCGCGCGGGGAAAGAGGCCGTAGCTATCACTGGTGTGTCAGCACCCGCGAGGGAGAGTGGCCGGCACGCCGGCAC